>JASHRU010000072.1 GCA_030037225.1 Candidatus Acidiferrales bacterium | reverse complement strand
TCTTTCTCAGCTCGTGCTCAGCGTCGCGCGCCGCCTGGAAATCGCTCACCAGGAATTCACCGTCGCGGAATCGGGCGGCGTCTTCGGCGTCAGCCCGCTGCTCGATCAGTCCTTCGAAGCGCTGGTGCATGGCGCGGCCCGCGGCGCTCGCGTGCGTCCCGTCGAAATGCCTCCTGCCCGCGCTGCCGCCCGCAGGGCCATGCGCGAATGCCGCTCCGACACGGGCCGCACTCGCGGGGCTCTCGCTAAAGACTGATGCCTCGCCGCGAGCCCCTGGAAGATCCGCGCACGGCGAACCGCGACGCTCTCGAAGTCTTCATCGGCTCTGCAGACCCGCAGGTCCTTATCGCCACTCTCGAGAATCCCGCGCTCCACGAATCCCTTCTTTGCCGCCTGCTGGAGCGCAAGGACGCTCCCGCCGAACTCCTCCGCCGCGTCGCCCAGCGCGCGGAGTGGATTCGCAGCTATCCCGTCAAATTGCGCCTCGCCCGCCATCCCCACACGCCTCGCCTGATTGCCCTGGCCTGCGTCCGCCAGCTTTTCCTCTTCGATCTGGCCCGCGTCAGCCTGCTTCCCTCCGCTCTCGCTGAAGTCCGCCGCGTCGCCGAAGATCTTGTCCTCAACCGCCTCGCGCAGCTCCCCGTCGGCCAGAAAATCACTCTCGCCAAGCAGGGCCCTCCGCGCGTCGCCGCCGCGCTCCTCGCGGAAGGGCTTCCGAGCACGCTCGCTCACGTCCTTGAAAACGCCCATTTGAATGAGGCGCAAATCACCCGCGTCCTCGCCCGCGCCGATCTTTCCGCGCGCGTCGTCAACGCCATCTCCCGCCATCCCAAGTGGTCTTCCTCGCCCCACGTCCGCATCGCCCTGCTTCGCCATCCGCTCACTCCGCTGGCGCGTATCATGGCCTTTCTGCCCGATATTGCGCTCGCCGATCTCCGCGACATCATGGAGCTCACCACTGTCCGCCCCGACCTTCGCCTCTACCTTGCCCACGAAGTCGCCCGCCGCACCGGCAAGCGTCCCCCAGCCCTCGAATCCTGACTCGTCTTTCCCGCCGGTTCCTCTGTATCGCAGGCGGGCGACAGTCCCGCGGCCTCTTTGGGTCCCTCACAATAACTCTTGACAGCCGCTAGATTCTCCTGTATATTCTGTCATGACTGAAATGTCGGAATAAAAGGGAGGACCCCATGAAACTCTCCCCCGCCCAGCAGAAATTCATCCTTCATTGGGGCGAAATGGGCACCCGCTGGGGCGTCAACCGCACCGTGGCCCAGATCCATGCCCTCCTCTATCTTTCGCCCGACCCGCTCCCCGCCGAGGAAATCGCCGCCACCCTCGGCGTGGCGCGCTCCAACGTTTCCACCAGCCTTCGCGAACTCGAGGGCTGGGGCATCGTCCGCGTCGTCCACCAACTCGGCGACCGCCGCGATCATTTCGTCTCTCTCCCCGACGTTTGGGAAATGTTCCGCATCATCGCCCAGGAGCGCAAACGCCGCGAGGTCGATCCCACCGTCGCCGTCCTCCGCGAATGCGTCCAGCTCGCCCGGGAAACCGCAGCCGGCGACAAGCACATGCGCGAGCGCCTGCTGGCCATGCTCGAATTTCTCGAATCCATGTGTTCGCTTTATGAAGAAGTGCGCAGCCTGCCCACCGGCTCGCTCCGCCGCTTCGCCAAGCTCCGCGGCCAGATGCGCCGCATCATTCCCGGCGCGCTCTCCCGCGATGCCGAGGCGCGTCCCGCCCCGCGCACCAACGGCGAAGCCGAGAATTGAGGCCCGCCATGGCCCCCAAGACGCTCTGGGTCCAGCCGCCCCCGCGCGGCTGGGTGCTCTACGACGCCGATTGCGGCTTCTGCACGCGCTGGGCCTGGCGCATCGCCCTGTTCGTCGGCCCGCGCGGATTTCACCTCGCTCCTCTTCAAGCTCCCTGGGTGCGCCGCCGCCTTGCGCTCCCCGAGGATAATCTGCTCGATGAACTTCGCGTCCTCACCGCCGGCGACAAACTGCTCGGCGGCACCGACGCGCTGCTCTATCTCGCGCGACAGATCTGGTGGACGCGTCCCCTCGCCGCGCTGGCCTGGATTCCTGGCGTGATGCCGCTCGCCCGCGCCGCCTATCGCTGGGTCGCCCGCCACCGCCATCGTTTTTCATCGGCCTGCGGATTGCCGCGTAGGGACAGTCGCCGCACGGCCGCGCCGATCCTTCCTCATTCAGGCGCGCGCCGCGCATGACGGCGCGAGTTTGAAAGAGTGCCCCTAGCCGCGGCACCCCGCTTCGCTCGGGGCTCCCTCGCGGGCTTCGGGCCACCCAATCCAACCGTTTTCGCGTTGTTCTTGCGTCGCGATAACAGACCTATCTGGACTTGTTTTGTCCTTCGAATCTCGCGAAAAGACGCCCTTCTTGCCCGAATTTCGAAAACGGCATTTTCCAGGTTTTTGCCCCTTCAGAGGATCGGGAGAGAGTCGGGGGAAACACCGTCGTCGTCCCTCGCGAGGACGTGTTTCAGCACCCTCTCTGACCACGCAGCCAGAGCGCCGAAGTCGCTCGTCGGCTCACCCTCACGACGACCGTTCGAGCACTCCGCGGTAGTAGGCCTCGTAGCGGGGAATAATGTCGTTCGAGCAGTACCGTTTGCGCGCGCTCGCCCGCGCCTTCTGTCCCATTTCGCGCGCCCGGCCGGGCGTGGAGAGAATCTCGATTGCGTACCGCGCCGCCTCGGCCAAGTCGCCCACCGGAACCAGATAGCCGTCCACTCCGTGCGTCACCACTTCCGGCACGCCGCCCACGTTCGTCGCGATCACCGGGACCTCGCACGCCATGGCCTCGAGCGCCGCCAGTCCGAATGATTCCAGCTCGCTCGGCAGCAGAAACACATCGGCCTGCGCCAGCATTTCGTAGATGCGGTCCTGCTTGCCCAGAAACAGCACGTCCTTGCCCACGCCTTTTTTCGTGGCCAGCCATTCCGCCGCGCCCCGGTCCGGACCTTCTCCCACCATCACGAGCTTCGCCGCCATTTTCTCTCTTACCAGCGCGAAGATTTCCACCACGTCGGTCACGCGCTTCACCGGACGGAAGTTCGAGAGGTGCATCAGGATCGGCTCGCCGTTTGGCGCCCATTCCGCGCGCCGCGCCGGGTCCGCCACGCGCTGGTATTCGTCGCAATTCACGAAGTTCGTGATCACTTCGATCGGCTGCGCGATCCCGAACGTCTCCACCGTCGCCCGCCGCAAATACTCCGACACGCTCGTGATTCCGTCGCTCTGCTCGATGGCAAACCGCGTCACCGGCAGATAGCTCCGGTCGCGTCCCACCAGCGTGATGTCCGTCCCGTGCAGCGTGGTGATAAACGGCAGCCGCCGGGGCACCGCCATTTGCCGCGCCAGCAGCGCGCTCACCGAATGCGGAATCGCATAGTGGACGTGCAGCAGGTCCAGCTGCGCCGCCGATGCCACTTCCGCCATTTTCACTGCCAGCGAGAGCGTGTAGGGCTGATGGTCGAACAACGGGTAGGTGCCCACTTCCACTTCGTGAAAATGGATCCGGTCGTTTGAGTAGTTCAGCCGGATGGGCGGCGCGTAGCTGATGAAGTGGATGTCGTGCCCGCGCGCGGCCAGTTCCATGCCCAGTTCCGTGGCCACGATTCCCGAGCCGCCGTAAGTCGGATAACAGGTGATTCCGATCCGCATCGTCTTCTTACGCCGTCCAATGCGCGGTTGCGCCGCGTGCAATCTGGATGCTAGATTCCCCGTTCGCCCCGGCGCGCAATCCTACACCGGGCGCATCGGGTTAGACGTTGGGAGGGCTCCTGCGGTGACACGGCTCGCCGGCAAAATCGCCTTCATCACCGGCGCGGGATCGGGAATCGGCCGAGCCTGCGCGCTCGCCTTCGCCCGCGGAGGCGCCGGCGTCGCGCTCGCCGGCCGGCGGATCGCCCCGCTCGAATCCGTCGCCGAAGAAATCCGCGCCGCCGGCGGCAACGCCATCCCGGTGCCCTGCGACGTCACCGTTCGCGCCGAGGTCGAGCGCGCTCTCTCCGCGACCGAGTTGCATTTCGACCGCCTCAATTGCATCGTCAACAACGCCGGCGCCCTGCTCGTCGCCACAGCCGAATGCACCTCAGACGAGGAGTGGGAGCGCATCCTCGCCGCCAATCTCACCAGCGCGTTTCTCGTATCCCGCGCCGCTCTCTGCCATCTCCGACGGGCCGGCGGCGGCTCCATCATTAATATGTCCTCGTCCTCCAGCGGCATCGTTTCCATGAAGCAGCGCGTCGCCTACTCCTCCTCGAAAGCCGGCGTCATCGGCCTCACACACGCCATGGCCATGGACCACGCCGCGGAAGGCATCCGCGTCAACGTCATTTGCCCCGCTATGGTCGAAACGGAGATGGTGCGCAATATCTACGCCTCGCATCCCGACCCGGCCGCGGCCATTCGCTCCCGTCTCACCACCATCCCCATGGGCCGCTTCGGCCGCGTGGACGACGTTGCCCATCTCGCCGTCTATCTCGCCTCCGACGAATCGTCGTGGATGACCGGCGCCGCGATCCCGCTCGACGGAGGCCTCACGGCTACCTGACATGGGCCGACGAACCCCATCGCGCGCCCCTCGCAGCCAGCGTCTGCCTCTCCAGAAAAAAGAGCTCATTTTTCGCCTGCGCACCACCGGCATACTTCAGTTCCTCGGATTTCAACTGGTTCGCGCGCAGCCCCGGCGCGTAGTGCTGGCCTGCCGCATTACCCGGCGCCACTTGCAGGTGAATCGCGTGGTCCACGGCGGCATCACTGCGACGCTCGCAGACACGGCCGGCGGACTGGCGACCTACATGTCGGTCCCGC
>JASHRU010000071.1 GCA_030037225.1 Candidatus Acidiferrales bacterium | reverse complement strand
TATCTGTGCGCGCTCCCGAGGCATCCAGGAAATCCAGGACCAGAACTTTTCGCATTCCGGCGGAGCGAATCGCGTCTGCAATGGGCTTCGCCGCTTTCTCGGTTTTCTGCTCTTGCTGCCCGAAAGCCACTGAAGCGATGAGCGGACAGAAAGTAGCTAGCGCCAATACGCAGATCGGGCGATATCTGAGACACTTGCATTGCATAGTGCGAAAACTAATCTGAACAATATCACAGCTCGGCCGGGGCGGAAACTGAGACTGCACAGGCTATGCGACCCGGCCCGGCCATGGCTTATACTGCAGCGCTGAACAAATCCAACGAAGGCAGATCAAATGAACACCCTGGAAGTGAAGAAGAGCGGACTCGCACGAATCGGATTCGCGACAGCAATTCTAGCCGCGATTGCCGCGGCCGCAGCGCTGGCGCCCCTGGCCGGAACCGCGTCGCAGACGGCGAACCCCATCGAGCAGGTTCTGCGCGACTCCATCGGGCAGAAGAAACTGCCGGGCGTGGTGGCCATGGTCGCGAATGCGAAGCGCGTCCTATTTGTGGGCGCAGCGGGAGAGCGCGACATGGCGCAGCACCTGGCCATGACCACCGATACCATCTTCCGCATCGCTTCGATGTCCAAGCCGGTGACCTCAGTCGCCGTGATGCAGCTCGTGGAGAGCGGGCGCGTGAAGCTGGACGAGCCCGCGGCCACCTATCTGCCGGACTTGGCGGGCGTGCTGGTGCTCGAGGACTTCGACGCCGCGACGAAGAAAGCGACGATGCGCGCGCCGGCTTCCCCGCCCACCGTCCGGCAATTGCTCACGCATACGTCCGGATTCGCCTACGATCCTTTCGATCCGAAGCTGCACGCCTACGTGGCCGCCGGCGCCGTGCCCCCGATGTCGGTGGGCGACGGAGGCTACTTGAAAGCCCCCCTCGTATTCGACCCCGGAACGCGCTGGGAATACGGCATCAGCACCGACTGGCTTGGCAGGCTGGTGGAAAAGGTGAGCGGGCAAACGCTCGAACAGTACTTCCAGGAGCATATTTTCAAGCCGCTGGGCATGGCCGACACGTCGTTCGACGTTCCCGCGGAAAAGCAGGGGCGCGTGGCGGCGCTCTACCTGCGCCAGCCGGAGGGGAATTGGGGAGAACCGCCGCAGCAGCCGCTCGAACCGGCGAGATTCTACAGCGGCGGCGGCGGGCTGTATTCGACCGCGGACGATTACATGAAATTCGCGCGCATGGTGCTGGACGGCGGGAAATCCGGCGAAAAGCGAATTCTGCGGGCTAAGACGGTGGCGGAGATGAGCCGCAACCAACTCGGCGAACTGACGCTGGTACCGCTGCACAGCCAGAATCCGATGGTGGCCAAAGATCCGATTCGGATTCCGGGCGGGCTCGACCGGTTCGGGCTGGGATTCGGCATCAATTCGAAGCCCGTGGAGGGCGGGCGCTCGGCCGGATCGCTATCGTGGGCCGGAATCTTCAACACCTATTTCTGGATCGACCCGCAGCAGAAGCTGTGCGCGGTGATCCTGACGCAAATCCTCCCGTTCAGCGACGACGCCGTGATTGCCACGGCCGAAGAATTCGAGCGCGCGGTGTATGCGAATCTGGCCAGCGCAGGGCGAAAATCGAAAAAGCAAGAATGAGGATTACCCGCCGGCGCGCGCCGCGGGCGTCTGCGCGGCCAGAAACTCCGAGATTGCGTGGTGCGCTCGTTCCGGCTGGTCGGTGAAAAAGATGTGGCTGGCATCGGGGACTTTGACGAGCCGGGCCGCGGGAATCCGCTCGGCGATCAAGTCCGCATTCGGTGCCGGAACCAGACGGTCGTTCACACCGTGAATCACCAGCGTGGGCGCGGCAATCTGATGCAACCGGCTGAACGCTTCCCACGCCAGAATCCCCTGCAACTGAGCCATAAATCCCTGGGGGTTCGGATAGAGCTGGCTGAGCACGGCCAGATCCTCGTCCACACGTTCCCGCGGCGTTCCCGTGTCGTAGATAAACGGCACGATGGCGCGGGCACGCTCTTCCGGGCTAAGGCCGGTGCGGAAAAGCACGTCCATAACTTCAGGCCCCGGGTGGTGGGCTTCCGGCCCGCCAGGCGCGGTGCAGGCGAGTACGAGCGAGCGGACCCGCGCGGGATATTGGAGCGCGAACTCCTGCACAATCATCCCGCCCATCGAAGCGCCGACGAGATGCGCGCTAGTGATTCCGGCGGCGTCGAGCACGGCAGCGGCATCGGAGGCCAGCATGGCGATGCAGTACGGGCCGTCGGGGACCTCGCTGCGTCCCGCGCCGCGATTATCGAAGGCAATGGTGCGGAAGCGGCTGGCGAGAACGGGACGCGTGCGATGCCACATGTTCGATGCCCACCCCAGGCCCATAATCATCAGGACCGGATCGCCCTGGCCCGCTTCGTCCCAATAAATCTTCGTTCCACCGCTTTCCGCGAAGGGCATGTGATTCCTCTCCCGGCCTGAGAAGAACGGCCGAAAGCAGAGTCCTCATCCCGCCAAAGAACGCCGGGATTCGGAATGACAACAATGCAGTGCGCGGCGCGGCCCGCTTCAGGCGTCGGCAACCTTCAGAACTAGTTTGCCGTGGTTTTCGCCGCTAAAGAGCATGAGCAGCGCGTCGGGAAATTTCTCCAAGCCTTCGACGATGTGCTCGCGCGACTTCACCTGTCCCGCCCGGACCCATGCGGCCATCTCGTGCAGCGCCTCGCCCCAGCGCGATGCGTAATCGCCGACCACGAAGCCCGTCATGGTGCCGTGATTGACGAGCAGCGAAAGATAGTTCGCCGGCCCCTTCATTGCCAGGGTGGCGTTGTACTGCGAAATGGCGCCGCAGATGATGATGCGTCCATTGCGCGCCAGCAGCGAGAGCGCAGCCTCGAGCTGGTCGCCGCCCACGTTGTCGAAAAATATGTCCACGCCCTTCGGACAGTGCTGCTGCAGCGTTCTGTACACGTTCTCGGATTTGTAGTCGATGGCGGCGTCGAAGCCCAGCTCGCGCAGGTAGGCGCATTTTTGCGGGCCGCCCGCGATGCCCACCACGCGGCAACCCTTCAACCGCGCAATCTGGCCGGCCACGGCTCCCACCGCGCCCGCCGCGCCGGAAATCACCGCCGTCTCGCCCGGCTGCGGTTTGCCGATATCCAGCAGGCCGAAATAGGCGGTGAGGCCGGGCATGCCGAGCGCGCTTAGATAAACCGGCAAAGGCGCGGCCGCGGGATCCACGCGCCCCAGGCCGCGGCCGTTCGTCACGCAATATTCCTGAACGCCCAGCGGGCCATAGACGTAATCGCCGACGGCAAATTTGGGATTCCGCGAAGCGACCACACGTCCCAGCCCCAGCGCGCGCATCACTTCGCCGATTTGCACCGGCGGAATGTAGGAGCGGCGGTCGTTCATCCAGCCGCGCATGGCGGGATCGAGCGAAATGTAAAGAATCTTGACGGCGAGTTCGGTGTCTGCCGGTTCGCGCACCGGCTCTTCCTTGAAGTTCCAGTCCGCGGCTTTAGGCAGGCCCACGGGGCGCGCGGCGAGCTCGAATTTGTGGTTTATGGCGTTCAAAGGCGGCGGCTCCTCGCTGGGTGAGAGCGTCTCTCACATGACAGTCGCTAACGCAGGGGGCATTGTATATAATCCGCGCCCCTGGGCCAATCACCCGGTTCGTGGCAAAGCCCGGGCGCGGCGCAAAAATGGCGGACAGCGTCTCCACCGCAACGGAGCCCGCGGCACACGAGGGTGCCACTTCCCTGCCCTCCCTGCGCTATGCCTGGTACGTGGTCGGCGTGCTGACGCTTCTCTACGTCTTCTCCTTCGTGGACCGCCAGATTTTCAGCCTGATTGTGGGGCCGCTGCGGCGCGACTTGCAGATCAGCGACACGCAGGTAAGCCTGCTGATGGGCTTCAGCTTCGCGCTGTTTTACACCTTTTTCGGAATCCCCATCGGCCACCTGAGCGACGTGTACAGCCGGCGCTGGATTATCGCCATCGGGCTGGTGCTGTGGAGCGGATTCACGACGGGCTGCGGCCTCGCGCAGACGTATCTGCTGATGCTCCTGCTGCGGATGGGAGTCGGCGTGGGCGAGGCCGCCCTTTCGCCCGCGGCGTATTCGCTGATTACCGACTATTTCGAAGGCAAACGCCTGGCCACGGCGCTGAGCGTTTACTCGATGGGCATCTACGTGGGCTCGGGCCTGTCGTATCTGCTGGGCGGGCTCGTGGTGCGGTTCGCTTCGGAAAAAGAGACCTGGACGCTGCCGCTGGCCGGTACAATTCATCCCTGGCAGTTGATTTTCTTCCTGGTGGGCCTGCCGGGGCTGGCGCTCGTTCCGTTGCTCGCCACCGTTCGCGAGCCCCGGGCACGCCGCGCGCAAGCGCGGCACCGCGAGCCAAAAATGCGCGCGGTGTTCTCCTATCTCTCGGAAAATCGCAAGACCGTTCTGCTCCACAACATCGGCTTTGGCCTGCTCGCGCTCTCGTCGTACGCAGCCGGCGGATGGGTGCCGGAATTCTACCGGCGGCGATTCCACTGGGAAATCGGCAAAGTGGGAATCGTGTACGGCTCGATCGTCGCGGTGATGGGTTGCATCGGGCTGATTGTCGCGGGCCGCATTGCGGACCGCATGCGCGCGCGCGGACGGGCCAATTCCATATTGTTCGTGGGCACGCTGATCGCCGTCGCGGACATTCCGGTGAATTGCCTGCTTTACCTGGCGCCTTCGGCGTTCTGGGCGACGCTCTGGCTGATTCCAGCGGCGGCGCTAGCGGCCGCGCCGTTCGGCATCGCTCCCGCGGCCATCCAGCAAATGATGCCTCCGGCGATGCGAGGACGGGCCGCGGCGGTGTATCTGTTCATCGTGAACATCATCGGGCTGGGAATCGGCCCGACGGCGGTTGGCGCCGCTACGCAGTATCTGTTCCGCAGCGATCTGGCGGTGCAGTATTCGCTGGTGCTGGTCTCGTCGTTGGCGTGCGCGCTCGGCGCAGTGCTTCTCTATGCGGCGTTGAAGCCGTTCCTGGGCAGCCTCGACCGGCTGCGCGCGTGGAGCGCCGAGCACGCCTGATTTGAGGGGCCGGGGCAAAACTCAGAGCGCTTCCTGCATTTGACAGATGACAGGCGGGCGAACTCCGGGTAGGGTAGCCGCCATCATGGGGTGCGGGGGCCTGTGCCGCACGAGAAGGGGTGGAATCATGAAGACCAGAATCCTGGCGTTGCTGATCGCGTGCGCCTTTGCGCCCGCGCTTTTCGCGCAGAAAAAAGTGGGCGAGCGTCTGGACAGGGCCGCCAAGGCGCTCCAGGAGATTGTGTCCAGCGAGAAGGGACTTCACCACCATATTCTCGACCAGTCGCTGTGCGTGATGGTCTATCCGGGCGTCAAGAAACTGGCCTTTGGAATCGGCGACAGCTATGGGCGCGGGGCGCTGGTGTGCCGCCAGGGCCAGGAGATGAAGGGCGAATGGGGCGCGCCGGTAATGTTCGCGCTCGACCAGGGAAGCCTGGGCATACAGGTCGGCGGAACGAGCACGGACTTTGTCCTCGTGGTGGTGAGTCCGAAGGGCGTAGAGCAAATCCTGAGCGGGAAAGCGAAGCTGGGCACCGATGCCACAGCCGCGGCCGGGCCGAACACTGCTGAGGCCTCGAACTACAGCGTGACCACGTCCAAAGCCGACATCCTCACCTACTCCCGATCCAGGGGCGTCTTCGCGGGCGTTTCTCTGGCAGGAGCCATCACGGAAGCGGATGTGGATGCCAACACCGCGCTCTATGGCAAAGAAATCACCGCCAAAGAAATCGTGAAGGGCGGCCAGCCCGTGCCTTCGGCAGCGAGCGGACTCGTCGACCTGCTCGACACGGTCTCCTATCTCCGCAAGTAGCCCGGGCGCGTTCCCGCTGTCGGGAATTCATGGCCAATGCTCTATTGGGAGGTTCGACCCCCTAATGCCCGTTCACAACGCAGCCAATCCGGGGGTTGCGGAGGGCGATGCGCCTGTCGCCTACCTGCTACTGCGCGCAACACTGGGGATCAACATCTTTCTTCACGGCGCCTCGCGGATCCTCGCGGGAGCGGGGAAGTTTGCGGCGCAGTTGGCGCAGCAATTTCACGCGGCTCCTCTGCCGGAGCCGGTGGTCCTGGGTTTTGCGTATGCGCTGCCGTGTGCGGAAGCCGCGATCGGCACGCTCGTTCTGCTCGGCCTGTTCAGCCGGGTTGCCTTGCGGCGCGGGCGTGACTCCTAGGCCGGGTTGCGGGATGTGAAAGGAGCCGGAATGAAAGCGGTCTACATCACCGCATTCAACGAAAGTCTTGAAAACCTCCGCGCGGAAGACGTTCCGGAGCCGGGAATCCACGCCGGAGAAGCAAAAGTCAAAGTCCTGG
>JASHRU010000070.1 GCA_030037225.1 Candidatus Acidiferrales bacterium | reverse complement strand
GAGGTCAGCATCGCTGTCACCACGGCTACGAGCCACAGCGCCCAGTGGCCGTACGGGCTCGCGAACGACTCCCACAGAATCTCGTCTTTGCTGAAGAAGCCGGAAAAGCCCGGCGCGCCCGCGATCGCCAGCGTGGCCGCGAGCATGCACAAAAACGTCGCCCGGATCGGCCCTCGCAGCCCGCCCATGTCGCGCATATCCTGTTCCCCGCCCATCGCGTGAATCACGCTCCCTGCCGCAAGGAACAACAGCGCTTTGAAGAACGCGTGCGTCATCAAGTGGAAGATGCCCGCCGAGAACGCTCCCACCCCGCACGCCAGGAACATGTACCCGAGCTGGCTCACCGTCGAGTACGCCAGCACACGTTTGATGTCTGTCTGCACGAGCCCGATCGTGGCGGCGAAAAACGCCGTTAGGCATCCCACAATCGCCACCACTTTCATGGCCAGCGGCGCGTGAACGTAGATCGTGCTCGAACGCGCAACCATGTAAACCCCAGCCGTTACCATCGTCGCCGCGTGGATCAGCGCGCTCACCGGCGTCGGACCTTCCATCGCGTCCGGCAGCCATACGTAGAGCGGCACCTGCGCCGATTTTCCCGCCGCCCCGACGAACAGCAGCAGGCCGATCGCCGTTAGTGTGCCGATTCCGGCCGTCTCCACCGGCATCTTCGACGCCTGCTCCAAAACCTTCTGTATCTCCAGCGTCCCGAACGTCCGGAACATCAGGAACAGTCCCAGCAGGAATCCGAAATCGCCCACCCGGTTCACCACAAACGCTTTTTTCCCCGCGTCCGACGCTGATTTCTTCAAGAAGAAGAATCCGATTAGCAGATAGCTGCACAGCCCCACGCCTTCCCAGCCCACAAACAGCACCGCGTAGCTCGCGCCCATCACCAGGACGAGCATGAAAAACATGAACAGGTTCAGATACGCAAAGAATCGGTAATAACCGCCTTCGTGCGCCATGTAGCCCGTCGAGTAGATGTGGATCAGCCATCCCACCCCGGTCACCACCAGCAGCATCACGATCGTGAGCTGGTCGATCGCCACACCAAAATCCACGTGCAAGCTTCCTGCCGAAATCCACGGAAAATAATTCCGCACAAACGGAATCTCGGCTGGTGACAGCCCCCTGAACTCGAATAACAGAGCGAGCGCCGCCACGAAGGCGAGCGTCGTCGACCCGATCGCCACCACATTCACCGTTTTCTTGCTGAATCGGCTGCCCAGCAGGCCGTTCACCGCGGCTCCCGCCAGCGGAAGCGCCGGGATGATCCACGCGTTGTCCAGTAGGCCCATCACAGTTTCAACAGATCGATCCGTTCGATATTCAACGACTGCCGGTTGCGCGCCACCTGCAGAATGATGGCCATCCCCACTGCCGCCTCTGCCGCAGCCACCACAATCACAAAAAACACGAATACCTGTCCCTCCAGCAGAGCGCGCATGCGGCTGAACGCGACAAACGAAAGATTCACCGCGTTCAGCATCAGCTCAATGGACATGAATATCGTGATGATGTTGCGTTTGAACACGAAGCCGAGCGCCCCCAGCCCGAACAGGATGGCGCTCAGAATCACGGCATAGGATTCGAGCTGCAAAACCCCTCCCCCAAACGCTTCTGCGCCCCGGGCGGCTCGCACCCGCCTGGCCCGATTACCATCAACCCGCTCAAAAATCCCGTTTCGCCAGAACCACCGCTCCCAAGATCGCCACGAGAATCAAAATCGACGTCAGCTCGAACGGAAACATATAGCTCGTAAACAGCAATTGCGAGAGCTGCCCCGAGGCCCGCGCCATTGCCACCCCCGGCCCCGCGTACGTCGGCGCCTGCGAGAGCGAAATACTCCAGCCAAGCACCACCGTCAGAATCACCGCGAACGGCAGGCCCAGCCACGTCGCCGCGCGGCTGATCGCGGTCCGTTCCTCCGCGCCTGCGTTGAGCAGCATGATGGTGAACACGAACAGCACCATGATCGCGCCCGCATACACGATGATCTGCACTGCCGCCAGCAATTCTGCTCCCAGCAGCAGATAGATTCCCGCCAGCGCCACCATCACCACGATCAGCGAGAGCGCGCTGTGGATCGGATGCGTCTGCGCGATCAGGTTCACCGCGCCTCCCAGCGCTGCCGCCGCCAGCACAAAGAACAGAATCGTTTCCGCGCTCATTGCGCGGGCCTCATCAGCGCCACAATCAGGCTGGTGATCACCAGGTTTGCCAGCGAAAGCGGCAGCAGGAATTTCCACCCAAAGTTCATCAGTTGATCGTAGCGGAACCGCGGCAGCGTCCCGCGCACCCACACGTAAACAAACAGCACCGTGGCCACTTTCGCCGCCAGCCAGAACGGCCCCTGGATGTATTCGACCACGCCCGCCAGCGCGCACAGCACGCCCACTCCGGTCAGCGCCAGCCCCGCCACCGGCAGCACGATTCGCCCCAACGGCGTGTGGTAGCGCAGCCCATGCAGCAACAGCAGCACTCCGCCGATCACGCCCCCCGCCGCTGGCAGATAAATCGTCCAATGCCACGCCGGCGTTCCAGGAAACGGCGAGAAGTAGCCGCCGAAAAACAGCACCGCTACCATGAACGACACCGTCACCATTGCTGCGTATTCGGCCATAAAGAACATCGCGAATTTGAAGCTCGCGTATTCGGTGTGGAATCCAGCCACCAGCTCTGTTTCCGCTTCCGGCAGGTCGAACGGCACACGATTCGTTTCCGCCAGCGCCGAAATGAAAAAGCACACGAAACCGAGGATCTGCGGGATCACGAACCAGCGTCCCACCCCGCCTCGCTGCGCCTCTACGATGTCGCGCAGGCTGAACGTGTTGGTTAGCAGCACGATCCCCACCACAGACATCGTCAGCGACAGCTCGTAGCTCAGCATCTGCGCCGAGCTGCGCAGCCCCCCCAGCAACGGGTATTTTGAGTTCGAAGCCCACCCCGCCAGCGCGACCCCGTACACGCTCAGTGCCGTGATCGCGAACACCACCAGCAGGCTGATGTTCAGCTCCGCCACCGAAAACCACGTCCGGTGCCCGAACAGTTCGATCTGTCCAGGGCCAAGTGGAATCACCGCGATCGTGCTCAGCGCCAGCGAGAGCGCCAGAAACGGCGCCAGGAAATACACGAACCGGTCGATCCCCGCCGGGGTCGGATCTTCTTTGAACAGGAATTTCGCACCGTCCGCCAGCGGCTGCAGCAGGCCGTGCGGCCCCACCCGCTCCGGCCCCCAGCGCCCCTGCATATGCGCCACTACTTTTCGCTCGAACCACGTGATGTACGCCACTGCCGTCAGCAGAACGAACACCACCACCACAACTTTCACGATCGCGATCACGAGCAGCGCGTTCGCGGCAAGGAAGTCGCCCATCACGCCTTCTCCGCTTCCGCCAGCGATTCGATCATCATGCAGAACCGTCCCAGCGTTCCGCTCGTGAACAGGCTATCCTGCGCTGGCTGGATGGCTCCCGTGGGCACATCGAAGGGCGTGTGGCCGTTCTTGGCCGCCGCTGCTGCCGTCACCGCGCCGCCCGCCACCAGCCCCGCCACGTCCACGTCGTAGCCCGCAACATTCCGGCGGATTTCCTCGAACACCGCCTCCGCCGTCCGCGCGCGCATTGCCGCGCCCAGCCCTTTGAGCGCCAGCTGGTGCCCCACGATTCGCAGAATGTCCAGGTCGGTCCGCACCCCAGGTGGGTCCGCCGCTTTGCGCAGCATTTGCACTTCACCCGCGGTGTTCGTCACTGTTCCCGATTTTTCATACGCGCACGCCGCTGGGATCACAATGTCGGCCTCACGCGACGTTTCCGTCAGGAAGAGCTCGTGCACGATCAGCAGTTCGAGCCCTGCCGGCCGCGCCGTTACCCCGAACGTCCGAAAGGGATTCGCCCCCACCACGTACAATGCCTTCAATTTTCCTCTACCCCCTGCGTCGAGCATTTCTTTCGCTGTTAGCCCGGCGCGCTCCGGCACGGACCCGCCCCACAGTTCGCTATAGCGCTTCCGTTCCGCCGCGTCCTCTATCCGCGCGTAGCCCGGCAGCCAGTCCGGCAGCAGTCCCATATCCGACGCGCCGCGCGAATTCGAGTAATCGCCCAGCGCCATGTAGCGCGCCCCGCCCGCCAGTTTCGAGCCCCAGCTGGTCAGATCGGCCACGGCCTCGCCCCACACGCCTCCGCCGAACAATATGGCCACGCCCGATTCGCCTTCGATCGCTTTTTTGATCGCGCCCAGTGCCTCCCCCGCGCCCGCCGGTGCGGGACCTTTTCCCGCCAGCGCACGCACCGCCGCACCTTCCGTGCCCGCCGGGATGCGCGCGTAGAATTTCGCTCGCCGCGCCAGTTTGATCTCGCCGGAGTCAATCACATAGACGCGCGCCACCACGTGCCTAACAGCCTCGCGGATTCGCCAGTCCACCAGCGGGTTTTGCCGGCCCGTATCGTTCCCGATCAGCAGGATGGCCGGCGCCTCGCCCAGCGCTTCCATCGTCAGCGAACGCGCCCCCGCCTCGCTGCCCAGCGCCGCGGCCAGAGAGGCATAGTCCGCCGTCCGGTGATGGTCCACGTTGTTCGTCTCGATCACACTGCGCGCCAGCCGCGCCAGCAGGTAATTCTCCTCGTTCGTCGTCCGGTTCGAACCGATAAACCCGATAGCGTCCGATCCGTGTTCCGCTCGAATCGCTGCCAGCCTCGGCGCAATTTCCTCCATCGCCGCTTCCCACGTCACCGGCGCCAGTTTTCCGCCCCGTCGCACCATCGGCGCATTCAGCCGGTTGGGATGCTCCGTAAAGTCGAATCCAAACCGCCCCTTCACGCACAGAAATTCCCGGTTGATTCCCGAGAGGTCCCGGTTGTTCGCCCGCACGATGCGGTTGTTGCGCACGGAAAGCGTCGTCTTGCAGCCGTTGGAGCAGTGCGTGCAGATTGTTCCCGTATACTGCATTTCCCACGGCCGCGTTTTGTACCGGTACGTCCCGCTGGTCAGCGCTCCCACCGGGCACACGTCGATGCACATTCCGCACTCTTCGCATTCCAGGTGGTCGCCCCGGTTGGGGATGATCGTCGAGTACGCGCCACGCTGGCCCACTCCCAGCGCCTTCACGTCCAGCCCTTCATCGCACACGCGCACGCACCGGAAGCACAAAATGCACCGAGGCGCGTCGTAATACACCAGTTCCGACCATTTTTCTTCCGGCTCGTGGATTTTTTCCTCGATAAATCGGCTCGTGTCCGCCCCATACCGGAACACCATGTCCTGCAGTTCGCACTCGCCGCCCTTGTCGCACACCGGGCAATCCAGCGGATGGTTCGTCAGCAGGAATTCCAGCATGGCCTTGCGCGCCTGCCGCACCTGCTCGGTGTCCGTCCGGACCACCATGCCCTCGATCGCTACCAGCGTGCACGCCGTCTGTAATTTCGGCGCCTTTTCAACTTCCACCAGGCACATGCGGCACGCCGCTTGCAACGAGAGGCCGGGGTAATAGCAGAACGACGGCACTTCGATGCCCATCCGCCGCGTCGCTTCGATCACCAGCGTTCCCGCGGGAACGGTCATCGGCCGCCCATCAATCGTCAGCGAAACCTTTTTCTGCTCCCCCATCTCCCCCATCTTTTCTTGGCCCGGCCCCGCGTCCGCACTTAGTAGGGGCACGGCATGCCGTGCCCTATTTCACCTTCCGTTTGCTTTATGTCTCTCCGTTCCCCCATCGCCTTCCTACGCGTTCACCAGCGTGCTCTTGAACGGGCACCGCCCGCTCAGGTGTTGCTCGAACTCGTTCTGCCATTTCCGCACAATGGCCTCGGTCGGCATCGCCGCCGCGTCACCCAGCGGGCAAAACGTCCGCCCCAGCATGTTCTTGGAAAGTGCATGAATCAGCGGAATATCTTCCGCGCGCGCCCCGCCATCATGGAATCGCGTCAGAATTTTCCGCAGCCACGTTGTCCCTTCCCGGCACGGAATGCACCATCCGCACGATTCGTGCGCGTAAAACGCCATGATCCTCCGCGCCAGTTCCACC
>JASHRU010000069.1 GCA_030037225.1 Candidatus Acidiferrales bacterium | reverse complement strand
GCTGGAGCACCTGGACCGGGAGCGGGTGACGCGGCGCGTAGGAGACGAAAGGGTCATTCTTTAGGGCACGGTTCGGCAGCGGCCTAGCCGCGTGCTATACTTTGCAGAGAGAAAGCTAACCGGCCAGGGGGCATTTGGCCGACCGCCGGCAAAGGAAGACGTATGGAACTGTTTGCTCCCCAACATCTCTTTCTCATTCTGCTGATCATCTTGCTAGTGTTCGGCGGGAAGAAGATCCCTGAGTTGATGCGGGGAATGGGCGAAGGCGTGCGCAACTTCAGGGAAGGCATGCAGGGCACCCCGCAGCAGAATCCGCCCCAGAATCCGCCTCAACAGCAGCAGCCACCTCAGCCACCGCCGCCAACGGCGCAGCACTGAGCGAGAGCCGACTGTCGAGGAACGAGTTTGACGGCGTCCCGAGGGATGGGGACGCCGTTTGTATCTTGTGGGGAAGTGGGGATCAGGAAGAGCAGATCCCCGCCACGGCAGGCAAGCCTCGCCCGCCCCCGAAACCATGGGACGGGCTCCCTTCGCAGAGTTCGCTCAGGGCAGGCGCGATGACACCGTGGGCGTCGGTTCGATGTGTGCTTAGACTCTCATCGCGCGAAGCATGCGGCAGAGGCGCGAGAGCGGTAATCCCACCACGTTGAAGTAGCAACCCTCGATGCGGGTGACGAATCTTCCTGCGCGGCCTTGAATGGCGTAGGCGCCGGCTTTGCCCATGGGTTCACCGGAGGAGACGTAGGCAGCGATTTCCCGAGCGCCGAGGGGAGCGAAAGTGACACGCGTGGATTCGACGGCGGAGAGGACGCGGGTGCGGCCGTCCGAAGCGAGCCGTAGCAATGCGATGCCAGTGAGAACGCGATGCGTGCGGCCGGAAAGCAGGCGCAGCATGTGGCGGGCGTTGGCGGGAGAGGACGGTTTGCCAAGGATGTGACGGCCGAGGACGACGACGGTGTCGGCGCCGAGGATGATGGCCGGGCCGGAAACGCGTTTCGCGCAGGCGAGCGCCTTTTCGCGGGCGAGTCGCGCGACGTGCCGTGCCGCGGATTCGCCGCCGCGGATGGATTCGTCAACACGACAGGGACGAACGACGAAAGAGAATCCGGCGTGACGGAGGATTTCCGCACGGCGCGGGGAAGCGGAGGCAAGGATCAGGCGAAAATGGCGAGAGTTGGACATGGGAATGAAACCGCGGATGGGATAGTAGCGTGAATGAGGAAAGGCGCACAGGCTGATCCCGGATCCTCACTGTGCTACTTGCCGAAGAGGCGGATGAGCGTGCGCGCGCCGGTGTTGGGGTGCCATTCGAGATATTTGGCGACGAGGGCGCGGCGGGCTTGGGCGGCATCGAACTTCCGCGCGGCAGCGACGGCGGCGGGGAATGCGCGCGCGGTGAGCTCGAAACGATTGGAGGCCCAGGAATCGGTCTCCTGCTCGGCGCCGGAATGGAAAACGAGCAGGAGGCGCGAAAGCTGAAGCGCGGCTTTTTTGAAGCGGCGGTTGCCGGCGGTCGTGTCGAATTTGCAGGCGTGGCGGAGCTCGAGGGTGGCGAGCGGGCCGTGTTCGGCGAGGGCCTGCCACAACGTGCGCGCATCGGCGGAGATGCGGCCGGCGGCATAGGCGCGGTCGTAGTCGTGCGCGCCATAGGCGCTCGATTCGAGCGCGAGAAAATGCGGGAGCAGGCGCAGCGAGATAAACGTGCCGCGACCCTTGAAATATTTCGAATAAAAGGCGAGGCGCCGGCGGCCCAGCTCGTCTTTCCATTTCCAGATGAGCAGGCAATAGCGATCCCAATCGGTGGGCTCGCGGCGGGCGCAGGCGAAATAGAGAGAGGGAAGCGGCAGGTTCTTGAGCGGGAACAGCAGGCAGCAGCCGACGGCGTCGATGAAGCGGACGGCGGCAGCCGTGGTGGCGACGCGGATGGGCCAGCGGATTTCGCCGGGGCGGAGATTAGACGACGACGGATTCTTCATACTCGCCAAAGACGCGGCGGAGGGAATCGGCGATTTCGCCAACGGTGGTCCAGGCTTCTACGGCGGCGAGGACAGCGGGCATAAGATTTTCGGAGGAACGGGCGCGGCGCTCGACTTCGGCGAGCGCGGCAGCCGTTTTGGCAGCGTCGCGGCGGGCGCGCAGGGCGCGCAGGCGCTCGACCTGGGCGCGTTCGATTTCCGGATCGATGTGCAGGAGCGCGATGGGCGCGGAGGCTTCGGCCTGGAAATCGTTGACGCCGACGACAATGCGCTCATGCCGCTCGACAGCCATCTGGTATTCGTAAGCGGCGCGCTGTATTTCCGCCTGGACGTAGCCCTGCTCGATGGCGCGGAGCATACCGCCGAGCGCGTCGATGCGCGCGAGGTACTCCGAGGCGCGGCGCTCGATCTCGTTGGTGAGGGATTCGACGGCGTAGGACCCGCCGAGCGGGTCTATGGTATTCGCGACGCCGGATTCGTGGGCGATGATCTGCTGGGTGCGCAGGGCGAGGAGCGCGGACTGTTCGGTGGGAAGCGCGAGGGCTTCGTCGAGCGCGTTGGTGTGAAGCGACTGGCATCCGCCGAGCACGGCGGCAAGGGCCTGAATGGCGGTGCGGACGAGATTATTTTCCGGCTGCTGGGCGGTGAGCGAGGAGCCGGCGGTCTGCGCGTGGAAGCGCATGAGAAGCGAGCGCGGGTCGCGGGCGTGGAAGCGTTCAACGAGGACGCGCGCCCAGAGGCGGCGCGCGGCGCGGTACTTAGCGACTTCTTCGAGCAGATCGTTGTGCGCGTTGAAGAAAAAGGAGAGCTGGGAGGCGAACTCGTCCACGGCAAGCCCGGCGCCCACGGCGGCCTCGACGTAAGCGATGGCGTTGCCCAGAGTGAAGGCGACTTCCTGATCGGCGGTGGAGCCGGCTTCGCGGATGTGGTAGCCGGAGATGGAGATGACATTCCAGTTGGGGGCTTCGGTGCGGCACCAGGCGAACATGTCGGTGACGATGCGCATGGCGGATTTGACGGGGAAGATGTAGGTGCCGCGCGCGATGTATTCCTTGAGGACGTCGTTCTGGACGGTTCCGGCGAGGCGGCGTGGGTCGGCGCCCTGGCGCTTGGCGACGGCGACGTAGAGGGCGAGGAGGATCGCCGCGGTGGAATTGATGGTCATGGAGGTGGAGACGCGGTCGAGCGGGATTCCGTCGAAGAGCGCGAGCATGTCTTCGAGCGAATCGATGGCCACGCCGACGCGGCCGACTTCGCCGAGAGCGAGCGCGTGGTCGCTATCGAGGCCGATCTGCGTGGGGAGATCGAAGGCGACGGAAAGGCCGGTCTGGCCGCGTTCGAGCAGGTAGCGGAAGCGGCGGTTGGTCTCTGCGGCGGTGCCGAAGCCAGCGTACTGGCGCATCGTCCATAGCCGGCCACGGTACATGGTGGGATAAACGCCGCGAGTGAAGGGAAATTCGCCCGGATAGCCGATAGAGGACTCGGGATCCACAGCGGCGATGTCTTCGGGCGTATAGAGGCGCTGGAGCGGCAGGCCGGAGAGGGTGCGGAATTCCTCTTTGCGTTCGGTTCCGGCAGCGGGGGGCGTGGTGGATTTGTTCACGGCGGAGGCTCAGCGGACGCGGCGCGCGCTGCGAAACGAGGATATGGAGAACGCGGCCATCATCAGTGTGAATGAGGCGGCCAAGCCGACGGCCCAGAACTGGGAGGGCGCGTGCGCGTCCGGCGGGAGCGAGCGCCAATAGCGCCAGGTGGAAATCGCGCCGCTCAATGCGAGCAGGAGAAACGCAGCGCCGGCAACCTCGTGGAAAAGCTGGCGCGTGACGCGCCATACCGTAGCCAGAAAAGCTTGAATGGCGCGCCAAAGTGCGAAGAGTAGGCGCATAGGGCAATTGTACAGTGGGGAGTGGCGAGTGGCGAGCGCGGGAACTGAGAACTGGGAAAGCGGAGGGCGCAGAGCAGAGGCAGGCGTGGCTACACCAATTCAGAATTCCGTGTGGAAGCGGAGGGTTGTGACTGTGACGGGGCCGCGAGCCTGATTGTAGCCGGGGTTGTTGATGTGCTGCAGATCGAAGGCGGCAAAGAAGCCGCGCCAGAGGTGGGCGGTGTAGAAGCCCTCGAAAATTTTCTCGGGGCCGTAGCTGAGTGCGCCGTCACCGAGCAGGAAGCCGAGACCGCCCATGGCGAGATATTCCTGATGCGCGGCGGAGATCCCGTTGGCGACGAAGGCGATTCCGGCGCGATCGTTGCGCCGGCGCCACCAGGCGCCGCCGGCGTAAGCGCCCAGTTCGAGGGTGCGGTCGTCTTCAGTATAGGCCCACGACTCATTGCGGCCATCGCTCCAACCCAAGCGACCGAAGAGGCCCAGGTGTGAGGAGATTTCTTGCTCGAAATTCAAGCCAAAGCCATATTTGTGGCGGCCCTGGCGGCGCGTGGCGATGATGTCGAGCGTGGGCGTGAGGCCGTCGAGGTAGTCCTGGATCGCGTCCTCATAATTCCCCATGTCGGCCACATTCAGGTAGCTCAGGAGGCGCACCGTGCCGCGCCGGTGAGCGATGAAGCTACCGTGAGCCTCGAGCTCCAGATTCGACGAGCGGGCGCGCGCGAGGTCAGCATCGAGATTTATGCCGTTTGCGATCTTCGGCTCGAGCACTTCAGCGAATCGCGCCGTAAACCAGTGGTCGTAGTATTCCAGAAGCGCGCCATCCGTGTAGCCGCGGGTGTTGGCTGCATAGTCCCACGCGCCATTATTGTCCACCGTCCAATTCAGAAACTGGAAATGGCTGTCGCTGCCCCAAGTGTTCAGGTCGAGGAAGTCGGCGAGGTCGAATTTTCCGAACCGGATTTCAAGCCGCCGCACGGGGACGGATGTAGCCAGATGGAGCTCGTCGCGCTCGGACGCGACACGTTTGTCGCTGAGCGGGATAATCTGCCGCAATAGGAACCTGGCCAGATAGGGCGCGTCGGAAAGCGCGACGCCTTGTACGGTGCGCACCGAGTCCAGGTTGGTGTAGCCGGCCAGGCCGAACGCAGTGCCGATGCCTCCGCCGGTGGCGTACTCCACGTCGGCGAATACTTCCGTCGTATGCGACAGTTCGTAGCCAGTGTAGAGGGTCAGGATGTGCGTAGTGGCGCTCTGCGCAGGTGCGCTCAGGCTGTTTGGTCCGGTGTATTGCGCCGGAAACGTCGGATGCCATTGGAAGACGACGTTTGCCTGACCCGAAATCCAATATCGGCTCGATTCCGAGTGGGGGAATAGCGTGACTGGATCGGCGCCTGCCGAGTCGGAATTGGATTGCGCCTGAGCGCCCGGCGGCGAGGCGCTCTGCCCGGCTGGGGAGTTCTGCGGAGCATCCGGAGCAGGCATTTGTGCCGGTGGAGAGGAAGGCGGCTGCTGGCCGGCGGAAGCGGCGGAACAGGGCAACAGAAAGTAACCCAGCGGAGACTGTGCGAAAACAAAAGCGGGATCTGCCCCTTCGCAGGTGAGTGCAACGAGACACAGCAGAACAATGCGAATGATGAGTTTCCAGCTCATGCCGGAATTTCCCAGACAGGCATACGAATCTGCGATCCGAATCCGCGAACATTCATCGCGCGTTACACAGGGCCCCGAAAAGGCTCCGCAGGGACAAGCACGAGACCGGCCAGCTTGTAAAAACCAGCCTGCGGCAGGCTAATACAGCTTACTAACTCGTGTAGAGCGAAATTCAATCGAAGTGTTAATCATAGTTAATGAATCCGAGAACTGCGGGGGACAGGCGACAAACAGGGCCTAGGCGGGCGAGTCCGGACCCGACGAATCCTGGGGCGGGACACCGGCAGGCGCAGGTGGTTTGAAGGCGGCACGGATCGCCTTTTGGCCGAGATAGTAGAAGGCCCAGTAGTAGATGCCGCCGGCGATGGCATAGAAGAGAAAGTTCGGCGCGTCTTTGATGGTGAACGCCTGAATCATCTGGATAAGGGCTCCCAGCAGGCCGAGGACGCAGAGGGCGCGAGTGAAGGCCCGGGCCCAGTCCTTCATGCGCAGCAAGCCCAGACCCACGACGAAGCCCAGCACGCTGAACAGAACGATCATCACTTTGACGGTTTGCTCGAAGCTCGCCTGCATGTCACCCAGGTCAGGCAAAGAGCCGATGGCTTTTTCGAAGGGCAGCACGCCGGTGATGAGGAGAATGCCCGTGAGCAGGTTCATGGCAGCGAGGAGGATGGCCAGGACGCCGAGAATCGTGACTCCGCGGGGACGCTCCATGGGTATCTGTAGGCTCCGGCAGACGCGCGAAGCAGGGTAGCTTATCACTCCTCTGGCGGCAAAACCGAACAGGGGGAGCGGACTTCGAAGGTCAGGTCCCCTGTTCCCAGGGCCAGTGAAGGGCACTGTACGTTCGCGCTTTACCAGTACGGCGCAGCAGACACACTCGAATCTTTCGCGCGGCCCTCCACGCGCATAGACTTCCGCGTAGAAGAGTATCGAAACGGCGGGCGCCCGCCCCCCGGCCACTCTGCTTCCCGGATCGGTCAGGATACACGGCCGGTATCCCGCAAAGCGGGAGCGCGCCCCCCATCGAACCCTCCGCAGAACCATGGCCGAAGACGCCCAAGTCAGCGCCGCCCGCGCCTTCCTGCGCAGCCTGAACCTGCTGGTGAAGTCCGCGCGGATGTACGGATTCGACCACCAGCGCACCACGGCGCAGCTCAACACGACGTTTACCGACCTCAAGGCCGCGCTTCCCCTTAGCGGCACTGGAGGGCTGACGCTAGGTGTTTCGGGGGTCAAGCTGCTGGTGGGCGGTACGCCGATTGAAATGAGCGCCGTGGAGAAAGGGTTCGCGGAAATGCTGGCGGCTGGAGGGATCGCCAGCATCTTCTTTGCGCATCACACGAGGCTCGACGACGTGAGGCGCTTTGCCGGAGCGTTCACGGCCAGCGGGACGAAGAACCCGCAACTGGGCGAGCAGCTCAAAACAGCCATGGGACAGGACGAGCATTCCGCCATCAAAGTAAATGAGATTCGCTACGTGGCATCGGACGGGTCCGTACCCGTGCCGGATGGCGGACCCGGCGGTGGCCCCGGGGGCGTGATCGTTTACGGGCCGGAGGGGGGACTCGATGCCCGTTCCTTTGTAAACCCTGTTGTGGCCAGCGTGCTCTCGACAGACGAGGGGCCGGGAAGCCTGCTGTCAGGCGATTTGCGGTCCGTGCTGGCTGACCCGAGGCGCCTGCTGCAAATGATCGCAGCGGCGGAAGGAGTGGCGCAGGGAGGCGAGCAAACCGGTGAGGGCGGAGGAGGCGGGGCTGGATACTACGGAGGCGCGCTCGGCGAGGAAGTAGTCCGGGGAGGAATTGTCGTCGGCGGCGGTGGAGTTGGCGCGGGGAGCGGTGGAACGGGAACCAGCGGGACGGGTAGCGCGGCCGGAGCTGCCGCGGCAGGCGCGGGAATTGGGACGGCGGGAGGGGGGACGAGCGGCGCTGGCGGAGGCGGCGGGCGATCCATGGCCGCCTATGTTCCTACCGAGGACGACGTGCTGAGCGTGATCCAGATCCTGACGCGCGTGGGCGCGGCCATGCCAAAAAGTGGCGGAGGCACGCCGGAACAAGTGCGCGCGGTGCAGAAAGAACTGGAGAGTTCGCCTCGTAGCACGAAGATGACGCTGCAGCAGGCGCTGGCGCAATTGAGCGCCGCGGGTCCGGGAAAAAATATGGACACGCCGATGATGCTGCAGCTCGCCGAGAGCATGGCCATCCAGTTCGCGCTGGACCTCTACGAACGCGGGGGCACGAAGGTCAACACCGTCAAGCAGATGCTCTCCAAACTGGGGAAAGAAATCGATTCGCTGCGGAAAATCCTGGGCGCGCACGAAGAGAAGATGCGCAAGGCGGGCGTGGGCATGGAGAGCTACGCGACCGTGCTGGACCGCCAGTTCTGGAATTCACTGCCGGAAGCGGGAAGGCGCACGATGCTGCTCTCCGACGATGCGTGGGCGATCCCGGCGCGAAACGTGCGGTCGTTCGTCGAGCAGTCGCTGGACCGCGGCGACGGGAGCCTTGCCGACAACATCCTGAAGAACTACGCCACGTGCCTGGGATCGAGCGAAAAGGAGGGGCGGACGCGCGCGGCGCAGGGAATTCTGGAGCTGACTGATCTCTATGGACGCGCGGACAGCAACATCCTGCACGATGCGATCGCGCAGGCCGGAAAGGCGCTGCAGGCGTCGCTGGAGCAGAAGGCGCTGGAGATCGCGCGCGAAGTGGGCGAGGCGTTCACCCGACTTTCGCGGCAGGCGGCGGAGCAGAAGAATTTCACGGCGCTGCGCGACGCCCTCGAGCTGCTGAACGTGGTGGAGAGAATGGGCACGGAGCAGAAGGCGTTCGCCGCCAACCTGCGCACGCGGCTGGGAATCGAAAAGCAGCTTTCCGACTTCATCGACAACGCGCTTCGTGCGGCAAAGGTGCCGGATGGACTGATTGAAATCACCCAGCGGCAGCCGCATCTGGCCGCCGAACAGCTCGCCCAGCGGATGATCCGATGCGGGCGCAAGCGTGAACGCGAGCGGCTGGTGGAAATCGCGGGGGCGCTTGGCAACGAAGTGGTGGATTTTCTAAGCGAAAAGCTGAAGAAGGGAGCGCCGGCCGAAGCGGTGTCGGTGGTGGGAATGCTGAGCCGGCTGTATCTGCCGGCCGTGGAGGAGCTGCTGCCGAAGCGCCTGCGCGAGTGGAACCGCTACTACCAGGACATCACGGTGCGGCAACTGGCGTGCTCGGGGACGCCGGAGCGCAGCCGCGTGCTGCTGGATCTGTCGGAGGTGCTCGACCCGCTGGTGTTCCCAACGGCGCTCGACGAAGTGGGCATGAGCGGCGACGCGGGCGCGGTGGACTTCCTGCTGCGGCTGGCCTCGGGAGAAGTAGGGCGGATGAACACGCCGCTGCTGCGACTGAAGGCCATTGAATCGCTAGGACGGCTGCGGGCGCAGAAGGCCGGGCCGCTGCTGCGCCAGGTGCTGGAAGCGAGGCAGACGTTCCGCTGGCAGTATCCGAAAGAAATGCGAGTGGCCGCGGCCCAGGCGCTGCAGAAAATCGATCCGGGATGGCTGCAACCGTTCCTGAGTTCAGCGGACATTCCGCGCGAAGATTTGCAGGTGGCGCCGATAGATCCGGCGCCGGATTCGCCGGGCGTGCGGCAACGGTCGTACCAGCGGATCAAGCTAATAAAACCCCTGGAGGCCAAGATCGCCACCAGCCAGGGCGAACACCGCATCGAAATGCGCGAGATGAGCCTGGGCGGGGGCTGGGGCGAAGGGGACAAGCAACTGGCCCTGCCCCCGGGCAGCGAAGCGGATGTGGAGCTGCAGACGGGCTGGCGCGGGCTTAAGTCGCACGTGCTGGTTCGCGACACGCGGGCCACGAAGTTCGCGTACGAGATTGTCGAGATTGATTTAGAAGAGCGCGCCAAGCTACGCCGGCTGCTGGCAGATGCGCTTACGCGCACGGCGTAGAACTTCCCTCCGGCTCTTCCAAACAGGCGACAAAAAGGCTTCTCCCTTGGCTTAGCGCAGGGCGGCGCTGGTGCGCCCGGAATGCTGCAGGGCTCGCGCCTGCCTCACGGCAGCCAGGCCCCGCGCTCAAGCCGCCGGCCGAGCGGAGCTTCCAACTCTTGACTTTGTGGCGCGGGGGGATATGGTTGCGGATTCCTCTGGGTGGCACGCAATGGTCCGGGGAGCGGGGAGCGACTCCATGGGGGAATCGACGATGCGGCGAATTTATCTGGTGGCCTGCGCGTTTGTGCTGGCTGTGGCGAGTTCCCTGGGGATTGCCGCGGCAGCGGGGAAGACAACGGTCCTCAGAGCGGCGCGGATGTTCGACGGGAAGAGCGGAAAAGTCACGAGCCCCGGCGTGGTGGTGGTGACGGACGGAAAGATAGCGGCCATCGGGGCGGGAGCAAGTCTCCCGTCGGGGGCAGCAGTGCTGGATTTGGGCGACGTCACGCTTATGCCAGCGTTTATCGACGCGCACACGCACCTGACAAACCTGGATTCCTTCGATTGGAAGCAGACGTTTATCGATTCACTCCAGGAACCAATCGCGGAGATCGCCATCGCCTCGACGGTGAATGCGAAAAAGACGCTGCTGGCGGGATTCACGACCGTGCGCGACGTGGGCACGGAGTACGACCAGATGGACGCAGGGCTCCGGAACGCAATCCGCAAGGGCTACGCAATCGGCCCGCGCATGCTGGTGGCCGTGCACGCCATCGGCTCGACGGGCGGGCATTGCGACCGGGTGAGCGGATACCGGCAGGGACTTTTTCCGGAGAGCACGCCTTCGCAGGGCGTAATCAACGGCCCGGATGAAGCGCGCAAGGCGGTGCGCATCGCGCACAAATACGGTGCGGACATGATCAAAGTGTGCGCCACCGGCGGCGTCCTCTCGCTGACCGACGACGTGGACACGCCGCAGCTCACGCAGGCCGAGCTGGATGCCATTGTGAACGAAGCGCACGCGCTGCGGCTGAAAACGGCGGCACACGCGCACGGCGCGGAAGGAGCCAAGCGGGCCATCCGCGCGGGAATCGATTCCATCGAGCACGGCACATTCTTGGATGATGAGGGGCTGGACATGATGAAGGAGCGGGGGACGTATCTGGTGCCCACGCTTATGGCGCACGTGGGGCTGCAAGAGCGACTCGCCGCAGACCCGGGAGTTCCGCCGGTGATCCAGGCCAAAGCTCACGCGGCGATTGTGGCCGTCGAGAACATGATGCACCGTGCGATCGCGAAAGGCGTGAAAATCGCGTTCGGGACGGACGCTTCCGTCTATCCCCACGGGCGGAATGCGGAGGAGTTCTACCAGATGGTGAAAATGGGGATGAAGCCGGAAGACGCGCTGCGCACGGTGGCGGCTTCGGCGGATCTGCTGGGACTGGGTGACCGCCTCGGCACGCTGGAGGCGGGAAAGATAGCGGACGTGGTGGCCGTGCCGGGCAATCCGCTCGAGGACGTCCACGTCACTGAGCACGTGGTTTTCGTGATGAAGGAAGGCGTGGTGTACCGCGACGATCACGCCGGCTCGAAGTGAAGTCGCGGATCATACAGAAAGCGGCAAGGAGGTTTTATGGCAGAGACAATCCGGAAGGTGGAACATTACTCGGCCTCGGTGGCCGATAAGGTGGGAGAGGGAGCGCGCGTGCTCGGGGCGCTGCGCGCCGCGGGGATCAATTTGATCGCGTTGTGGGGTTACGCGCGAAGCGGGGGCAACGCGGGAAAGGCCACGCTCGAATTCATTCCGGAGAATGGCGCGGCATTTGCGGCCGCGGCGAAAGCGGCGAAACTAAAGCTGAGCAAGAAGCAAATTGCCTTTCACGCGGAGGGTGACGACCGGCCGGGCGCGGTCGCCGACCTGCTCGCCAGGCTTGCCGCGGCGAAGGTGAGCATTGGCGCTCTGCAGGCCGTGGCCGCGGGATCGGGACGCTACGGCGCGGTGATCTTTCTGCGGCAGGCCTCTGTGGCAAAGGCTGCGAAGGCGTTGGGAGCAAGCTGAAGTTGGGTGCGCTGCTAAGAATTTGCTGAGCGCTGCTCTTGGGCAACGTGAGGTCTCCGCTTGTTGAGCAGCGCGAGGCCAGCGGGGGTCACGCGAACGAGCAAGCGGCCGTTCGTGGAGGCGGTTTGCAGGAGTCCACGATCCGTCGCATCCTCCCAGACCGTAAGCCGGGGGCAGGAAGTTCGCCAGGCGTCCAAAGTCTCCTGATAGGTCCGGTCTTTTCCGTGCACCCATTCGAGCAGGTCGAGGATCAGGTTTTCCACCGTGTCGGTCATCGCGCGCCGTTCGCTCCAGAATGAAATCGTTGCGCTCACCTGTTGGATGCAGGCAGGGGGGTCGCGATACGCCAGCGCTACGGCTGGTGAACGGAGCTGAGAGCGAGCTCGCGGGCGCGGCGCAGGTCGAGTTTGCCGGTGCCGAGGTAAGGCAGAGCTTCGACACGGAAAAAATTGTCGGCGCGGGGAATCCACAGGTTGGGCAGGCCGCTGCCGGGCAGCTTGTCGAGACACTCCTTTAATTTTTCATCGGGCAGTGTGTGAAGGACGACGAGGCGCTCGCCTTTGCGCTCGTCGGGAACGGCGGAGACCACAAAGGTCTGCTCCGTGGTTCCGGCGAGCTCGTGGAGTTTTTCCTCCACGCGGCCGTGCGGCACCATCTCGCCGCCGATTTTGCTGAAGCGGCTGAGGCGGTCGGTGATGGTGAGGAATCCGTCCTCATCGCGCATGGCTACGTCGCCGGTAACGTACCAGCCGTCGCGGAGCGCCTGCGCGGTTTTTTCCGGACGGTTCAGATAGCCCTGCATCACGTTGGGACCACGGACGAGCAGCATGCCAGCCTGGCCGGAAGGCAAAGGCACGATCTCGCCGCGTTCGAGGGCCTCCGCATCCACAATGCGCACGCTGATTCCCGGAAGCGGGTGGCCGATGCGCCCGCGCTTGCCGCCCACCTGTCGGAAACCGGGGCCGCGATAGTCGGGCGCGTTTACGGCCACGACGGGTGAGCACTCCGTGGCGCCGTAGCCTTCGAGCGGGCGCAGGCCGAACGTGTCTTCAAACACCAGCGCAAGGCGCTCCGGCAATTTTTCCGCGCCCACGAGCACGTAAGCGAGGCTGCCGAATTGCTCGGGCGTGCAGCGGCGCATGTACGTTTGCAGGAAGGTAGGCGTAGAGAGCAAAAAGGTGAGGCGATACTGCTCCACGAGCGCACCGATAGCACGCGAATCGAGCGGGCTCACGTGATAGACCACGCCGAGGCCTTCGACGGCGGGAAGCATGAGCGTGACGGTGAAGCCGAAGGAATGAAAGAAAGGAAGAATGCCGAGCAGACGGTCGAGGCGGTTGAGCGCGAATGATTGAGTGACCTGCTCGATGTTCGCCGCTACGTTGCCGTGCGAAAGGACGACGCCCTTCGGCTCGCCGGTGCTGCCGCTCGAGAAAATGATCGTCGCCGTGTCTTCCAGCCGCGCGGGACTCGAGCGGCCAAGCGCATGGAACAACATCGAGCGCGGCGCGAGCCAGGCCATCGCCGCCGCGAAGAGTTTTTCCCCGAGCCCGGCGCCCTTGGAGATTTCCTCAAGGAGGAGCATGCGTCCCGGAACCTGGAGCTTCACTTTGTCGAGAAAGAGCTGCGCGGTCAGTACCGTCTGGAGTCCGCATTGGCGCGCACAGGAGGCCACGCCTTCGCTCGACATCGTGTAATTCAGGTGCACGGGCACTTTGCCCAGGAGGAGCGCGGCGTGGTTCACCAGTGCGCCGGGAACCGAAGGCGGCAGAAGGATGCCGACCATCTTCTGGTCCTGCCAGTGGGGCCGCAGGCGGCGCGCCAGCAAGATCGCGCCCGTGAGCGCGGCATGAAAACGGACGGCGCCGCGCTGCCCATCGGCCATGGCGAAGCGGAAGGGATGCGCGCGCGCCAGGCGGACTATTTCGGCATCGAGCGGCGGAAGCGAACGCATGCGTTCGCTGGTGGCCTCGGCGCTCAGTTCTTCGACGGCCTGGCGCACTTCCGGCGCCGTGGCCGTCGCAGCCAGCGGAGCGCCGAAGCTCACGGTGACGTGATAAGGAATCTGCTTTGGCATCTTCCACAGGAAGCGGCCGCGCTCGAAGCTGAAGATGCTGCCCCATACGCCGTCGAGCGCCACGGGCACGATGGGCGCTTCGACGCCCTTCATGATGCGTTCGAATCCGCGGCGAAAGGGCAGCAGGTGGCCGATGCGAGTGATTTGTCCCTCGGCAAATATACAAACCAGCTCGCCGGCGCGAATGGCGTCGCTCGCTTCGCGCAGCGAACGGATCAGGTCGCGCGGCCGCTGCTGGCTGGAGATGGGGATGGCGCGGCTGATGCGCGCGAAGGGATAGACGAGCGGGTGCTCGCAAATGTCCTTGAACATCAGGAAGCGGATGGCGCGTTCGGACGCGGCGGAGAGCAGCAGCGCGTCCACCCAGGACATGTGGTTGCAGACGAGCAGCGCGCCGCCGCGCTGCGGGACGTTCTCGCGGCCGCGCACGCGAATGCGGTACACGGTGACGGTCGCGAGCCACAGCAGCAGCCGCAGCAGCGAATCCGGCAGCAGCCAGCAGGTGTAACCGGCAGCGAAGATGGTGAGCCCGGCGCCGACGAGAAAGATTTCGCCGGGCGCGAGGTGCAGGACTTTGAGGAACAGGTAGTAGGCGCCCGCAGCGATGAGGATGCCAACCCAGGAGAGAACGCCGGAGGTGGCGATGGTGGCGCCGCGGCGGTTGTCTTCGGGGCGGTGCTGGATGAGCGCGTTGATGGGCACGGCGTAGAAGCCACCGAAGAATCCCAGCCCGGCGAGCAGCGCGCCGAACTGGACCGGAGTCAACCGCTCCAGCGCGAGAAAGCCGGAAAATGCGGTCATGCCCAGCGCGCCAAGCGGAATCAACCCGTACTCGATTCTGTTCATAGAGACGTAGCCGGCCGCCAGGCTGCCCACGCCGATGCCGATGGCGAGAGCGGCCTGGAGAAAACTGGTGTCGCGCGAGTTGAGACGCAGCACGTCGGAGCCGTAGATGAGGATGAGAGCCTGGACCAGCGCGCCGAGGAAGAAGAAGTACGTATTGCCCAGGATGGCGAAGGAGAGAACGCGGTCGCGGCGGATGTGGAGGATTTCCGACCAGACGTCGGCGACGAAATTGGGGCGGAATGGTTTCGAGGGGTCCACGGGCGCCAAGGGGGTGATCTGGAAACTGGCGACGAGGCCCACGGCGGTGAAAGCGAGCAGGAGAAGGCCGGACCAGTGCTGGTCGGTGTGGAAGTAATCGGCCAGGAAGCCCGAGGCCATAGTCCCGGTGATGATGGCGAGAAACGTGGCGAGTTCGATGACGCCGTTGCCCCAGGAAAGGCGTTCTTCAGGGAGCAGTTCGGGGAGCGAGCCGTATTTAGTGGCGGAAAACAGAGCGGCCTGGGTGCTGAGCAGGAAGATGGCGGCGATCCTCAGCGGAAGGAGATTGAAACCGAGGCCGGCGAGCGCGATGGCCATCACGGATAGTTCCATCCATTTGGTGCCGATGGTGACGGCGCGCTTCGAAAAGCGGTCCGCCAGCCAGCCGCCGGCCATGGAGAAGAGGATGAAGGGAACGGCGAAAACGACGAGGATGACGGAGACAAGTGAGTCGCGGAGGCTCGCGGAGATGCCGGAGGAAGCGAGGAGGTAGATCACCAGAAACTTGAGCGCATTCTCGTTGAAGGCGCTGGTGTACTGAGCGCCGATCAGGGCCCAGAATCCCCGCGTGGAAGGGGGTGACTGGCGGAGATGTTGGGGAGGATCTTCGCCGGACATGCGCGGGGATGGTAGCGCGCACACGAAGGGCCCGCAAGCGAATGGACGGAGCGGCGGACAGATGCCAGGACTAATGTCTCGGCGAGTGCGCGGAGTAGCCCAGTTTGGCGGAGATGCTTCGCGCGGCTTCCTTCACCGCATCGATGAATTTCGGCAAGGTTTGGGAATTGACCATGGCAACGGTGCCACTGACGCCGACCGCGGCTTCCACGCGACCCTCGGCGTTATAGACGGGAGCGCCGATGCAGCGCACGCCGATACTGTTCTCCTCGTCGTCCATGGCGTAGCCCTGGGCGCGCGCGTGATCGAGTTCCTTCAAAAACCTGGCGCGCTGCGTAATCGTCTTCGGCGTCCGTTTCACCAAGCCGTGTCCGGAGAGGATAGCGTCGAGTTCGTCGTGGGACAGCCCGGCGGCGAGCGCCTTTCCGATGCTCGTGGCGTGGATGTACATGCGGCGGCCGACCCATGTGTTCATGCGAATGAAGCCGGGGGCTTCGACGCGTTCGATATACACCGCTTCGCCGTCTTCGAGAATGGCGAGATGCGCGGTGAGGTTCACGTGGCGGACAAGATCCTGAAGGATGGGCCGGGCGACTTCGCGGAGGTCGAGGCCCATGGCCACACCGTGACCCAGGTCGAGCACCTTCAATCCCATGCGGTACTTTCCATCTTCGGAGTTGCGGTGCAGATAGCCGCGGCGGTGAAGCGCGCGGAGGATGTAGCTGGCCGAGCTTTTTGGGATGGCGAGCTTGCGGCTGATCTCGGAGTTGGAGAGGCCGCCGGGACGGCGCGAGACGGCTTCCAGAATGCCGAGGGCGCGTTCCACAGCGGTGGCCGGGCTTTCTTTGGCGGCAGGCATGGGAGCTGGAGGGAAAAGAGTACCGCAAAAACGGGCGAGGCCAAAATACAGAACAAATGTTCAAAATGTTGCACAGGGGTACGGGCCGAGCCGACGGATCTGACGGAGAAGACAGGGGTTCGCGGGGCACGGGCGGCAGCAGGATTGCTCCAATCGGTCCCTGGCTGGGTCGACGGCAGCGTCCGGCCCAGGGGTTTGAAACAGAGGGATGAACTTGTGTTCAGCCCGTTGCACAGACAATTGACACCGCGGAGGATTGCGCCTAAGCTTCCGAACATGCGTTCAGTATTCTGAACGCGCAGAAAACGGAGCCGACCATGAATACCCGCCTGAAAAATCACCGCCCGCGCCCGGCGGCTGAACTCGCCGAAACCTGGCGGAAGAGCCCGCGCTGGGCCGGCATCACGCGCCCGTATTCGGCCGAAGACGTAGAGAAGCTGCGCGGTTCGGTGCACGTGGAGCACACGCTGGCGCGCATGGGCGCAGAGCGGCTGTGGGCCCTGATGCAGACGCGGCCGTTCGTCACTTCGCTGGGCGCCATGACCGGCAACCAGGCCGTGGCGCAGGTGAGCGCCGGTTTGGAGGCGATTTACGTGAGCGGATGGCAGGCCGCCGCGGATGCCAACCTCTCCGGCGAGATGTATCCGGACCAGAGCCTGTACCCGGCGAACAGCGTTCCGAAGCTGGTGAGTGCGATCAACCGGGCATTGACCCGCGCCGACCAGGTCCACCACGCCGAGGGTAAAAACGGCACTTATTGGTTCGCTCCGATGTTTGCCGACGCGGAAGCGGGCTTCGGCGGCAATTTGAACGCGTTCGAGCTGATGAAAGGGATGATTGAAGCGGGCGCCGCGGGCGTGCACTTCGAGGACCAGCTTTCTTCAGCGAAAAAGTGCGGGCATTTGGGCGGCAAGGTGCTGGTTTCAACCAGCGAATTCATCAACAAGCTGGTGGCCGCGCGGCTGGCGGCCGATGTGCTCGACGTTCCCACGATTCTCATGGCGCGCACCGACGCGGACAGCGCGAAGCTGATCCTGAGCGACCACGACCCGCTTGACCGTCCGTTCCTCACCGGCGAGCGCACCTCGGAAGGCTTCTTCGTCTATCGTGGCGGCACGAAAGCGGCCATCGCCCGCGGTCTGGCGTACGCGCCCTACGCAGATATGCTGTGGTGCGAGACCTCGAAGCCGGATTTGTCCGAGGCGCGTGAATTCGCCGAGGGCATCCACGCGAAGTATCCGGGCAAGCTGCTGGCCTACAACTGCTCGCCTTCGTTCAACTGGCGCAAGCACCTGGACGAAACTACGATTGCGAAGTTCCAGCGCGAATTGGGCGCCTTGGGCTACAAATTCCAATTCGTCACGCTGGCGGGATTCCACGCGCTCAACCTCAGCATGTTCGAACTGGCCCGCGGCTACCGCCAGAGCGGCATGGCAGCCTACTGCCGCGTGCAGGAAGCGGAATTCGCCGCGGAGCGCGAGTATGGCTACGCGGCCGTGAAGCACCAGCGCTACGTGGGCACCGGCTACTTCGACGAAGTGGCCCAGGTGATCACCGGGGGGAAGACGGAAACGACGGCGCTCAAGGGCTCGACGGAAGAGGCGCAGTTCGAATCCGGGACAAAGCCCGCGTCCGCGCCTGTGCCACGGCTGGTCCC
>JASHRU010000008.1 GCA_030037225.1 Candidatus Acidiferrales bacterium | reverse complement strand
ACCGCATTCGAGTGCGGTGGCCCCATTCAAATTTACGGCTCGAGAGGTACTTCTCAGGGAAGCGTTTGGATTTGCTGGGGGGAACGGATGAATCTGCCGAGAATTCCACGCCGTACATTCCTGCGCACAGCCTCCTGTGCCGCGCTTCTTGCTCCAGCCGTACTTCGGCGCGCCTACCGCCTTTTCGGGCCGGACGGTCCCGAATACCCGGATCGCGTGGTTCGTCTTGTCCGGGAGTCGCTTGTGGTCGACATGCTGAACCAGTTTTTGTATCGCACCGACAAAAAAGGCGTGTTGAAGGATTGGCTGGACCGGCCTGGAGCCTTCACAAAACCGGACTTTGATCTGTTCCTTAACTCGGGCGTCAATGCCGTTAATTTCGGCTCTGGCGCGTCGTCGCTGGACGATGCGGGAAAACTGTTCGCCCGGTGGAACAGCTTTCTGCTCCAGTACCCGCAGTGGCTCATGCGCATCAATTCTGCCCAGGATCTCGAAAGGGCCAAGCGGGAGGGGCGTTACGGCATAATCTTCGGACTCCAATCGAGTGCCCAATTTGAGACCGTGGATGCCGTGGCGACCTGCTACGGCTGGGGCCAGCGGATTTCGCAGTTGAGTTATAACTTCCGTTCTTTGGTCGCCGATGGCGCTTTCGAACCGCACGACGGCGGGGTGAGCGAGTTTGGCGGCAAGGTGATTGAACGCATGAACCAGGTCGGAATGGCCGTCGACCTGGGACACGCAAGCGACCGCACCAAGCTCGATGCGTGCGAGATCTCCAAGTCTCCCGTCATTTTGTCCCACGGTAACTGCCGGGCTCTAAATCCCGCCGCCCTTCGGGCTTCCACGGATGAAGCGATACAGAAGATCGCGAAAACCGGCGGCGTCATGGGAATCACGTGCATCGCCTTTATGGTCAAAGGAAACGAACCCGTGTCCGTCGAAGACGTGGTCGATCACTTTGACCACGTGCGCGACCTGGTGGGCATCGAGCATGTGGGGATCGGCTCCGACGCGGGAGTCGAAAGCAACGACCTGGGATCGCCGGAAATCCTCAAAGACTTGCTTGCTAAGGCTGATTCTCGATACCACGTTCACGGAACCCACGAAATTGTCGCCGGGCTCGAAGGGCCCAAGCGTGTCTACGAGCTCACCGCTGCCTTTGTTCGCCGCGGATACACCGACGATCAGATTCGCCTGGTGCTTGGACAAAACTGGCGCCGCGTCCTCGGAGACATTTGGCATGCCTGAAGCTTCGTAAAAAACGTCTTCGCGGCTCGAAGCAAAAATGTGCGCTAAGCCCCTGTGCGCGCCAAAGACCAGTCCCCAGCCTCCCTACCTCCTACCCCGAAACGATCGTCGATTTAAACCCTGTTGCCCGGTGGGCACACCCCAATCCAACGCTTCCTTTTCTTGCCCCAAGCCCTCACACCGCGCCTTTCGGGACGGATAGCCCCCTACCTCGGGGCCGAGATTTGTGTCGAAATTAGACCCTGTGCGCCGGGCGCACAACCCAATCTAGAGGCATGCTTCGTAGCCCGTCAGGGGTGGGAACCCCAGAATGGCTCCCTCAGCGGCCGAGACTCTGCCAATCCGAGAAGAATTCCGCCCCGAAAGCGGCCAGCATTTTTGCACCTTCCGCGCCCGGCTCTCCATAAACCTCAAAGCGCTCGACCTTCGAGATCTCTGCCATCTTCGGCACAAACTGCTGCACGGCCGGTCCCTTCAGGTGCGCGAGCAGCGCATCGGCATTCCTATAAGTCTCCACAAGGCGGCAACGCTTCCGGTCCGCGCTCAGGTGCCAGTCGTAGGCGAGAGCGCCCGGTTCTTTGCGCGTCGCGGCGATCATGGCTGTGGCGAGTTCCTCGAAAACAGCGGACTTGCCGTCGTGGACGGTGAGAGCGACGTTGAGGCGCACAGACTGTTTCATGATTCTCGAATCCTCCGTGGCGGATTATAGCGCGAGGACGAGCAGCCAGACTGAATCCGGCGATGTGCCGTCGCGAATGCGGGCCCGCCCCGGCGGGCCGGCAGCAGGAGAGAGGCCAAACGGCCTTCCTTATATCAGGACTGGCGCGGGCTGCCGCAGTTTATCGGCGCAGCGCGAAACCGTCAGGCGGCGAGGCGACCCATGAATTCCTTCATGGCCGGCAAGGAGCGTACCGGGGCGAAGGCTGGGTCCGTCTTCACTGCGGCAATATTCTTGAAGTGTGCGTCGCGCGCCTTGTTCAGGAACTCGAGGCAGTGATCGAGATCGCCCATCTGGCCGAAAGTCTTCGCCAGGTAGAAATACACGGCGCCGCTCGAGTCCGCGCCGCGCTCCAGAACATCCACGCCGCTGCGGTTGCGCTGGTCGAAAACCGTGGAATCCAGCGAGGCCGCCCGCTCGAACGAGTCCATCATTTCCGGGTACTTTTTCTGTGCCAGGTAAGAAAAGGCCAGGTTGCTGTAGAAGCCGGCGACGCCGGGGTCCATCTTGATGGCCTTGCGGTACTGGCGCACGGCCTTCCGGTAGTTTCTTTCGTTGTAATAGATGCAGCCGAGGTTGTTCACCGCGGCGGCGAAGTGCGGATCGGCTTTGATCGCGCGGAGGTAATACATTCTCGCGTCGTCCGAATTCTGCAGGGCCTGATACACGTTGCCGAGACGGTTCAGAATCTGGGCATTTCGTGGATTGGCAGCCAGGAGCTCCTCGTAGCCACGCACCGCCTCGTCGTATTGCTTGTCTTCGACGAGTTGATCGACTGCAATGAGTTTTTGGATCAGGCTGGAACCGGCCGGCTGGACCGCCTGCTGCGCCCGGACGGGTACACACAACGCCGCACAAAGCGCCAACGCCAACAGCATCGGTACGGGATATTTCATGGCTTCACCTTCCGGGTCCTGGGGCGGCTGACTTGCGGAAATACCTGTCTGAGAGCGGAACCTGGACCTGCTCTACCCCCGAAGAGAAACAGAATTCCGTTCCCGGAGAGTGAGATGCTGCGGCCGAGCGGGCGGTTGGCCCCAGCGCACGGCGAGCGCGAAACTTCAGAAGGCGGAGGAGGGGTTGGGCGTGGGGGCCGGCGTAAGGCCGTCAATAAATTCCTTCATGGCCGGCTTCGGCCGCACAGGCGCGAAGGCCGGATCCGTCTTGACCGTCAGGATGTCCTTATAGTGCTCGTCGCGCGCCTTCTTCAAATACATCAGGCAGCGTTCGATATCACCCATCTCGCCGTACGTTTTGGCTAGATAGAAATAAAACGCGCCGCGATCCTCCACGCTGCGCTCCAGAACGATGGCGCCGCTGCGGTTGTGCTGGTCGAAGATCGTGGGGTCGAGCTTTACCGCCTCGCGGAAGGCCACCATCATTTCCTTGTACTTTTTCTCCTGAAGATACGTGTAACCCAGGTTGCTGTGGAAGCTGGCCACATCGGCATCCATCTTGATGGCCTTGCGGTACTGGCGCTCGGCCTTCCCGTAGCGCTGCTCGTTGTAATAAATGCATCCGATGTTGTTCGCGGCCGCGGCAAACTTCGGGTCGGCCTTCAGGGCGCGCTCGTAATAGGACTTGGCGTCGCGCATCCGTTGCAGGGCCTGATAGACGTTGCCCAACCGGTTCAGGATCTGGGGATTACTGGGATCGTCGGCGAGCAGCTCATTGTAGCCGCGCACCGCCTCCTCGTAATCCTTGTCCTCCACGAGCTTGTCTACGGCAATCAGCCTCTGTACAGGACTGGTTGGCGGGGGCGAGGTGGCCGCCTCCTGAGCGCGGACGGGCACACACACCAATCCGCAAATCATCACAGCGCCAAGCGTGCGCTTGAGGTTTGTCATGACGCCACCCTCCGACCCCTGCAGCTATTGAGTACTACGACGCTGCCAGAGAGCTGATGGTTGCTCCAAGCTGCGGCGTTAATTTGGTCCCGGAGCCTGGTCTTTCTTGTTTCCGCCGCCGAATATACCAAGGAAGCGCTGCCAGAGACTCTTTTTCTTCTGTTGCGCGGGCTGCTGGGCTTGCTGCGGCGGAGAGGCGGTCTTGCCCGGGGCGCGGTCCGGCGTGCGCGCCCGGCGGGAGGAATCCGAGGCGGGCTGCGTGGCCGGCTCCACTGGATCTGCGCCCGCTGTGGGGCTGCCGGGCTGCTCGCCTTCCGGCGCGGCGGCGAGCACGGCTTGCAATCCACCGTGGCGGTCGCAATATTCCGAGGGCTCGGTGCCGCTGAGGAATGCGGCGGTGCGCGTGACGGGACAGAGCGGCGTGGCGCGCTCCAGTGTGTCGGGGTCGATCGCCACCACGGTGACTCCGTCGGGCGGAGCGAAGTCATGCACCTGCGCGTAATCGGGCAGTGCGATGGCGCGCTTCATCAACTCGGCCCAGATGGGCGCGGCCGAATTTCCGCCTGCGAGACCGAGCTCGCGGTTATCGTCGAAGCCCACCCAGACGACGCAAATCAAATTCGAAGTAAATCCGGCGAACCAGCCGTCGTGTGAGGTGCCCGTTTTGCCCGCTGCGGGAGCGGTGAAGCCGCGCTGGCGCACCGTGTATCCGGTGCCGTGGTTGATCACGTCCTGGAGGATGTTGGTGACGATGTAAGCGGCGCGCGGATCGATGGCCTCGCGCGTTTGCGGCGCGCCATGTTCGATCCAGTTGCCGGCCGCGTCGGTAACGCCTTCGATGAACAGCGGTTCGGCGCGCATGCCGCCGTCCGCAAAGATCGTATAGGCAGCGGCGACATCGATCGGAGTCATTTCGTAGGACCCGAGGGCCATCGCCGGAGTGGGCTGGATGTGGGGATCGAGGCCGGCCTGTCGAACCACATCCACCACGCGTTGGTAGCCGACGAGCTCGGCGACGCGGACCGTGGCAACGTTGAGTGAATGGGTGAGCGCCTCGCGAAGCGTCACCGTCCCATAAAATTTCTCGCCGAAATTATCGGGCGCGTATTCGTTGCCCTCGAATTCGAATGTGGTGGGCTCGTCCACGACGGTGGAAAGCGGAGTGAGCTGAGGGTCGATTCCGTCCACGTCGTTCATGAAGGCGGCCAGATAAACGAAGGGTTTGAAGGCGGAGCCCGGCTGCCGGCGGGCGAGGGCGCGGTTCAACTGGCTGGAGCCGTAATCGCGACCGCCCACCAGGGCCAGAACCTCTCCCGTCTGCGGGTCGAGAGCGACGAGGGCGACCTGAGCGTGCGGCGGGGGCTCGGACGAGCCTTTCTGCTGGTTTTCCTTCGCCCAGCGCGCGTACTTGTTCTTCAACTGCGCGTCCACCTCCTGAATGCCCACCTGGACGGCCTCGACCGCGGCGCGCTCGAGGCGCGGATCGAGCGAGGTGTACACGCGATAGCTCTGCGACGTGAGATCGGATTCGGAGATGTGCTCGAGCAAATGGTCCTTGACCATGTCCACGAAGTAGGGAGCGGAGGAGGTCTCGATGCCGCCGCGGACGAGCCGGAGCGGGGCGCGCCTGGCCTCTGCTGCTTGGTCTTGCGTGATGAGGCCCTCGTCGGCCATCTGCGCGAGGACCCGGTCGCGCGGCTCGGCGGCGCGGTCGGGCCGGCTATCGGCGGAGGAATATCGATTGGGAGCACGGATGATGCCGGCGAGAAAGGCGGCCTCGGGCAGAGTCAGGTCGCGAACGTCTTTGCCGAAGTAGGCCTGGGCGCCTTCGCCGAAGCCGCGAATGGCAAAGCTGCCGCGATTGCCGAGATAGATTTCGTTGGCGTAGAGCTCGAACAACTGCTGTTTGGAAAAGCGCTGCTCGAGCTCGAGGGCCACGAGCGTTTCCGCGACTTTGCGCCGCCAGGTGCGCTCGGTGGAAAAGAAAAAGCTTCGCGCCAATTGCATGGTCAGGGTGCTGGCGCCCTGGCCGACGTTGCGATGACGCAGGTCGGCCCAGGCGGCGCCGACGATGCGCACGGGGTCGAAGCCGGGGTGCTCGAAGAAGCGCTTGTCTTCCGCGGCGAGCACGGCATCGACGAGGACCTTGGGCAACTGGTTCATGCGCACGACGCGGCGCTTTTCGCGGGCGGTGTCGAAGAGGTTGGTGAGCAGCTCGGGCTCGATTTCCGCCGAGGGAAGCCCGCCGCCGCGGTCGAGCGCGTCGATGCGGGCGATTCTCGCGCCCTCAAAAACGACGCGAAGGGCGTTCGTGCCTCCGAAAAAAGAGGATGCGGAGGGATGGATGGAGAGGCTGGAGCCGGAGACGGAATATTCACCACGCGCCCCTTCGACGGCATGGTCGTAATAGCCGGCGCGTTCGAGCGAGGCGACAATCTCGCGCTGGGCGATGGGCTCGCCCTCGTAGATGCGGCGGGGCGCGGAATAAACCTGGGACGTATTGCCGAAGACCTCGCCCGAAAGGCGCGCGTCAATCATGCGGGAATAAAGGACGTAGTAGTAGGCGAACACGCTCGCGCCGGCCAGGAGCAGGAGCAGGCCGCAGCAAAGCAGGACGAGGCCCGCGCGCGAGGTCCAGAAGCCCCGGGAGAGACGGAGTCGCAACGAAACGATTCCCCTTTCCGGCGAATCGCACAGGCGGCGGGAGCACCGGCCGCCGGGCGGGTGGCGCGGGGCGGGCGGACGCGTCACTCAAGAGAATTGTACCGCGAACGGGCTAGATGATGGGGCTCTCGCCGGCCGGATCGAAATTCATGGTGTAGTCGTAGCCGAACAGATTGACGGTGATGGCGTACTGAACGCTGACCCGCGCGGTCTTGCCGATGACCTCCACTTTGATTTGATCCTGTGTGACGGGGATACTGAGGGATTGCACCGATTCCCAGACGGCCGCGCGGACCTTATCCTCGGTCTTCTGGCGTGCCGCGAAGAGCCGGGATTCCGTCTCGCAGGTATCCCGCAACTGGTAGTTGTTCACGTAGGCAGGGACGATCTTGAAGCCCGCGTAGCAGATGAGGCCGATGATTACCACCACGACGAGGAGTTTGAGGTGGCCTTCGCCACGCTGCGCCCGGGCGCGGCGGCCAAGCGCGGCACTCCGTGTGGGCTGCTTTTGCATCAGAGCAACCTCGGTCCGTCTCTTCATCCGCCGGGAAAGCGGATTCCCCCCGTGAAACTAAAAACGTGGCGATGCTAGCATCGGCCCGCGGTCATGTCGAGGCTGAGGGTGCGAGGCGTTTCCGATGCGTCACTCGCAGGAGCGGCGGCCCGCGAGCAGGCTAATAGGCGCGGCCGAAAAGGGCGCGCTCCTGCGAGGACGAGCCGCAGACGATGCAGGGGCCTGTGCCGCCGGGCTGCTCGAGGGGAATATTGCGAATTGTTGCCTTCAATTCTTCCTTGACGCGCGCCTCGCACTCGGCCTTGCCGCACCAGAAGGAAAATGCGAATCCGTTCTCGACCGCGTCGCGAAATTCGTCCCAGCTCTTCGGTTCACGCGTATGGGCTTTGCGAAATTCGAGCGCGCGGTCGTGGAGCGCCTTCTGAATGGCGTCGAGCGCCTCGCGGACGGCGCCGGCCAGCCCGTCGCGCGGAACAAATGACTTCCCTTCTCTGCCGGGACGGTCGCGGCGCGCCAGCGCCACGCTGTTCTTGGCCACGTCTTTGGGCCCTATCTCAATCCGCAGAGGCACGCCGCGCATTTCCCAATCGTTGAACTTGAAGCCAGGTGTGACGCCCTCGCGCTCGTCGAGGGTGACGCGGAAACCCGCGGAGGCCAGTTCGCTTCGGACGGCGTGGGCGGCCTGGGAAACCTGGGCCTTTTCCAGGTCGTTCTTGAAAATGGGCACGATGACGATCTGATAGGGCGCGAGGCGGGGAGGAAAAATCAGTCCCTGGTCGTCGCCGTGCACCATGATGATGGCGCCGACGAAGCGCGTCGAGAGTCCCCAGGAGGTTGTCCAGCAGTGCTGGAGCTGGCCGCCCTGATCGAGGTAACGGATCTCGAATGCCTTGGCGAAATTCTGCCCGAGATTGTGCGAAGTGGCGGATTGCAGCGCTTTCTTGTCGCCCATCATGGCTTCGATCGAATAGGTCTGGTCGG
>JASHRU010000068.1 GCA_030037225.1 Candidatus Acidiferrales bacterium | reverse complement strand
GGGCCGGACTTCATGAGAGCAAACGTTGCGTCGGCGCTGACGTTGGCGGGAGGAAGAGAAGAAAGGTCGCGGAAATCGGCGGAAGATTCCAGCGGAGTGAAAAACCAGGAGGAGCGGGGCCAGTCGAGGCGGTCGGGCTTGGTGGAGAGCCAATAGAAATTGCTGCTGAGGAGTTTTCCTGCCGCGTCTTCGAGGCGGAGGCGGAGGCGGAGGAAATAAGTGGTGGAAAGGCCATCGAGCTTGGGAATCGTGAAGACGCGCAGGCTCGCGTCGGCGGGCACGTCGATCGACTGGTCCTGATGGAATTTTTCGGTGAGGTCGAGATTGTAGACGGCGGCGCGGACGCGCAGGTTCGGAACGGGATCGGCGCCGCCATTGACGACGACGATGGACTGGTCATCGTAGGAGTACTGGACGTGGAGCAGCTCGCAGGCTTTTTTTGTGCCGAAATAGCCGGCGTGAGGCGTGAGGTAATAGTCGTAGAGATTCCAGATGAGCGAGGGCCAGGCGTTCGAGAGCATCCAGTGGATAACGCCGGTAGCCGCGTATTTATTGCGGCCATAGGCTTCGAACATGGCGCGTTCGCCTTCGTAGGCGGTGGCCTGGGCTTTCCAGACGAAATCCTCGAGCGAGCCGGCCGCGCCGTAGCGGGATTCCATGGCCGCGGTGAAACGGCGGATGTTTTTGAATTCGCCTCCGCCCGAATGGAAATCCCAGTCGTCGTTGATGGGCCAGAGGCTCGAGGCGGGAATGAAGCGGCGCAGGCTTTCGATGGGCGGAATGGCGGGGCCCTGGCTGATCTCGGTGGCGAAACCGAAGGCGCCGCCATGCTCTCGGTCGAGATACCAGTAATCGGGCGGAACGGTGTCGTAGGGGCCGGCCATTTTCACGCCGGAGCGGCCGGAGAGCGGAGTAGTGCGGTCGCTGGCGGAGTTGACGACGGGTTTGGGCCACTCGAGCTGCTTTTCGATGGCGAGATATTCGCGTTCCACGCTGGGCGGAGGGGCTTCGTCGCTGCCGTTGAGCCAGGCGAGCACGCTGGGATGATTGCGAAGGCGCGTGAGCTGGTCGGTGAGCGACGCAGAGGCGATTTTGTGGTTCGCGGCGTCCCATTTGTCGCCCTTTTGCCAGGCGTCGCAGCAGCACCAGCCGGGAAGGATGAGAATGCCCATGCGGTCGGCGAGCGAGAAGAACTCGTCGGAGTCCATTTTCCCTTCGAGGCGGATGGCGTTGAGGTTCATTTCGCGGACGTAGCGGAATTCGGCTTCGAGGCGGCCGGCCGGGCGGCGCTGGAGGAGGTCGGGAGTCCAGGCGGCGCCGCGGACGAGGAGTTTGCGGCCGTTGACGCGGAAGAGGAGATGGTTTTCGGAAGTCATCTCCGAGGTGATTTCGCTTACGCCAAAGGTGACGGTCTGCGAGTCGGAGAGTTGTTGCGGTGATTGGGCGTGGGCGATATCGGACGAGGTGGTGAACTCGAATTTGGCGTCGTAGAGCTCGGGCGAGCCCATTTGATAGGGCCACCAGACGCGGGGATTCGTGAGGTTCAGCGCAGGATTTCCTTCGGGCGTGATGCGCTCGAGTCTGGTTTCGTGCGGCTGGAGAGTGATGGAGTGGACGAGGCCCTGGCCACCGATGGAGACGCCGAAGGCGCCGGAGACGGGATGATCGGAGCCGTTTGAAAGTTCGGCGGAAACGGTGAGATGCGCCGCGGCGAGCCCGGGCAGATCGAGATGCGAGATGACCTGGGGATGGCGGATGGCGACGGGGCCCGTACGGCTGAGCCAAACGCCGCGCCAGAGGCCCATGTTCTTGTCGGGCGGCATGGGATTCCAGTCCACGAAGGTGATGGCGAGGTCGTCGGCGTGCGGAGCAGAGATTTCGAGGGCGAGGGCATTGGTTTGGCCCGCCACGGCGGGCAGGCCGGGACGCGCGGCGGAGGTGATTTCGAGCTCGTGAATGCGGTAAGCGCCGGCGATTTCGCCGGAGGAGGCGATGCGCTGGCCATTGAGCCAGACGTTGGCGCGATAGTTGACTCCGTCGAGGTGCAGCCAGATGCGGTCGCCGGGCCGGCCATTCGCCAATCGGAATTCGACGCGATACCACCAGGGCGGGCGGAAGGGGCTGTCGTCGGGCATTTCCTGGTTGGCGAACATGGTGCCGATGCCATAGCTGGTTCCGGGAATCTGGCGGAGATTTTTGCCGAACGTGGGGTCGGGATAGACGCGATTTTCGACGAGGCCGGCAAGAACGGTTTCGGGCTGCGAGAGTTTGTACCAGTTATCGGCAGAGAAGCCTGGGCGGGAAATTTCGGCGCCGGTGGCGGAGATTTTTGCGGAGGATTGCATCTGCCAGCCGGAGACGAGGTCGAGGCGGGGGATGGGTGAAGGGTCGCTGGCAGGGAGCGTAGTTACAGCGGATCCGAGGAACGGGAGAAGAAGAGGGAAAAGACAGAACGCCGCCAAGATGCCCCTCGCCTTCGCTCGCAACGGCGAGCAGGCTCGGGACAGGGCGGCGGTACGAAATGGAGCGCGCAGCGGATGCATGGGCGATTTGGCGATGGGATGTTAGAGGTGGGGACGGCGAGAGTCAACGCGATGCGGGGTACGCGTCTATGGACGCGAAAAAGGGACCGCCTCCCTGGCGTTTCGTTGTGCGGTCTTCTGCTGCCTCAGCGGGATCGGGATCACGCGGTCGTTTCACCCG
>JASHRU010000067.1 GCA_030037225.1 Candidatus Acidiferrales bacterium | reverse complement strand
TTCCAAACCGTAACGCCACGCAACTCGCGGCAGATGATCCTGAAGATCACCGAGCAGGATGGAATGAAATGGGTGCTGGGCGAAGGTGAATTGCCAGCACTCACGCCTGAGCAGCAGAAGGCCGGCCAGCCCGCGCCGCCGTCGCTGATCAAGAAGCCGGGGCCCCCATAGCGCCTACCGCGGTGTGTGCGGCAGGCTGGCTCGCGTCTGCTCGAGGAATGTCTGGAGCTCCCGGCGGACGCCGCCCGGATCGAGCAGCGTGGCCTCCTCGTGGCATCCTCCCTGGATGGCCAGAAATGACTTCGGTGGCGGCGCGCGATCGTAAACCTGCTGGCCGAAGACAAAGGGAATCACCGGATCGCGTGTACAGTGAATGACCAATAGCGGCGCGCCGAACCTGCTGTTCGCCAGCGCGAGATTCTTTGCCGTGTCGAACCGCGAGCGCATGAGCCATTCAATTCCCGGCACGAACCAATAGAAACGGCGGGCCAGGGCGCGAGCAGAAGGAAATGGAGCCTCCAGCACAACGCCTCCCACCTCGTGTTGCGCGGCCAGCTCCGCGGCCACCGCCGTGCCCAGCGACTGTCCCAGAACGATGATGTGGCGCGGCGCAACGGACCGCTCGCGAACCAGATAACCGTAGGCCGCGTCCGCATCGCGATAGATGCCCGGTTCGCTCGGCCTGCCCTCACTCCGGCCGTAACCTCGATACTCGACCGCAAACACGTTGGCGGGCAGATCGCGCAGGAAGCGATAGACGCTCGCGCGCCAGGCCATATTCGCAGCGTTGCCGTGGAAACAAAGGAACGTGGGAAGATCCGCGGCTCCCTCGTCGCGGGCCGGAATCCACCAGGCGTGCAACCGCACGCCATCCGCGGCCGTGAGCCACACATCTTCCTTGCCGAGGCCGGGAGGAGACCAGTCCCCGGAAAGACGCCCGGGAATTTGGGGAAAGAAGATCAGGCGATTTTCGAACACGACGAGGAGAAGCAGAAGGACGACGTAGGCTGAAAGTAGAATCAGCACAGTCCTGCGCACCCAGGCGGTCGCGGCCATCACGCGCCGACGCGCTCGAGCTCCAACACGACGATCGGGTCGCCGGTGCGGATCCTGCCGCCTTCCACGACGCGGCACAACATCCCGCGGCGTCCGCGCAGCTCGCACTTCAGACCGGAACGAATCGCTTCCATGCGTCTGCACGGCTCGCACGGGACCGTGATTTCGACGAGTGCCGCGCCAATGCGGATCCGCTGGCCGGGACGGAGCGCGCGAACGTCCAGTCCGCGCGTCGTGATGTTCTCCTTGGTCTCGCCTGGCCGGAGCCCCAGCGCTTCGAGCGTTTCCAGGTCCATGAGCAGCACTTGCCGCAGGCCGCCGGCTTGAGCGTGAGCGCAGCCCGCGAGACCCCGGTTCGCGACAGCTTCGGGTTCATCCAGTGCGTGCATCGGCAAACGGTGGGCGATGCAGCGGAAGATGTGGGCGACTGCAGCCATCACTCAAATCCGGCTTCCGGCTGTGTGCGACGCGCCCGAGGCCGCCGTTTGTGTGACTGCGCCGATGTCGCGCCTATAGTGTGCGCCCTCGAATCGGATTTTCCCGGCTGCCTCATACGCGCGCGCAACTGCGGCGCCCAGGTTCGCGCCGGTCCCAGTAACGCCTAGAACGCGCCCTCCGCTCACCAGCACTTCCCCAGCTTCCAGCTTCGTGCCCGCGTGAAACACAACCGCGTCCGGAACGCTGCTGGCGGCGGCGAGACCTTCAATCTTCATGCCCGTCCGCGGCTCGCCGGGATAGTTCTCCGCCGCAATCACCACGCAAGCACTCGCGCCGGGTTTCCACCGCGCCGTAATCTCGCGCAACCTGCCCTCTGTCGCAGCATCGAGCGCCTCAGAGAGCGGAAAATCCATGCGTACGACGATCGCCTGCGTTTCCGGATCCCCCATGCGGCAGTTGAATTCGAGCACCTGCGGTCCCGCGGAAGTAAGCATCAGCCCGGCGTAGAGAAAACCGCGGTAGGGATGTCCTTCGCGGGCCATGGCGTCGAGCGTGGGACGGATGAGGGAGTCGAGAATGCGCGCTTCCAATTCGCGATCGAGCAGACCATCGGCCGAATATGCGCCCATGCCGCCGGTATTGGGCCCGCGATTGCCGTCGAACACGCGCTTGTGGTCGCGCGTGGCGGCGAGCGGCAACACCGTCTCGCCGTCTGTCAGCACGATGTAGGAAAGTTCCGAGCCGGTGAGCGCTTCTTCCAGCAGCACGCGGTCGCCGGCGGAGCCGAATTCGCGGTCCACCATCAGCCGGTCGATGAACGCAGTCGCGTCATCGGGATTGGCCGCCACCAGCACGCCTTTGCCGGCCGCCAGGCCGTCCGCTTTGATCACGCACGGCCAGTCCACGGCGCACAGCGCGGAATAGGCGTCGCCGGCAGCGTCGTAGATTCCGTAGAGCGGCCCCGTGGGAATCCTGTTGCGCAGCAAAAATTCCTTCGCGAAAACCTTGCTGCCTTCAATCTGTGCCGCCTGCCGTGAGGGGCCAACCAGGCGCAGCCCGCGGCCCGCGAATTCATCGGCAATGCCGGAAACGAGCGGCAGCTCGGGGCCAACGAGCGTCAGGTCCGGCCCTAGACGCTCTCCCAGTTCGGCAAGCGCCGCAACGTCTTTCATTCCGCCCTGCGGCACGGCTACGCACTCCGCACCCTTGAGTTGGGCCATGCCGCCATTGCCCGGCGCGCACCACACTCGCTCTACGCCACTCGACGCGAGCAGGCGCCAGGCCAGCGCATGCTCCCGCCCCCCGCTTCCGATCAACAAAATCTTCATGGCCGGGGAAACGATAGCGGCGCACCTGCGCCCGTGTCAACGGCGGCGCCCGGCGCGGCGGTTTGACAATGCCGCCATCGGCCAATACGATGCCGCGCCTGTGACGGCTCCAACGATTTCGCGCCTCCGCTTCACCGTTCTGCTTGTCTGCTTCTTTCTTTCCGGGTCCGCCGGACTCGTCTATCAGGTGGCTTGGGGAAAAGCGCTCGGCCTGATTTTCGGTAACACGGTTTACGCGATTTCTACGGTTCTAGCAGCGTTTATGGGTGGATTGGCAATCGGCAGCGCCTGGTGGGGCAGACGAAGCGAACAGCGGACGAACCCGGTGCTGCTCTACGGTTGGATGGAACTCGGAGTGGCCGCCACGGGAGCGGTCTCGCTCGCCGGGCTCGCGGCCGTTCGCCGGATTTACCTCGCGGCGCATCCTCTCGTGGCCGGCTCGGCGCCGGCACTGCTTCTGCTGCGATTTATCGGTGCAACCGTCGTGTTGTTCTTGCCCACGTTCCTGATGGGAGGAACGCTGCCGGTCTTGGTGCAGGGGCTGACGCGGCATTCCGCGGAACTGGGCAGGCGGCTGAGCCGGCTCTATTGGATCAACACGGCCGGCGCCGTTGCGGGAACCCTGGCAGCCGGGTTCCTTTTGCTCGCCACCGTCGGTTTGCGGGCCACGGTAGAAATTGCCGTAAGCCTGAACGTCGTTGCCGGCGTGCTCGCGGTGGCCGTGGCTCGCGGATTTGGCCGGCAGCCAACCGCCGCAGAGCTATCCACAGAGCCGCCTGTGACGCGCATTCCCGCGCGCCTTTCCGGCTTTTTGCTCGCCG
>JASHRU010000066.1 GCA_030037225.1 Candidatus Acidiferrales bacterium | reverse complement strand
GAACAGGATTCCGCAGAAGAGGTGCCGCCATGGATTCCGCAGTGATTCTGAGCGCAGTGCGCACGACGATTGGAAAATTCCAGGGCGGGCTCGCGCCGCTTTCCGCCACGCAGCTCGGAGCGAAAGTCGTGGCCGAGGCGGTGCGCCGCGCGGAGATCGATCCGAAGCAGGTGGACGAATGCATCCTGGGCAACGTTGTTTCGGCTGGGCTGGGGCAGGCGCCGGCGCGGCAGGCGGCGCTGGGCGGCGGACTCGATCCCAGCGTAGCGGCGATGACGATCAACAAGGTGTGCGGCTCAGGGCTGAAAGCTGTGGCGCTAGCGGCGCAGGGAGTGATGACGGGCGAATCGGGGATGGTGGTGGCCGGCGGGATGGAGTCGATGAGCAATTGTCCCTACCTGCTGCCGAACGCGCGCGCGGGATTCCGGCTGGGACACGCGCAATTGCTCGACTCGATGATCATCGACGGGCTGTGGGACCCGTACGAGAACTATCACATGGGAATGACCGCGGAACTGGTGGCGGAGAAGTACAAGATCGGACGCGAGGCGCAGGACCGGTTCGCGGTAGAGAGCCATCGCCGGGCGGTGAATGCGCTGAAGTCGTGCTTCTTCGAATCGCAAATCCTGCCCATCGAGATTGCGCAGAAGAAGGGCGAGCCGGTGGTGATTCGCAAGGACGAATCACCGCGGGAAGATTCGACGATGGAGAGCCTGGCGAAGCTGAAGCCGGCTTTCAAAAAAGACGGCACGGTCACTGCGGGCAACGCTCCGGGCACGAATGACGGCGCGGCGGCAGTGGTGGTGACGAGCCAAGCGACGGCGTCGCGGCTGGGCCGCGCACCGCGAGCGCGCATCGTGGCGCAGGCGGTGAGCGGAGTGGAGCCGAAGTGGGTGATGATGGCTCCGGTGACGGCCATCGAAAAGATCCTGAAGAAAACGGGCTGGGACCGCGACCGCGACGTGGACCTCTACGAATTGAATGAGGCGTTCGCGGTGCAGGCGCTGGCCGTGATTCAGGAGACGCACCTCGATCCCGCCAAGGTAAACGTGAACGGCGGAGCGGTGGCGCTGGGGCATCCCATCGGCGCTTCGGGAGCGCGCATCCTGGTGACGCTGCTCTATGAGCTCGAGCGGCGAAACTTGCATCGCGGGATTGCGGCACTGTGCCTAGGCGGGGGAAACGCCGTGGCGCTGGCCATCGAACGGTAGGCTCCGCCGGGCGACGCCCGCCCGACCTCACTGGGATTTTCGATTACTCGAACAAGATGCTTTTTACTTCGCCCGCGGCAGCGCCGCCGTTTGTCACGGTGAAGATGACCTTCGCCTTGCGGTCCTTCCAGGTTGCGCAGTCGGAGGAACCTGCAGCCAAATCTCCTTGAACATTGTGGATTTGGATCTGGGCCACGTCTTTCACCAGAAGCTGGATTTGTCCGTCCGACGTAGCCAGAGTAAACGTGATTTCCGGCGGGTGACCGCAAATGGGCTCGGTGATTTGCCCTTCGACAGTACGAACCACCCTCACTTGAACGCCGGTTATGACCCGGGGAGCGGGCGCCGCAGCGCCGGAGGCGGCGGAGTCCTGCACGGCAGAGGAATGCAGCCTGGCATTCACTTCCCGGGCAAACGAGTCGGCCCTGCTGCGCTCCTGGGGCCAGACGGCGGACTTCTGGGCGCGGTCAGCGACCTTCTTCGCGTCATCCAGTTTTCCGTCGGCCAATAAAGCCCTGCCGAGGTCGAGAAAATAAGCATAGTTTCCGGGCTCGAGGCTGATTGCGCGCTGGGCCTCCTCGATGGCCTTGCTCCCCATGCCCGGCGAATCGGCGTAGGCGACGGAAAGGAAGGCATGAGCGGCGGCAAATCTCGGGCGAAGGGCGACAGCTTTTTCGAGGCTGGCTTGAATCTGAGGCGTGGATTCCACCGAATACCCCGAGTTGTGATACAGGATTTCGGCCCGGAGGTAATACGCGGCTGCGTCGTTGGGGTCGGCCTCGAGCGCCAGGTCGAACTCCTTGCTGGCGTTCCCGAAATCGTTCTTCACGTAATGGTAGTAGCCGAGTGCATCGTGCAGTCCCGGCACATTGGGCTCCAGGCTTGCGGCCTGGTGCAGCAGATCGATTGCTTCGGGCAAGTGGCGCGAATGCATTAAATAATCCGCCTGATGGATCAGGCCTTCGGCCGGGGTCAGCCGGCGCGCCGTCAACTCCTTGTCTGAAACAGCAAGGTGCAGCGGCACTTGCGCGACGTAGAACGACAATTGCCTGCAGTAGGCGTCCACTTTCTCGCCGAGCTTGTTCAGGTCACCGAAGGTCTTGGTCGCGGCCTCGATGGGATCATCGGTCGCCTGCAGGGCCGCCAGATACTTGGCCAGCAGATTCTGGTCGCGCACATCGGGCGACATCATGAGGTAGTGCACCAGCGCCCAGGACTCGGCGTAGAAAATGCCGATGTGGTTCGGCGTGTTGTAAAGCGGCGATGAGGAGTCGATGGACACCAGCTTGTCGATGGGGAGGAAGGGACCCTGTTTCAGAACCGCGATCTCGACGGCGTCGGCCTCACCCACACGGGCCTGCTTGTTGCTGATTACGCTGTTGCCCCAGTATTCGGCCAGCCCTTCGTCGAGCCAGAGCGGCAGGCTTCGAAAATTCAAGCGGAACACACCATGCGCATACTCGTGGTAAATCGGCTTGAAGGGATGCGCGGCCGCGCCGCTGATCTGGTTCATAAACATTCCGCGGACGAGCGTGGTGGAATTATTGACGGAGGGGTTCGTCGCCATGCAGGGCGAATCCGTGCGAACCACAGCGAAATTCTTGTCGTTTCCCCGCATGTATTGGCCGCAAATGGTTACGGAGCCCCTGCTCGGGCTGTAGCCGGGAAGGAAGAGCTTTAGCGAATCTTCGTTCTTCAGGGCATAGAGAATGGTGGGCTTGTCGCCGGCATCCACGCGCAAGTCGGGGAAGCTCTCCTCGAAGAGCGCACGAATCTGCTCGAAGTGGGTGGCCACCAGCCGGCCTTCACCCTCGGTTCCATTCGAATAAACGGTAAAGTGCAAGGATTTAATTTCGACCCAGTTTTCGTGATGGTCGGCTCCGGCGCTCGACGCCGCAAACAGCACGGCGAGAAGTGCGATGGCACTCGGGCAGCGCCGCAATCTTCCCCGGCTATTCATGAATAAGGAATATGACCTTGGGGGGTACTGAAGTCAATGTGCGCGGCTCACCGGCTGCGGGCGATCATGCCGAAGTTCCGGCCGACTTCTCTTGCGAAATGCACCCGGCGCGCGCCGTCGCGCATCGAATCGAGGTTATCCTTTTCGTTTATTACTGGGGGGAACATGGCGAAGATGCGAGCAATGCAGGTGGCGAAGGCCGGGGCCGCGTTTGAGTTGGTAGAGCGGGAAATTCCGCAGCCGGGCGCGGGCGCGGTGCGGATCAAGGTCCAGGCTTGCGGAGTTTGCCACAGCGATTCCGTTGCCAAGGAAGGGCTTTGGCCGGGAATCCCATACCCGCGCGTTCCGGGACACGAAGTCGCCGGCGTGATTGACGCCGTTGGCGCAGGGGTGCAGGGCTGGAAGGTGGGCGACCGGGCCGGGGTCGGCTGGCACGGGGGATATTGCGGGTATTGCGCCGCCTGCCGGCGGGGCAACGCGTTTGCGTGCCAGACTTACACGCTGATCACGGGTCTGACTTCGGATGGAGGATACGGCGACTACATGATTGCCCCGGCGAGCGCTGTCGCCCGGATTCCCGATGGATTGTCGGCCGTGGAGGCGGCGCCGCTGCTGTGCGCGGGCGTGACGACGTTCAACTGTCTCCGCCACACGGGCGCAGGGCCGGGAGATTTGGTGGCGGTTCTAGGACTGGGCGGGCTGGGACATCTCGGCGTGCAGTACGCCAACAAAATGGGATATCGCACGGTGGGCATCGCGCGCGGAACCGACAAGGAAGCGCTGGCGCGAAAACTTGGCGCGCACCATTACATCGACAGCACGGCGAATGACCCCGCGGCGGAACTGAAGAAGCTCGGCGGAGCCACAGCAATTCTGGCGACGGTGACGAGCGCGGAAGCCATGGGCGCGGTGCTGGGAGGGCTGGGCGCGAACGGCGTGCTGATGGTAATTGGCGCTGCGGGGCCGCTGCCCGTGAATCTGCTCAGCCTGCTGACCGGGCAGAATGCGATCAAAGGGTGGTATTCGGGCACGTCGGCGGATTCCGAGGACACGATGGCGTTCAGCGTGCTGACCGGCGTGCGGTCTATGAATGAGGTTTATCCGTTGGAGCGCGCGAACGAAGCGTACCAGCGAATGATGAGCGGACAGGCGAAGTTCCGCGCCGTGCTTACCACGGGGAATTGAGCCGGCCCGGCTCTCCGCGACGCCTCATGCGCCGGAATGATTCCGGTCACGGCGTTCCAGTCCCGAAAACTTCCACTACAAACTGAACGCGGCCCGCTGCGGGCTCTGTGCTCAGCTTCTACCCGGAATTATTCTTGCAGTCGCCCGGCCTTGGGATTAGGCTTTCGCCGTTTATTATCGTGGTTCGCCTTCTTAGCGCGAATGTCTGTGGAGCGCAGTCGACAAGGCTGGTTCGATAGCGAAACAGGGGGAACCAGCGGCTGCTCTTCGGCCTCCGGCCAATAATCGGCGACACACGGGGAGCGTGGGCATGGGCGGCTCATTTCGCATCGCAGCGAATTTCCTGCTTATTCTGCTGACGGCTGCCGGCGCAGCGCAGGGCCAGAACATCATCACTACAGTCGCCGGCGGCGGGCCGAAGAATGTCCCCGCGACCACCGCAAATCTAGATTTCATTTACTCTGCCAAATCGGATTCCGCGGGAAACGTATACATCCCGGATTTGGGGCGCTGCGTCGTCTTCAAGGTAAACAGTGCCGGAACATTGACGGTATTTGCCGGCACGATGGACCTTTGCGGGTACAGCGGAGACAACGGCCCGGCAACCTCCGCGGAACTGAACGGCGCCTCCGAGGTTGCGATTGACGCCGCCGGTGACGTGTACATCGCGGACACTCAGAACCTGGTTGTGCGGCGAGTGGACGGAGTCACGGGCACGATCACCACTTACGCGGGCACAGCCGGGGTTGCGTGCTCCAGTTCCACGTCCGCTTGCGGCGACGGGGGCGCGGCGACGAGCGCGACGCTAAACCTGGTGCCCTCGGCGGAATCTGCCTACTTCAACGGCTTGGTGCTGGATTCCGCGGGCGATCTCTTCATCGCCGACACCTTCGACTATCGCGTGCGCGTGGTGAACCATTCGACACTCAACATCAGCACGTATGCGGGCACCGGCACAGCGGGCTACAGCGGCGACGGTCAGGCGGCCACTCAAGCGGATTTACTTGACCCGAATGGCTTGGCCATGGATACCAGCGGCAACTTGTATATCGCGGACCTGGGGAACACGCGAGTGCGAATGGTGAACACGGGCAGTCCGCCGGTGATCAACACGGTGGCGGGCGGAGGCAGCGGGTGCGCGAACGAAACCGACGGCCTGGGCGACGGCTGTCCGGCAACCAGCGCGGCGCTCAGCGCTTTCTCCGGCGTGGGCGTGGACAGCGCGGGAAACATATATATCGCCGACCGCTACGACAACCTGATCCGCGTGGTGAATGCGAGCACGCAAATCATTTCCGTGCTGGGCGGAAACGGGACGGCGTGCGCCTCCGGATTATCAGCTTGCGGGGACGGGGGCCCGGCGACCAGCGGGGAGGTAGCTTTTCCAGTCGGGCTGAGCGTGGACTCAGCGGGCGACGTGTTTATCGGCGATACCAACGATTACCGGATACGGGAAATCTACTGCGCGAACCCGAACATTACATGCACGCCGCCGACCGGCGATTCGGCCGGCGAGATCAACACGTTTGCGGGCATTGGGCTCGCGCTGTACAGCGGGAACGGCGTTCCTGCCACGGACGCGTGCCTTAGCATTCCCTCGCGGGTGGCGGGAGACGCGGCCGGCGATCTTTACATTGCGGACTCTGGAAATTCCGTGGTCCGCATGGTGGACCACACGACACAGAACATCACCACCGTAGCGGGGACGCCGGGCGTAGCCGGATACACGGGAGACAACGGACCGGCTACGAGCGCGCAGCTCAATACTCCGTTTGATGTGGCGCTGGATGCGGGCGGAAATATCTACGTCGCGGACGTGAGCGCGAACGTGGTGCGTGAAGTGACTGCTGCAACGGGGACGATCACAACCGTGGCGGGCGGGGCCGCGGCGAACTGCGCCGCGGCGACCGACGCGATTGGCGACGGGTGTCCAGCCACGCAGGCGATGCTGGCCGGGCCTTACGGTGTCGCGTTCGACTCTTCCGGAAACATGTTCATCGC
>JASHRU010000065.1 GCA_030037225.1 Candidatus Acidiferrales bacterium | reverse complement strand
GAGGCGCGCAGAGCGACGATCTCCGCGTCTTCCTATGGGCCAAGGTACCCACGCTGTGGACAATCCGCACCGCAAAGTTGGTTCACAATTTGGTGCACACCCTGGTCAAAAACTGTTGCATATGATAGTAGTGTGCGTGAGTGGTTGAACATACGGAAAGCCGCATGAATAGCAGGCTTTCGCACACTATCGCAAATCTCTGTAGAGGATTGGTTGACAACTGATAAGGGCGAGGTCGGATGTTCGAGTCATCCCAGGCCCACCAGCGTTTTGCCGAGGCAGTGGGCTTCGGCTCGAGGAGCGGTTCATCGTACGCGCACACAAGCTGAAAAAAGCGTGCTACGCTCGTGACGTTCGCCTATCATCGCGTCCCATGAAGAAATGGATACTCGCGTCGTTGCTCATTGCCACTGCGGCGCTGGCGCAGCAAACCCACGAACAATACGAACCATCGAATGCGCCGGGCGCCGGCCAGAAGCTGCTCGCGCAATTCGCGGGCGACTGGGACGTGGTGAAGACATTCTTCCCCAGGAACGGCCAGCCGATCGCGACGAAAGGAACGTGCAAGCAGTACATGATCCAGGACGGCAAGTTTCTGCAGTCGGATTTCACCTTCTTCAATCCTGACGGAACGAAGACGACCGGCACCGGAATTTCCGGCTTCGATTCGAAGACGAATCGCTTCACCACCGTGTGGTACGACTCGCGACAGACGACGATGTCGATTCGCCAGAGCGACGGCACGTTCGACGGGAAGAACATTGTGCTATGGGCCACGGCGCTCGATCCCGACCGTCCCGGGCGCAAGACCGTCGCGCGCGCTCACCTGGAAGACGACGGCAAAGTGCTCGTCCATCGGCATTTTCTGATCGATGACAAAGGCGAGGAGCGGATGGTGCTCGAGCTTCGTTTGACGCGAAAGTAGCCTCTCCAGCCGGAAAAGGGAGAGGCTGACGTGTGGAGTCAGCAACCGATAAATCCCAGTCGTCTCCGGGGTACAACCCGACCCAACGCAACGAGCTTGGACTGAGCAGCACCGACACTATGCCCGCGCGCATTCAGCCCCCAGGCGACGCTATGAAATAACGGGCGAGGCAGAAGAGGAGTGGCGAACATTTGACGGCCCTGCGCTCGCTTTTAAGGCCGAATATCGCTAACATCCCGGCAAATGACGGAACTCCGCGCTGGCTCTCCCCCGCAAAACCTGGGGCACTTTCGCATCCTGGAAAAGATTGGCGCAGGCGGCATGGGTGTGGTGTATCGCGCGCGGGACGACCGGTTGGGCCGCGACGTGGCCATCAAGGTGCTCCCCCCGTCGCTTTCCCGGGATTCGTTGCGGCTGCGGCGATTCGAGCAGGAGGCGCGTGCGGCCGCGGCGCTGAATCATCCGAACATTCTTGCCATCTACGACATCGGGACCCAGGACGGCGCGCCGTACATCGTAATGGAGCTGCTCGAGGGCGAATCGCTGCAGGAACGGCTGCGAACCGGGCCGCTGCCCGTGCGGCTGGCCACGGACACGGCGCTGCAAGTGGCGCTGGGGCTCGGGGCGGCTCATGAGAAGGGCATCGTCCATCGCGACTTGAAGCCCGGGAACATTTTCCTGACCCGGGATGGCCGCGTAAAAGTGCTGGACTTCGGGCTGGCCAAACTGACGCGTCCCGAGCCGGCATCAGCCGAGGCGGACGCGCTGACGCTGACTTCGGATTCCGTCTCCGGCGCCGTGGTGGGAACCGTGGGGTACATGTCGCCGGAGCAGGTGCGCGGTCTGCCGCTGGACCATCGCACGGACATTTTCAGTTTCGGTGCAATCCTTTACGAAATGCTTTCCGGGAAGCGCGCCTTCCGGCGTGACACGCCGGCGGATACGATGAGCGCGATCCTGACGATTGATCCGCCGGAATTTTCCGAGACCCACCGCAACATCCCGCCCGCGCTGGAGCGCGTGGTACGGCACTGCATGGAGAAGAATCCGGAGGAACGCTTCCAGTCGGCGCGCGATCTGGCCTTCGACCTGAGCACCGTGCTGGAAGGATCGGTATCGCGCATCCTGCCGCTGGCCACGAAGCGGATACGGCAACTGCGGCGGCGGGCACCGTGGATGGTGGCCGCGGCCGCGCTGGCGTGCGCAGCGGTGGCGGTTGTCCTCGCAGTGGCGCGAGGCGGGGGACCGACGGCGCTGCCGGCGTACCAGCGGCTCACCTTCCAGCGCGGCACGGTATACACGGCGCGGTTCGCGCCCGAGGGAAACTCGGTTCTGTATGACGCGGCGTGGGACGGGCGACCCATGCAGCTTTTCCGGGTGACGCTGGATTCGGCTGCGGCGCAGAACCTGGAGTTGCCGCCAGCGGGACTTTTGGGAGTCTCGCACACGGGGGAGATGGCGCTGGCTTTGAAGGCGGATTACGGGTCGCACCTGGAACCGGTGACGGCTACGCTTGCGCGCGTGCCGCCTGCCGGCGGCGCGCCGCGCGAGATCCTGGAACAGGTGCAGTGGGCAGACTGGGATCCAACAGGCCAGCTCGCCGTGGTGCACCGGGTGCAGGGAAAAAACCGCCTGGAATTTCCCATCGGCAACACGCTCTATGAGACGTCCGGATGGATCAGCCACATCCGGTTTGCACCGCGCGGAGACCGCATTGCGTTTCTGGACCATCCGGCGTGGTCGGATGACCGGGGCTCGGTGTGCGTGGTGGATCTGGGCGGGCATTTGGCCACGCTATCGAAGGGCTGGCAGTCGGAGGATGGACTGGCGTGGTCGCCGGACGGCCGGGAGATCTGGTTTGCGGCGGTGGCCGAGGGCGGGTACAACCGCGCGTTGATGGCTGTGGACTTTTCCGGACATACGCGGACGCTGCTGCGGGTTCCCGGCGGCGTGACGCTGGAGGACGTGGCGCCCGACGGGCGCGTGCTGATTTCCTTCGACAATGAGCGGTTATCCATGGAGGCGGTGGGGGCGGGAATACCCGACGGGCGCGACCTGACCTGGTATGACTGGACCATCGCGAAGGCTATTTCGCGCGACCGCACACAGTTGCTTTTCGAAGAAAGCAGCGAGCCCGCGGGAATCAATTACGCCGTGTGCATCCGGAAGTTCGACGGGTCGCCGCCGGTGCGGCTGGGCGACGGCAGCGCCGGCGGGCTCTCGCCGGACGGCAAATGGGCGATTTCCATATTCACCGGCTCGCCGGAGCACATCACGCTGCTTCCACTGGGCCCGGGCCAGCCGCGCAACGTGGCGGTGCCGGGTATCGAGCATTTCGAGAACGGCGAGGCAAGATTTCTTCCCGACGGGAAACGCATTGTGATCAGTGCCGTGGAACGCGGCCACGGACGGCGAAGCTTCGTGCAAGATCTCGAGGGAGGCGCTCCCAAGCCGCTGACACCGGAGGGAGTCACCGCCGTCCTGATCTCGCCGGACGGGCGCTTTGTGGCGGGACGGGCGGGCGGGGACGTGAAAATCTATCCGCTGGACGGCGGCGAGCCGCGGACCGTGCCCGGACTCAGCGGCAATTTTTCGCCGGTCGAGTGGGGCACGGACAGCGCGTCGCTATACGTGTACGACGAAGTGGAACTGCCGGCTGCGGTATCCCGCGTGAACATTTCCACGGGAAAAATGGAGCCGGTGCGGAAACTGATGCCGCGGGATCCCGCAGGCGTGGTTTACATCTCTCCCATCGTGATGACGCCGGACGCGTCGTTGTTCGCCTACAGTTCGTACCGCGTGCTGTCGGTGTTGTACGTGGTGAGCGGCTTGCATTAGGCCAGCGGGCCCGAGAAGTCGCGGCGGACGTAATGAAAAAAGATGGAGCTGGACGTCGCGGCCCGCCACAGGCGCTTGCGATAGTGCGGCACCCGGCAGCCGCGGTACAGCAGCGCGTCGCCAATGGCCTGATAGACAATCACCGTTCCCTGCGGCGTGTCGAGATGGATGGGCCAGTCCGTGACGGATAGCGGCTCGGGAGTGTAATCCACGCAAAACGTGATGCTGAATTCGCACTGCTCGCGGTCGGTGTGACGTTCCAGCTCCGCGCCGCCCTGATAGGAGGCGAAATAGACGTAGGAGGGCTTGACGGGCTCGCCGGCGGCCGCGCTCATGATTGCGGCGAGTTGGTGATGGAAAAAACGAGCGACCGGCTCGTTGTAAGCCGCGTGGCGGAGCGCGCTCTGCTCGTCACCCAGGGGAAAAGCTCCCGTGCGAATTTGGCGGCGGTAATAACGGCGGAGAGCGCCCAGGTGATACGGATGAATCAATCCGGCCAGAGGCACATAGCCGCGCTCGAAGTGGGCGCGCGCGGATTCCATGGCCGCGGTCCATTCCTGCTGGCGGCAGGCTCCCTCGGCAGGGTCGATGAGGATGCGGGCGAATTGCAGCACGCGCTGGATGTGTGGCTCAATCCGGCGCTCGAGAGGCTCGCCGGCAACGGCGCTCTCCAGAATGGGGCGCAGCTCCCTCCCAACCCAAAAGGGAAGCAACGCGCCAGTAGCTTCGCCCGTAATCCACACTGTGTCCGTGCCGCCGTGCTGGCCGAATAATTCGAGCCACGGAGCAATCTCCGCGGGTGGCACACCATTCCAGGAAAACCAGCAGCGCGGGTTGACCAGCAATCGCGTACCGTCTCCACGTTGCGCATCGAGCAGGCGTTGCGGAACGAGAAGGGTGGGTTGCTCGTCCAGCAGGCAGTAGAAGCCGGAGGGCGTGCACGGCGGGGCCGCGGCGTAGGAACGCGCAGCGCTCCTTGCCGGCGTGTGGCTGACGGGCGCCATCATTCCGGCCGATGGAACCATCCATTCAGAGTGAAGCGGCTGTCTGCGAACGCGCGCGAGGCGCAGTTTACGGGAGTGATCTCGTGCAACAGGTGGCTGGGAAAGAACACGATCTGATTCTGCTGCGGGACGATGACGCGACAGGCGCGGACGGCGCTCCCGCCGTTCGTCGCCCGCGGATCATAGATGCGCAACTCTCCGCCGAGGAATGCCTTCGGCTCGCGATGGAAGAAGTAAACAAAGGTGAGTTCGCGCGTGCGGAGCGGCGGGTCGCCATTGTCCTCATGGGGGCGGAAGAAGTCGCCGTGATTGCTGGCGGTAATCTGCGCCTCGACGCGGGCGATAGGAAAGGGCTCGAGGCCGACCGCGGGGAGGATGCGAGGCAGGTAGGAAAGAATGCGGCCCGAGATCACATCCTCGTGCTCGCCCAACTCGAACAACACACGCGACTTCCGATGCTCGAAGTCCACTGTGGTGGCGGCTGCTCCGGGAGCCACGACTTCGCTGAGCACGAAATCGCTTTCGTGAGCTTGGACATATTGGGCCAGGCGATCCAGTTCCTGTGGGGCAAGAAATTCCTCGAGAACCAGCACGGGTGCGCCATCCATCATCGCGGGCGCATCAATTCGCGCTTCGAACGCCTGCAGTGTTCCACGCGGACGGGGCCCGGGACCACCCATGTGTGCCTTTGGTCCCGGACCGCCTTTCGGCCCCGGACCAGCCGTTTTCGGGCCTGGACCCGCCTTTGGCCCTGGTCCGCCTGCCTTCGGCCCCGGTCCGCCCGATTTCGGCCCTGGACCACCTGACTTTGGTCCCGGACCAGCAATCATTCTGGGTCCGGGTCCACTCTGCTTCGGTCCGGGTCCGGAAAAACGGACCGGCGCTTCCGTCTCCAGCGCTGGCGTGGTGCTAACACCTTCGACTTGCAGGAGGCGGTGGGCAATGGCTTCCCCAACCGCAGCGGCAATTTCCCGGGCAACCGCCTCGTTTTCAGCAGCGTCGCCGGTGCGCGCACGTTGAAGAACATTCGTCAGCAGTTGCCGCTCGTTCTCCGTCAGGATGCGGTCGTCGCGCGAGAGCGATTCGGAGAGGGCATCCAGGATGCCGGTGGATTCCATGGTAGTGGCCATGATGGATTCTCCTGTGCGATGGTGTGCTTACGGGGCGGCGGCGAGACTAGCAGAACGAGTTGTGTTGTCAAGGAGAGAAGGGAGCCGGGATCGCCAGAAGGATCGGCCAGAGTACACGTACCGCAGCCGTGCGCCTTTCAAATCAATGCTGGTGCGAGCTCACGAGCGTCACGGGGAAACGCGCTTAAAGAAAACATTGCGCACACGCCCTGCAAACAGGTCGCACCCCGTGACGTGTCCCGCCGCATCCCGGCGAAACACGACCGCGGAACCGGCAGCGCCAAACGGCGCCTGAAACTCGTCGCGCACGCTCGGCTCCAGAATCACCGGTTCCTGCCAACCTGCCGACAGGGTCAGCTTTCCGTCCTTCGCGGCGAACTTATAGGTGGCCTGCAGCTCGCTGCTCTGGTACTCGCCCACATATTGAGCCAGTTGCTCCGCCGCCGGAATTGCCGGCTGGATGCGCTGGAAGGCACGCGGTTTGCTATCGGGGTACAAAACTGTAAAGCGAGGTTCTCCTCCGCCTGCCGAGTCGAATTGCACTTCCGTGCTCAACCCCAACCGATACCGGCCCGGTCCCACGGGCACCAAGTGCTGGCCAAGCAGCGCCAAATCGCTGCCCTCTACGGTGACTTTGTAAACGGCGTGCGATTCCGCTTCCCAGTACGAGCCCACCCAGACGTGCGGATCCTGCTGCTCCGCCGTGGTTTTCTCCGTCGTGGCCTCGGGAGCCAACTGCGCTTCCAGATAAATGCCGGCGACTTGTTCCACGAGACGGCCCGGATCGGCGCTGCCCAGATTGCACAAACAAATCACTGAAAATCTCTGCTCCGGGAAGCGCAGCAGCGCGGTGCGATAGCCAAACAGCGCGCCGTTGTGCGCAACAATGGGCAGCCCGCGATACCGGCTGATGTTCAACCCCAGCGCATATTCAATCGTCTTGCCGTTATTCAGCACCCCTTTGGTCTGCAGCTCCTTGAGCAGCGTCCCTTTCCCCAATCTGTTTTCGTAGAAGTTCCGGTCCCAGAGCAACAAATCGTCCACGCTGCTCAGCAGCCCTCCATCGCCAATCTTGTCGAAATTGGTGGACCACTCCACGCGGAAACCTCCGCCCTCTCGCGGCGCATAGGCGGGAACGCGCCCGGCCACAATCACGGTGTGATCGTCATAAAAGCGCGTGTGCGTCATGCCCAGCGGCTTAAAAATGTTTTCTTCCGCGAAGGCCGAGAGCGGCTTGCCGGTGGCGCGCTGGATCACCACGCTCATCAGAAAGTAATTCGTGTTGCTGTAGAGATATTCATCCCCCGGCGAGAAGTTGAGCGTTTTTTGGCGCGAGAGCAGGTCCAAGAGCTCCGGGGTGGGGTGAACGTCCTCAAAATTCCTTCCGGAGAGAGCCAGCAGCCCGAGTACGTCGCGCAGACCGCTGGTGTGGTGCAGCATCTCCCGGAGCGTAATGGGCTTTTCGTAGGCGGGAATTTCCGGCACATATTTGCGAATGTCGTCGTCCAGCGACAAGAATCCCTGTTCCGCCGCCAGCACCACGCTTGCCGCCGTGAACTGCTTCGAAACGGAACCCATGTAGAAGACCGACTGGGGCGTCAACGGCACGCCCAGCTCCAGGCTTCCCATTCCGTAGCCCTTTTCGTAAACGAACGCGCCGTTCCGGACGACTCCCAGCGCGCAGCCGGGCGAATCCGTCTTGTCGTACGCAGCAAACAACTGGTCGACTTTGCGCTCCAGTTCCGCCGGCGTCTTCTGCGCCACACAAATCGGCGGGAACAGCACGGCAACCAACAGCGGGAGGTATCCGAATCGGAGGAATCGCATGCGTGACACTCCTCGTAATCCCGGGATTCGCCGGAGACTCCACATTTCGTTTGTCCGTGAGCTCCGTTCCAACGCACTCGGGCGCCAACTCAGGAGGCCAGGGGCGAAGATGCGATGATGGAAAGCTCGCCGGAGCCCGTTATGCCGCGGCAATGCTAGGCTGCGGGTTCGGTGGAGTCAACGACTGCAATATTTCGGAGAGATGGCCGGCGATAGCGGCGAACTCAGAGACTCGAACTTCAATGTACCCCTACCTGGCTGGGTGAGGCTTTACGCCGCTCCAGGTCCAGCTACGAATCCTCCAGCCCGCCGCCTGGCGATTCAGAACCACCGTCATCTGGCCTTCTTCTTGGAGCGGCTTGCCGTGCTCTTTGTAGAAGTACACGGTCGGCAGGATCACATAGGCCACATCCTGATCCACTTCCGTCCGCGAGGGCTGACCGTAGGTCACGCGGCCGTCCGTCACGCCCGTGGCTTGCGCATGTTTATCGTAAGCCGCGGCCCATTGGCGGGCAGCGTCGGGCCCGGTCCAGATGTGGGGTGCGAACTCATCGACGATGGTGATGGCGCCAGTGGCGTATGCCGCGAACGCAGACTCCACGTTGCCGGTGTTGAAGCCGTCGATGAATTGGCGGACAGGTGCGCTGACATCGTCCTGTCCGGCCGGTCCGGCAGCGGACGAGCAAAGGGCGAGGGCGAGCAAAACAATGACTGCTTGCTTCATCAGATATTCCTTCCCAGAGAAGTTCCGTCCGGCGCCCGAAAGGCTCGCACGCCGAATTTGAGAGTGTCAATCGAATTTGCGCGGGGGTGGGACCGTTCGTAGCAGGCAACGATGCAGAGTTCCACTCCGTGGATCGAAACGTACACGAGGACGGACACGGGACCAGACAATCCGTAAATATCCCTGGTTCGTTGACTTGTCTCACGCACCGCACCTAAGATGTCGCCGCCATGACGGATGCCGACGCGCTTATCGGCAAAATAATTTCCCATTACCGCATTCTCGAACGTCTCGGCGGGGGCGGGATGGGTGTCGTTTACAAGGCCCAAGACACGAGG
>JASHRU010000064.1 GCA_030037225.1 Candidatus Acidiferrales bacterium | reverse complement strand
CACGAAGCGGCTCGAATTCGCCAGTGGTTGCCACGCAAATCCCAGCCGCGGCGCAAAGTTCTTGAAATCCGGCGGCACCAGCGAATCGCGGATCTCGGGAATGCCCGGCAGCGGGTGCGTAGCATTTCCGGCCTGGACGAATCCTCCCGTAATCGCCGTATTGTCGCCGGCAGGAAATCCGGGAATCGTCACCGTCTCCAGCCGCGAGGGATCGAAGCCTACGAATCGTCCATCTGCTTCCGTGAACGGCCCAAAGTAGTCGTATCGCAACCCCAGCGTCAGCGTCAGCCGGTTCGTCAGCTTCCAGTCGTCGTTCACAAAACCGCCCAGGTCCCACGCCATCACATCGCGATTGTTCACTCCCGAACCCATGATCGTCAGGTCGGTCAGCGGCACTCCGCCCACTCCGTAGGCTCCTCCGCCAAGAAATGCCTCAAACGGGTCGGTCGGCTGACCCATCGCGTTTGGGAGCAGCCCTGCGTAGATGATCTGTCCGCGCGTGTACAAGTTGAAGCTCTCATCCAGTCCGTGATGCTTGTATTCGATTCCAAATTTCAGGTTGTGCTTCCCCTTCTGCCAGCTCACTGTGTCGCCCGCCGAGTAGGTTCTTTCGATCGCGGCGTTGTCGGAAAAAGGATTCGCTCCCAGGTCGAAGTAATTGGCCACTTCGATCTCGGGCATTCCCGCGAACAGGTTGCTCAGCGGCGATGTGATTCCCAACTGGGCCGCCGTGAACGGCTCCTGCGGCGTCGATCCCGTGGAAATGAACCCGAATCCGAACCGCGCGTCGTTCACCAGGTGTGAACCGAACGCCTGAGTGTCGTCCAGCGCGAACACCCTCTGGTTCAGGTTCGCTGTGCCGCCGAATCCCGGCACCGGCAGCGGATTCGCAAGTCCGAACAAGTCAAAAAGCGCTTGCAGCGTCGGATTGTTTGCCGCAAAGAACTTTGCGGAGAGCCGGTTCTGGCTCGTCACTGCATAATCCAGGTTCGTGTTGAACTGGTCTTCCCGGAAGTGCGAAATGCCTACCACCGGTGCCGCAACCGCCGGCAACATGGTTCCCGGGTTCGGAACCGGGTGGGGCGCGGAAGGAATCACGTACTGGCCGTTCGGAAGTTGCGCCTTGAGCAGAAAATCCGCAGTGGGATTAAACGTCTGCAGGCAGTTCAGCGTCACCGGCGTGCACGCCGCAACGCCATATGACTCCGCCAGCGCATCCAGTGTTGCCTCCGACCGGTCGTTCGAAAGGTCCGGCGGCACAAACACGGTCCCCACCGAATTCAGGAGCGACGTCCCGTTCACTTCCCGGCTTCCCTGGTAGGAGATGAAAAACCACAGCTTGTCCTTCTTCAACGGGCCGCCAAAGACCCCGCCAAACTGGTTGCGCTGGTACGGCGGCCGCGTCACACCCGCGGCATCCAGGAAGAAATTGTTGGCATCCAGCACCGTGTTGCGGAAAAACTCGTACACGTCGCCGTGGAACTCGTTGGTCCCCGACTTCGTTACCGCCGCGACCACGCCGCCCGCCACGCGCCCCTGCGAAGCATCGTACTGGCTCGTCTGCACGATGAATTCCTCGAGTGTATCCGTTGCCGGCACCGCCAGGTTTGGCGTCGAGCCCGTTCCGATCGAGTTCGCGTCCGTGCCGTTGATGATCACCGAGTTCGAAGTGGCCCGGTTCCCGTCCACGTAGATCGGCGCCGCTCCGCGCCCTAACTCCGACGAACTCTGCACCGGTCCGGACGTCCCCGCCGTGAGCGTCAGCAATTGCTGGAAATTCCGGGTCGGCAGCGGCAATTGCCGGATCGGCTCCTGTTCAATCACAATCCCTCGCGCCGCGTTCTCCGTGTCCACCAGCGGCGGCGCCGCGCTCACCTCAATGGCGGTCGACTTCGCGGCCACTTGCAGCCGCACTTCCAGATTTGTCGTTTGCGTGAGCAGCACCACCACGCCGGCCGCGACCGCTTTGCTGAATCCCGTTCGCTCCGCCTCCAGTCGGTATGTCCCCGGCGGCAGCAGCGGAAACGCATACTGTCCCGCGGCGTCACTCGTCGTTTCCCGGCGCACGCCCGCCTCGTTCACTACGGCCACTCGCGCTCCCGCCACTGCAGCGCCCTGGGGGTCCACGATTGCGCCGGAAATCTGCCCCGTCGTGGCCGTTTGCCCGTGCACCCCGCGCGCAAACAGCGACAGCAACCCCAGCACCACTGCGATACACCCTCTCCGAAGTTGCATTCCCCATCTCCTTTTCGTTCGCAACATCTCTCCCTCATCCCCTCGAGTCCGCTTCATCCCCGCACCACGTAGGGACGCGACTTGCCTTGCCCCTTCGACCTTGCCGAGCGGCTTGCCTGCACCCGCCCGCCCGTGTACAGAAGCACTAACTGTTTCACCGCTTCCTCTTCGCCCATCCCTAAATGCCGCTTGGCTTTGAACAGTTCCTCCGCCAGAAAATACGTGAAGATCTGCAGATAGATCGCCGTGTACGCCAGCGCCGGATCTACGCCCGCCGGAAACTTCACCCGCGAGTCCCGGATCACCGCGTTCGCGTACGTCCGCAGCCCCCCGGCAATCTCCCGGAAACTGTGGATGAAATGCTTGTGCCGGAACTCCACCACGTCGATGTACATCAGCCGCCAGTAATCCAGGTTTTCGCGCACCACCTTCCCAATGGCCATCGCCAGCTTCACCAGCGAGTCCGGATCCAGCGATTTCATGTGCGGCATCAAGTCTCGCTGCCGGATTGCCTCCATTTTCCGGGCCAGCGAATTCACCAGCTCGATGAAGATCTCTTGTTTCGTGTCGTAGTAGATGTAGAGCTTCCCCATCGACACGCCGGCCTTCTTCGCAATTTCGCGCACCGTCGTGCCGTGGAATCCCTTGCGGGTAAACAATTGCAGTGCGGCGCGCTCGATCCGCCGCCTGTTCCTTTCCACGGTTCCGTGAAGCAGTTTGGGCATTTCCCCTGGGCGCCGTCCCATGCTACTCTGTGCGCCCGCGTACCAAAGCGAGCGCTCGTTCCGTTTGGTGGCACGGCTTGTACACCGGCTGGGGGATCTTGTCAAGCGGAAATCAAAGCGAGCGCTCGTTCTCGGTGTGTGCGGACGGGCTCACCCGCCGAAGGGAGAGGAGTCTCGGTCCTTCGGGCCATCCGGGTGTGGAATACAATTTCCGTCCCCGGCGGACCTCCGCCGGGCTTTCGAGGAGGTTTTCGTGAAAAGCAAAGTCGCCGTCGTTACCGGCGCCGCCAGCGGAATCGGCTTCGCCATCGCCAAAGCATTCGCCCAGGCCGGCGCTCACCTCGTCCTCGCCGATATCGATCCCGCCGCCGGCGAACGCGCCCGCGCCGAGCTGGAACAATCCGGCTCGCACTGCACTTTCGTCTCCACAAACGTTTCCCAGGTTGCCGACGTTCGCCGCCTAATGGACCACGCCGTTGATGCCTTCGGCCGTCTCGACATCCTCGTCAACAACGCGGGCCTGCAGTTCATCGCTCCGGTTGTGGACTTCCCCGAAGACCGCTGGGACTACCTCATTAGCGTCATGCTCACCGGTGCGTTTTTGTGCTGCAAGTATGCGCTGCCCCGCATGATTCAGAACAAGTGGGGACGCGTTCTCAACATCGCCTCGCTCCACGGCAAGGTCGCTTCCCCTTTCAAATCCGCGTACATCTCCGCCAAGCATGGCCTGCTCGGCCTCACCAAGGTCGTTGCCCTCGAAGTCGCCGAGCACAACATAACGGCAAACGCCATCTGCCCCGCTTACGTGCGTACTCCCCTGGTCGAAAAGCAAATCGAAGAGCAGGCGCGCCGCCACAACCTCCCCGCTTCCGACGTGGTCTCCAAAATCATGCTCGAGCCCGCCGCCATCCGACGACTCCTTGAGCCCAGCGAGGTGGCCGCCCTGGCCGCCTATCTTTGCTCCGATGCCGCCTCCGGCATCACCGGCGCCGCGCTCGACATTGATTTGGGTTGGACGGCCCGCTGAACCGGGGTCCCGGCGCTGCTACGCGATCACTTCATAGGGCCGCATCATCTCGTTGTCTTCATGCTCCAGAATGTGGCAGTGCCACACGTAGCGGCCCGTGAAGCCTTCGAATCGCGCGATGATTCGCGTCACCATTCCCGAATATGCCTGCACTGTGTCCTTCCAGCCTGCTTCGTTTGCCGCCGGCGGCTGCGCCTCCCCGATGTACACGATTTTCCCCTGCTTGTAATACTCCTCCGGCTCGAACGTGCGCCGGTCCAGGATCTGAAACTTCACCAGGTGCAGGTGAATGGGGTGCAT
>JASHRU010000063.1 GCA_030037225.1 Candidatus Acidiferrales bacterium | reverse complement strand
ACTCCACACGCGTGATGGAAGCGATCCGCGCGGTGAAGCACAGGCTGCCGGAAATGCCGCTGCTGGCAGGCAACGTGGGCACTTTTGAGGGCGCGCGCGATTTGATCGCACTGGGAATCGACGGCCTGAAGGTGGGCATCGGCCCGGGGTCGATCTGCACTACGCGCGTGGTGACTGGGGCCGGCATGCCGCAGATTACCGCGATTCTGGAATCTTCACGGGCGGCGAAAGGCACGGGCGTGCCGGTGATCGCGGACGGCGGGGTGAAATTTTCGGGCGACGTAACCAAGGCGCTGGCCGCGGGGGCTTCCTGCGTGATGATCGGCAGCCTGTTCGCCGGAACTGAGGAATCGCCGGGCGAAACAATCCTCTACCAGGGCCGCACGTTCAAGTCGTATCGGGGCATGGGTTCGCTGGGCGCGATGGAAGCGGGTTCCGCGGACCGTTACGCGCAGGAAGATGCGGACCGCGGCAAATCGGTGCCGGAAGGCGTGGAGGGCCGGGTGCCGTACAAGGGGCCGCTCTCCGGGCTGGTGGAGCAGCTCGTGGGTGGGCTGCGCAGCGGCATGGGATATTGCGGCGTGGCCAGCATCAAAGAGCTGCAGGAGCGCGCGCGGTTCGTGCGCATCACGAGCGCAGGCCTGCGCGAAAGCCACGTGCACGACGTGATCATCACGAAAGAAGCGCCCAACTACAGCCTCGAGTGAGCGCGCGGCGCGCGCTCGAATGGCTGCGCTGGTGGTGGCCGGCGCTGGTATGGGCCGGGCTGATCTTCAATTTTTCCACCGAGGCGTTCTCCGGGGAGCATACATCCCGCTTTTTCATTCCCCTTCTTCATTGGCTGTTTCCGTCGGCCGCGAGCGAGACGCTCGAGCAGTTACATACGCTCATCCGGAAAAGCGCGCACGTCGGCGAGTACTTCCTTTTCAGCCTTCTGCTGTTTCGCGGGGATCGCGGCCCGCGTTCCGGATGGCGCTTGGAATGGGCAATTCGCGCCGTGGCTTTGGCCGCCGGCTGGGCCGGACTCGACGAACTGCATCAAGCCTTCACACCTTCGCGGGGCCCGTCCCTGATCGACGTGCTGATCGACGCGCTCGGAGCGGCGGCCGGGCAGGTGGTTTTTGCCGCCTCGGTGTTTTTTCGCGCGCGCCACGCGGACCGGGGCGCCGGTGTGGACAGCGCCAACCGCGTCGTGTAGCGTACACGCGCGCTGTGGAAAGAATCCGGAGGGCACACATGCGATTCAAACTTCTCGCCGCGATTTGCCTGCTGGCTGCGCCGTTCGATTTCGCACAAATTGGTTCCGGCACCGTGCTCGCGGCAGGATCGGTGGACTACGGGCTGGGGTTCGGCGCGCCCAATACGCACTTGCTGGACGTTACGATCCGCGCGGACGAACTTTCGGGGCCGGCGGCGGAATTCGCGATCCCCGACTGGGCCCCGGGCGCGTACCTGATCAACGATTACGCGCGAAACGTGCAGAACTTCGAAGCGCATGCCGCCGACGGTCATGCGCTCGCCTGGCGCAAGGCGGACAAACAGACCTGGCGCATCGAGCTGGAAGGCTCGACGACCGTCATCATTCGCTACCGAATCTACGCCAACACGATGGCCAACAATTGGGCGCAGTACAACGATCGTCACGCGTTTATCGGCGGACCGTCGGTGTGGATGTATCTGGTGGGCGGAAAGGAACGCCCGGTGCGGGTGAAAATCAATTTGCCGCAGGGAGAGGAGACGTGGCGCGTGGCCACGGGGCTGGACCACATTGGGGATAACACGTATTCAGCAGCGAACTACGACTGGCTGGCGGATTGCCCGATCGAACTCTCCAGGTGGACGGAACGCACATTCGACTACGCGGGAACCAAGTATCACTTCGTGGTGCACGACGTGATGGGGCAGAAGGATTTTTCGCAGGCGTTCAACGATACCGAGCGCATCGTGCGCAGTCTGGTGCCGATTCTCGCGCCGGTGGCGGGAACGGGAGAGCAGGCCGCGCCGTTCCGCGAGTACTGGTTCCTGATGCACGTGTGGCCCGAGGCGGGCGGCGGCCTGGAACACCTGGATTCCACGCAAATCAATTTCAGCGCGGACTGGGACGACCATGCAGCGCGCGTCCCGGGCGAAGACGCCTACATGCGCAAGCTATTCGTGATTTCGCACGAGTTTTTCCACGTGTGGAACGTGAAGCGGCTGCGGCCGCGCCCGCTGGGGCCGTTCGATTACACGCGCGAGGACCTGACGCCGTCGCTGTGGATCAGCGAAGGGCTGACGAGCTACTACGGCGAGCTGGCGCTGGTGCGCGCCGGAATCCTGACGCCGGACAACTATCTGCTGGCCATGGGAGACCTGCTGACGAAGTTCGAACGGGAGCCGGGACGAGCCGAGCGCAGCATCGAGGACACGAGCTGGGACACGTGGTTCCGGCAGGGCAATGGGGGCAGGATGCAACGGTACGGTTTCAACCTGACGAACACGACCTATTCCTATTACGACGGCGGGCAGGTGGCCGGACATCTGCTGGATTTCGCAATCCGGCAGGCGACGGGGAACGGGAAATCGCTGGACGACTGGATGCGGCTGCTCTATTCGCGTTACGCGCTGCCGAAACCGGGATTCGAGCCTGGCGATCCCATCCGGGCAGCGACGGAGATTTCCGGGCAGGACATGAGCGACTTCTTCCACCGGTACATCAGCGGGAAGGACGCGCTGCCGTACGAGCAGTATTTTGCCTATGCGGGGCTTCGGGTGGTGCGCGAACCGCAGGCGAGCAAACCGTGGGCCGGAATTGAGGCGGCAAAGGGCGACGACGGCAGGCCCGTCGTCAGCAACATCATTCCGGGCAGCCCCGCGGAGCAGGCGGGACTGGACCGCGGCGACGTGCTCGTAGCGTGGAACGGAAAAGAAGTGACGATGGAAAACATGGCCGGCGCGATCGAAGGCCTCCATCCGGGCGACACCTTCCGGGTGACGGTGCTGCGAGAGAAAGAGTTGCGAGAGTTTTCCATGTCGCTGGCGCCGAATCCGTACTCGGTAATCCGCATTGAGCGGGTGGAGAAGCCCACGGAGATACAGAAAAAGATATACGAGAGCTGGATGGGTCAGCCCTGGCCGGGGAAGAAATAGCTGAAATTTCCCGGGAGAAGTTCACGCGCTGCTCGATGACCCTCCGCATAGGCGATGAGAGACAAGATCGCGGAATGTGTTTGCGGAGGGAGCCGATAGGGGCACGACATGTCGTGCCCCTACAGCCGGACGGAGGCTCGAGCCAAGGGAACAGCACTGCTGAAGATTCCGCTTGACACGGGCGGACAACTGTCATACAGTCCTATGACAGAGAGACGCCCAAACACCCATGCTCTTCCAGGTGAATTTTAAATCCGGCAAGCCGGTGTATCTCCAATTGGTGGACCAGATCCAGGCGGCGGCGGCCTCGGGCGCGCTCGCGCCGGGCGAGGCGCTGCCCTCGATTCGTCCGCTGGCAGAGGAGCTGCGCGTCAACCGCAATACGGTGGCCAAGGCATACACGGAACTGGAAAGCCAGGGAGTGATCGAGACGCTGCCGGGCAAGGGCTGCTTCCTGAAAGAGAACCACTCGCCGTTGCGCAAGGAAATCCGGCGCAAACTGCTGATCGAGGAAATCGACCAGGCCATCGTGAAGGCTCACCACCTCCAGGTGCCCGGCCCCGAGTTCCTGAAACTGGTGGAGCACCGCATGGAGGCACTCGAGGACAAGCGGCGGGCAAACGAAATCGAGAAGGAGGAATGAAACATGAGCACTCCCACTCCGGTGATCCAGATCGAAAACCTGGCTTACGCGTACGGCAAGGCGGAGGCGGTGCACGATTTGAGTTTCGCGGTGCAGCCGGGGCGGTGCTACGGACTTTTCGGGCGGAATGGCGCCGGAAAAACAACCACGATGAAATGCCTGCTGAACCTGCTGCGGCCGCAGCGGGGACAGGCGAGAGTGTTCGGACTTGATCCGGCCAACGAAGAAGTGGCGGTGAAGCGCCGGCTGGCCTACGTGCCGGACCAACTGGCGTTCTATCCATGGATGAGCGTGAGGGAAACGCTCGACTATCTCGCGTCGTTCCGGGAGCGGTGGAACAAGCAGACGGAGGCGGAACTGCTGGAGCGATTCCGGCTGGAGCCAGCGAAACTGACGAGCAGCCTTTCGAAGGGCCAGCGGACTCAATTGGCGCTGATTGCCGCCATCTGTCCGGAGACGGACATGCTGGTGCTCGATGAGCCGACGTCGGGACTGGACCCAATCGTGAGGCGGGAATTCATCGAAACAGTGATTGGCGCGTACCAGGAAGGCAATCTCGGCAACCGCACGATCCTGGTTTCGACGCACCTGATCGCAGAGTTCGAGGGGTTGATCGACGAATTCACGATCATCGACCAGGGGCGGAACGTGATGACGCTCGAGGCGGACAAGGCGCGCGAGCGATTCCAGAAAATCCGCGCGCGGTTCGCGGGAGCGGCGCCAGAGATGGAGCTGCCGGGGGCATTGCGAGTGCGGCGCGAGGGGCGGGAGCTGGAACTGGTAGCGAACGGAGCGGGCGCGGCGCTGGTGGAGCGGCTGAAACAGCACGGCCCCGAGGAATTGTCGACCGAGGCGCTCACGCTCGAAGAAATTTTCGTCGCGGCATTGAAGTCGTAGGAGGCCTAAATGAGCGCGACGGCGATCAGACTGAAAAAGGAAGCGCGGGCACTGGCCTGGCCGTGGTGTGCCATCGTGATCTGCGGAGCGCTGCCGGTGATGCTGCGGCACGCGTTTGCCGAGGCCGTCAACGCGGTGATGATCAGCCTGGGCATTCCGCTGCTCGCGACGCTGCCGCTGGGAAATGAATTCGAACAGCGGACGATCTCTCTGTGGCTGACGCAACCGCTGGGGCGAAGACAACTGTGGGCCGAGAAGACGGGCGTCCTGTGCGCCGCAGTACTCTCCGCGGCGCTGGCTTCGGGAATCGGCGCGTTTCATTCGAGCTGGAGCCAGGGCGATTTCTCCCCGGCGTTCTGGTACTCGCTCTATGTAATCGCCATCATGTGCTCGGCGACCTTCTGGACATTGGTGGCCCGGTCCACAATCGGCGCCCTCTTTCTAAACGGGTGCGCGCAAGGGCTGATTTTTTGGGTCGTGCTGAGCATCAGGGCGCGGACGCTGGATCTGGAGAGCGGCCTGGAATTCCTGGAGAAGAACTACGGAAGGACTTGGCTGGCGGTAGTGGTTGTTCTTTACTCCGCGTTGATGCTGTGGCTTGGGGAGCGAAAACTAGAACGATTCCAATTGAAGGGAGAGAACGCGGGCGACGACCTGGCGATGGCGGGCCCGTCGTTCCTGCCACAAGCGTGGGCAAGATGGTTCCAGTGCCGGCCCTCGGGCGCGCTGCTCAACCTGATCCGCAAGGAACTTCGGCTGCTCCGGCCGCTTTGGTTAATGACAGCCGTGGGAGTCCTGGGCCTGGTTTGCATGGCACTGTTGAAGCTCTGGCCCGGTACCAGCCGGCTGAGCGGGACGACCGGGACGCTGCAGATTCTGATGGGAGGCATGCTGGTCGTGCTGTTTTTTATGCTCGCGATTGTGGCCGGAAACCTCTCGATGGGAGAGGAGAGGACGTGGGGAACACATGCGGCGCAGATGACCTTGCCGGTGTCGCTCCGCCGGCAATGGCTCGTCAAAATCGCCGTTGCGGCGGCTTCGGGAGTGGTGTGCGCCTGCCTGGTTCCACTTCTGGTATCCCTCAGCGTGGGCTGGGTTCACGAATCGGCGCTCGAGTATGTAAACACAAGGGAACTGCCTTTTTGGATGCTCGCAGTGCTGCTGGCGAGCCTGGCATCCTTCTGGTGCGCATGCACGGTGAACGGGACGGCGCGGGCCTCGCTGCTGTTCTTCCCGGCAGTGCTGGCAATATCCTATGCCGCATGGGGCGGCCTGTGGCTGGGGCAGAAACTGACTCCGGAGATGATGGTAACGGCGAGAGACCTGGTGGTGTCGTGGCTCCATCTGAATCCGCTGGCCTTTCAGATCCGGACGAATTATTCGACGCCCCCCGACTGGTTTTACTTTTTCCTGCTATTAGTTCCGGGAATAAGCTGGGGCGTGATGCAAAGCTACAAGCTTTACCGGAGCCAGGTGCAAGAGAACGCGCTGTGGGTGATGCGATGCCTATTGCCGCCGGTGGCGGCGTCGCTGGTGTGCGGACTGTTGACTCCCGCCACGTTCTATTCCTCGCGGTGGCAGCCGATCGCCGAGACCTGGCATGCGGTGGACAAGCTGCAGCCCGGGGCGCGGAAGTTGGAAGTGAGCGGCGAGGATCTGGCGCGGGACACCGGGGTTTCACCTCTGACACGCCGGTGGCTGGCCGGCTCGCGCATATCCGCCGCACCCCCCGGCGATACCCATTCGCTGGCGTACCGCACGACCATTCAGTTGGCGAGCGGCCTGGAGTGCACGATGATTGTCGCTCCTGGAACCGGGCTAACCCAGTATGGAGGGAGCGCGGTCTTCTGTGGGAATCCCAACCGATAAAGAAGCATGGCGGAATCGGCCCAAGAGCTGCGAGAGATAGAAAGGCGAGAGGTGCGTGGTCGCGTGTTGAGGCCGCAGCTGGAGGCGATGGGGGCACGATCCCGCAGTTGCGGGATGCCCCTACGTTCGCCGGTCAGGCGTTCACGAGGGCTTCTTTTTCCTTCTCTTTTTCTTTTGCCTTGGGCTCTTCCGCTTCGGCCTTTTCTTTTTTCTTGGGCTCTTTCTTTTTGAGCTTGTAGCCGACGAGCTCGAGGATGGCGAGGCGGGCGCCGTCGGAGATGCGCCAGCCGGTATGGATGATGCGCGTGTAGCCGCCGTTGCGGCTGGCGAAACGCGGGGCAATATCGGCGAAAAGTTTCTTGGTGGCGTCGGGAGTGAGAAGGAAGGCCGCAGCCTGGCGGCGCGCGTGGAGCGTGTCGCGCTTGCCGAGCGTGATCATGTGCTCGACCAGGGGGCGCGCGGCGCGGGCGCGGGCGATGGTGGTGTGAATGCTTTCGTGCTGGATGAGGTTGGTCACCAGGTTGCGCAGGGTGGCGCGCCGGTGAGCGGGATTGCGTCCGAGTTTTGAGCCTGCCTTAAGGTGTCGCATTGATTCTCCGATTCCGCTTCAGGGGCCAAAGCCCCGCGAACGGAGGGTTCTCGAATGCCGGAGCTAGAGCTCCGGCCCCCTGAAGCCCCCGCGAATTACCGCCCCATCAGAGCGTGGCGGTTTCTTCAGGCGCAGGGGCGGTCTGGCTGGGCGGAGGCGGCCAGATGATGCGGCCGTGCTCGTCGAACTTCATGCCCAGGCTGAGGCCCATGCGCGTAAGGATTTCCTTGATCTCGTTGAGCGATTTGCGACCGAAATTCTTGGTCTTGAGCATTTCGTTTTCGGTCTTCATGACCAGTTCGCGAATGGTCTGGATGTTCGCGTTCTTGAGGCAGTTGTAGGAGCGCACGGAAAGCTCGAGCTCCTCGACGGAGCGGTCGAGATGCTCGAGGCGGGAATCGGCGAAGGATTCGCCTTCGGCCTCGGGCAGGTCGGGCTGCTCCTCGAAATTGATGAAGATGCTCATGTGGTCCTTGATGAGCTTGGAGGCGAGGCCGATGGCGTCCTGGGGCGTGATGGCGCCGTTGGTCCAGACCTCGAGAGTGAGCTTTTCGTAGTCGGTCATCTGGCCGAGGCGTGCGGCCTCGACTTCGTAGTTGACCTTGCGGACGGGCGAATGGACCGAGTCCACAGGGATGTAGCCGATGGGCAGATCCTCGTCGAAGTTGCGGTCGGCGCCGACGTAGCCGCGGCCGTTCTTGACGCGCATCTCGATCTGGAGCTTGCCGCCTTCGCTGACGGTGGCGATGTACACGCCCTTGTCGAGGACGGCAATGTCGGAATCCTCGGCGATCATGGCGGAGGTGACTTCGCCGGGGCGGTCGACGTTGAGAGTGACCGTCTTGGACTGGTCGCTGGTGAGCTTCAGCGGGACCTGCTTGAGGTTGAGGATGATGTCGGTAGCATCCTCAACGACGCCGGGAATGGGCGAGAATTCGTGGAGCACGCCCTCGATCTTGACGGCAGTGATGGCGGCGCCCTCGATGGAGCTGAGCAGGGCCCGGCGGATGGCGTTGCCGACGGTCGAGCCCCAGCCGCGCTCAAAGGGCTGGGCACTGAACTTGCCGTAGGTGTCCTTGAGCGTCTCGAGCTCGGCAGCAAGTCTCTTGGGCTTCTGGAATCCCTTCCACATACGCGCTATGCCTCCTCCCCTCGCGGGGTGATCCGGAAATTTTGAAACCCGAGGGAGCAGTCCCGAGGCCTCGGGACAGCGCCCCTACAGCTACTTCGAATAGAGTTCGACAATGAGCTGCTCGTTGATGGCCGGGGTCTGCACGTTTTCGCGCTTGGGGAGCGCGACCACCTTTGCTTTGCCGGCATCGCGATCGATTTCGAGCCAGGGCGCGAGATTCATGCCCTGAGCGACGTTGCGTGCCTCCATGACCATGGCGTTCTGGAGCATCTTCGACTTGATGGAGACCTCGTCGCCTACGTTCAACTGATAAGACGGAATATTCAGCTTGCGGCCGTTCACCAGGATATGGCCGTGGGTGACGATCTGGCGGGCCTGGGCGCGAGACGAGGCGAGGCCCATGCGATAGACGGCGCTATCGAGGCGGCGTTCGAGCATGAGGATGAGGTTTTCGCCCGTAGGGCCCTTGGCGCGCTCGGCCTTTTCAAAATAATTGCGGAACTGGCGCTCGAGCAGGCCGTAAGTGCGCTTGGCCTTCTGCTTCTCGCGAAGCTGCATACCGTAGCCGGCGAGTTTGGCGCGGCGGCTCTGGCCGTGCTGTCCGGGAACGAAATTGCGGCGTTCGATGGCGCACTTGTCGGTAAAACAGCGAAGGCCTTTGAGGAAGAGCTTGACGCCCTCCCTGCGGCACAGCCTGCAAACTGCATTGCGATGTCTTGCCACTCCTTCTTCTCCTTACCGCACCACGAGGGCGCGGGAACTTAATTTGCGGGCGGAGTCCCGAGGCTTCGGGACAGCGCCCCTACCACGGCGCACAGGCTAAAACCTGTGCTACCTAAACCCTCCGGCGCTTGGGCGGACGGCAGCCGTTGTGCGGAATCGGCGTGACGTCGCGAATCACGCGAATCATCAGACCCGCAGTGGAAAGGGCGCGGATGGCCGATTCGCGGCCGGAGCCGGGCCCCTTGACGCGGACTTCCACCGTCTTCATCCCGTACTGGTCGCGAGCCGTGCCGGCGGCAGTGACGGTGGCCTGCTGGGCGGCGTAGGGAGTGCCCTTCCGCGAACCCTTGAAGCCCACTGAGCCGGCGGAGGACCAGGAGAGGACCTTGCCTTCCGGATCGGTGATGGCAATCAGCGTGTTGTTGAAGGAAGCGCGGATGTGCACGATGCCGTGAGGCACGATGCGACGTTCGCGCTTCTTCTTGAATTCCTTTTTGCGCTTGGAGGGCTTAGCCGACGGTGCCGCTGCCGCGCCGGGGGCTGCCGCTCCTGCTGCCGGTGATTTTTCTTTAGCCACTCGCCACTTCCTCCCTCGGACGGAGACAGGCTATCCCGAATCCCGAGGCCTCGGGATCGGGAGCCTGTCCTACTTCTTCAAAGCCGCCTTCTTCTTGTTGGCCACCGCGCCGCGCCGCGGGCCTTTGCGGGTGCGGGCGTTGGTGTGCGTGCGCTGGCCGCGCACCGGGAGATTGCGCCGGTGACGCAGGCCGCGGTAGCACTGGATATCAATGAGGCGGCGGATATTCATCTGGATCTCCTTGCGGAGATCGCCTTCGACGCCGCCCTGCTGTTCGATGGCCTGGCGGATGTGGTTGACTTCCTCCTCCGTCAGGTCCTTGACCTTTTTGGTTTCGTCGACGCGCGCGATGGCGAGCAGCTTGCGCGCGCGCGCCTGGCCGATGCCGTAGATGGCGGTGAGGCCGATCCAAATGCGCTTTTGCGGCGGAAGGTCAACACCCGCGATACGTGCCATGGCCCGTGCCTCCTATCCCTGGCGCTGCTTGTGCTTGGGGTTCGAACAGATCACGCGAACCACGCCGCGGCGCTGGATGATCTTGCATTTGTCGCAAATCTTCTTGACCGACGAACGTACTTTCATGCCGTTGCCTTTCTGCCCGACTCCAGGTCAACAACTCCACGCACGACTGCCAAAGGGCGCAACAAGCAGCGCCCCTACTTATACCGGTAGGTGATGCGGCCGCGGGTGAGATCGTAGGGAGAGAGCTCCACCGCGACCTTATCGCCCGCCAAGATGCGGATGAAATTCTTCCGCATCTTACCGGAAATATGGGCGAGCACCTGATGCTTGTTCTCCAGCTCGACGCGGAACATGGCGTTGGGGAGGGGCTCAATGACGGTGGCCATCACTTCGATGGCATCCTCTTTGGGATTGCCCTCGCCGCTTTTCTTCTTATCGTTCTCGCGCTTCGCCATATTCCTCATCTTGCCGGAGGCACGCCCGGACAAATTTGATGAAATCCTTTCCCAGCCGATACACCGGCCGGCCCTACTGTAACTGCCAAGACGGGCCAGTCATCTCCTTGGGCCGAGTGAGAATCCAGGGCCCGTTGGACGTGACGGCCACGGTGTGCTCGAAGTGAGCGGAGGGCTGGCGGTCGTGCGTGACGGCCGTCCATTTGTCCGCCTGCACTTCGACCTCAGCCGTTCCGGTATTCACCATGGGCTCGATAGCCAGCACCATGCCCGGCTCGAGCCGGGGGCCGCGGCCGGGCTCGCCATAATTCGGGAGCTGCGGCTCCTCGTGCATCTTGGTGCCGATGCCGTGGCCTACAAATTCGCGAACCACGGTAAAACCGTGGCTGGCGGTCCAGCTCTCGACGGCGTGCGAAATGTCGCTGAGGCGATTGCCGGGGCGGACCATTTCGATGGCGCGGTCGAGCGAGTCGCGAGTGACCTCGAGCAGCTTCGCCTTGCCTACCGGAACCCGTCCGACGGGAACCGTCACCGCGGCATCGGCGTAATAGCCGTCAACGGACACGCCGAAATCGAGCGAGATGATGTCGCCCTCGGCCAGCTTGCGCTTGGGCGAGGGGATGCCGTGCACGACCTCCTCGTTAATCGAGGTGCAGAGCACGCAGGGATAGCCCATATAGCCCTTGAACGCGGGGCGGGCATGGCGCTCGCTCGAACGGCGCGCGGCCAGCTGCTCGAGGTCCATGGTGCTGACACCGGGCTTGACCATCGAGCGCAGCTCGCTGAGCACGTCCCAGACGACCTGTCCTGCACGATACATCTTCTCGAGTTCCATCTTCGACTTCAGAATGATGCCCACTCCTTCCGCTCCGAATCCGCTTGACTGCTCGTGCGCCGACAAACAACGCCGAGCGAGCACAGGCGAAAAGCCCGCCTACCGCAGGCAGGCCTGTGCTACTACACTCGCTCGAGAAGCGCGAACAAATCGCGCTGGACGGTGGCGATGGCATTCGACCCGTCCAACTCGAGCAACTGGCCGCGGCGGCGATAAAACTCGACCACCGGGCGCGTCTGCTCGTGATACGTAGCCAGACGCTGCCGCACCACTTCTTCGCGGTCATCCGGACGCTGGACGACCGTGCCGCCACAAACATCACACTTACCCGCGACGCGGGGCATTTTCTCCCCGGCCGAGTAAATCGCGCCGCACGACTTGCAGGTGCGGCGAGCGGCAATGCGGCGGACAACCGCCTCGTCGTCCACGAGGAGGTTGACGGCCAGCGCACGGCGCAGGGGGAGACAGCTCAAAATCTCCTCCAGCCGCTCGGCCTGCGGGAGCGTGCGCGGAAACCCGTCGAGCACGAATCCGGCGGCGCAATCCTTTCGCGCGACGCGCTCCTCGACCATGCCCAGCACAATCTCGTCGGGAACGAGCTTGCCGCTTTCCATAATCGGCTTGGCGCGGCTGCCGAGCTCGGTTCCCTTGGCGACATGTTCGCGGAACATGTCGCCGGTGGAGAGGTGGGGCACGTCGTAGAGCCTAGCCACCTCTCTGGCCTGAGTTCCCTTCCCCGCGCCGGGCGCGCCGAGCAAAATGAGCGCGCGCAGCAGTGGATGCGCAGACGCGGGCGCGCGGAGCGGCTCAGCCACGCCGGCCCCGCATCCGGCCGCGCGGCCCAAATCCTTCGTAATTGCGCATGACCAACTGGGCCTCAATCTGCTGAACGGTGTCCATAGCGACGCCGACGACGATGAGCAGCGAGGTCCCGCCGAAATAAAAGTTCACGCCCAGGCCTTCCAGAACAAACCTGGGCGAATGCGCGTCAAACCAACTGCCGATGGGCCCCCAAAGATGGTTGAGCTTGATGCCAGCGATCATCCATTCGGGAATCAGGCAGACGAGCGCGAGATAGAGGCCGCCGACAAAAGTGAGACGCGTGATGATACGGCTGACGTATTCGGAAGTGTTGCGGCCGGGACGGATTCCGGGAATGAAGCCGCCGTGCTTGCGCAGATTGTCGGCAAGCTCGGTGGGATTGACCATGATACCGACGTAGAAAAAGGCGAAGCCGACGATCATGACGACGTACAGGGCGGTGTACCAGGGCTCGCCCCAGCGCAGCGCGTTGACGATGTCCTGAATGGCCTTGGACTTGGAGGCAAACGCCTGGCCGATGGTGGGAGGAATGGTGAGCACCGAGCTGGCGAAAATCGGCGGAATCACGCCGCCGGAATTGACACGGAGAGGAAGATAGGTCATCTGGCCGCCCATGACGCGGCGGCCGACAACTTTCTTGGCGTACTGGACGGGAATGCGGCGCTGGCCGCTCTCGACGAGAACGATGCAGCCAGTGACGATGACCATCATGAAAACCAGCATGAGGGCGAAGAGCGCGGTGAAATTTTCCCAATAGTTGTTGTGGATCTTGTCCACCAGGTCGCCGATGGCGCGGGGCAGGCCGACGACGATGCCGGCGAAGATGATGAGGGACATGCCGTTGCCGATGCCGCGGTCGCTGATCTGTTCGCCGAGCCACATGATGAAGGCGCTGCCGGTGGTGAGGGTGAGGATGGTCATGAGGACGAAGCCGAGGCCGGGGTTGTAAACGAGCGCTTTGGCCTCGAAGGTGGCGCTGCGGAGGGCCATGGCGATCATGAAGGACTGCAGGATGGCCAAGCCGACGGTAAGGTAGCGGGTATACTGCGTGATCTTGCGCCGGCCTAGCTCGCCTTCCTTCTGCAGACGTTCGAGATAGGGGAAAACGACGGTCATCAACTGGAGAATGATGGAGGAAGTGATGTAGGGCATGATGCCGAGGGCGAAGATGGTGAGACGGCGGAAGTTGCCGCCGCTGAAAAGATCGAAGACGCCAAGCAGCGAACCCTGGCTGCGGGCGAACAAATCCTCGAGCACCTGAGTGTTGATGCCGGGAGTGGGGATGAAGGCGCCAAAGCGGTACACGGCGAGCATCGCGAGCGTGAAGAGCACGCGGTTGCGCAAATCTTCCACGCGGAAGATGTTGGCGACGGAATTGAGGAACTGCTTCATGCCACGATTTCCGTTTTACCGCCGGCGGCGGCGATCTTCTTCTCCGCAGATTTACTGAAGGCGTGGGCCTGAACGGTCAACGCCACTTTCAATTCTCCGTCACCGAGGACTTTTACGCCATCGCGGCGGCTGGAAAGGATGCCGCGTTCGAGGAGCAGGTCGGGAGTGACGACGTCACCTTTCGAGAAGGCGTTGAGCGCCTCGACATTGATGATGGCGAACTCGCGGCCGAAGGGATTGTGGAAGCCGCGCTTGGGAATCCTGCGGTGCAGGGGCATCTGGCCGCCTTCAAAGCCGCGGCGGAGCGAATAGCCGGTGCGCGACTGCTGGCCCTTATTGCCGGCGCCGGCCGTCTTGCCCATCTTGGAGCCGATACCGCGCCCGACGCGCACCTTGCGGTGGCGGGACCCTTTGGGAGGACGCAGGTTTGAGAGTGTGACTTCCATAGCCGCCTCAATTTTCTCCGACCACTTTGACCAAATGGCGCACTTTGCGCACCATGCCGCGAATCGCGGGAGTATCCGGGCGCTCGACGGTCTGCTCGAGGCGGCGGAAACCCAGGCCGCGAATGGCGGCGCGCATATCGCGGGTACAGCCAATGAAACTGACCACCCACTGAATCTTGATGGTGCGATCTTTTTTTGCCGCGCTCATCGGATCCCTTTGCGCCCGCTAGGCGGACATGTCCGCGGCCTCTTTGCCGCGCGTTTCGGCCACCTTGGCCGCGTCTTTCAGGTGAATCAGGGCGTCGAAGGTGGCCTTGACGACGTTGTGCGGGTTCGACGTGCCGATCGATTTGGTAAGAACGTTGTGAATTCCCGTAACCTCCATGACCGCGCGGACGGGACCGCCGGCGATGATGCCGGTGCCTTCCGGAGCGGGCTTGAGCAGCACAGTGCCGGAACCGTAGCGGCCGATGACAAGATGCGGAACGGTGCCGCTCTTGAGGTTGACGCGGATGAGGTTCTTCTTGGCCTGCTCAATGGCCTTACGAATGGCCATGGGAACCTCGCGCGCCTTGCCCATGCCGAATCCGGCGTGGCCCTGCTGATCGCCGACAACGACGAGAGCGGAAAAACTGAGGTTTTTGCCGCCCTTGACCACTTTAGTGACGCGGTTGATGGCAACGACGTGGTCCTTGAGCGAGCTGGCGTTCGTCTCGACGGGCCGGCGGATGGAAAGCGTGTCTCTTAGAGTGTGCTTCGACATACGCTTAGAATTTCAACCCCGCTTCCCGCGCGGCATCGGCCAGCGCTTTGACGCGCCCATGGTACCGGTAACCACCGCGATCGAAGACAACCTGAGAAATGCCCTTCTGGAGGGCGCGCTCGGCAACGGTCTTGCCAACGACCCTGGCCGCGGCCACATTTCCGCCGCCCTTGGTCTGCTTGCGCATTTCTTTGTCGTTCGAGCCGGCGGAGGCCAGCGTGCGGCCGGTGGAATCGTCGATCACCTGGACGTAGAGGTGCGCGAGGGAGCGGTACACGCTGAGGCGCGGGCGCTCGGACGTGCCGATGAGAGTCTGGCGGACGCGGCGGTGAATGCGCCGGCGGTGCTCGTCGCGCGAAATCTTGCGAACTGGAATCTGTGCCACGCTCAATCTCCTTGGGGCGGGATCAGGCCGCACCCGCCTTGGCGCCGGCCTTGCCGGCCTTCTTCTTGAGGTGCTCGCCGGTCCTGCGAACGCCCTTCTGCTTGTAGGGATCGGGCGGACGCAGGGCGCGGATATTGGCGGTAACCTGGCCGACCTGAGCCTTGTCGGCGCCGGTGACCACCAGATGCGTCTGCTGGGCCACGGAAATCTGAATCCCTTCAGGCACGGGAAATTCGATGGGATGCGAATATCCGAGACTGAATACCACATTCTTGCCCTTGAGCTCGGCGCGGTAACCCACGCCGACGATATCGAGCTCGCGCTTGAAGCCTTCGGTAACGCCGTGGACCGCGTTGGCCAGAAGAGCGCGGGTGAGGCCGTGCAGGGCGCGCTGGTCCTCCGACTCGCGCGAGGCGAGCACCTCCTTATCTTTCTGCTCGACGCGAATGCCGGCGGGCAGCGGCACGGAAAGCTTTCCCTTGGGGCCCTGGACTTCCACGCGCTCCGGGGCGACGTGGACCTTGACGCCCGAGGGAATCGAAATCGGCTTGCGACCTATGCGCGACATGACCCGCTCACTCTCTCCTTTACCACGCTTCGCACAGCACTTCGCCGCCGACGCCGTTCCGGCGGGCGGCCTTGCCCGTCATCACGCCCTTGGGCGTGGTGAGAATGCTGACGCCCATGCCACCCATCACGCGCTTGACGTCCGCCTTGCCGGTGAAGACGCGGCGGCCGGGACGCGACACGCGGCGCAGGCCGGAAAGCACACTGTGACGGTCGGGGGTGTATTTGAGAAAAATCCGCAGCGTCTTCTTGACGCGGTTTTCCTCCGCCACTTTGTAGGTGGCGATAAAGCCTTCCTCCTTGAGGATGCGCGCGATTTCAATTTTGAGCTTGGACGCCGGGACATCCACACGGGGGTGCTTGGCGCGGGAGGCGTTGCGTACGCGCGTAAGCATGTCGGCGATGGGATCGGTCTGCATGTCGTTTCCTTCCCTACCAGCTCGCCTTGACGACGCCGGGAATTTGCCCGCCGAGCGCGAGTTCGCGGAAACAAAGCCGGCAGAGGTGGAATTTGCGCAAATAGCCGCGGCCGCGGCCACAGAGGCGGCAGCGGTTGCGGGCACGAATCCTGAACTTGGGCTTGCGCCGGGTCTTGGCGAATTGGGCGGTTCTGGCCATCAACGCTCCTCGGATTTGGCGCGGAAGGGCATGCCCATCAGCTTGAGCAGCTCGCGGCACTCCTCATCGGAGTGCGCGGAGGTGGTGAGCGTGATGTTCATGCCTTTGATCTTGTCCACGCGGGTGTAATCGATTTCGGGAAAGACGAGCTGGTCCTTGAGCCCGAGCGTGTAATTGCCGCGGCCGTCGAAGGAGCCGGCGGGGAGGCCCTTGAAGTCGCGCACGCGGGGCAGAACCACCGAAGTTAAGCGGTCCAGAAATTCATACATCCGCTCGCCGCGCAAAGTCGCCATGCAGCCAATAGCCATGCCTTTGCGAATCTTGAAATTCGCGATGGACTTCTTGGCGCGGGTGATCACCGGTTTCTGCCCGACGATCTGGCCGAGTTCCAGGGCGGCCGTGTCGAGCAGCTTCACATTCTGGCTCGCTTCGCCGAGGCCGATGTTGACGGTCACCTTCTTGACCCGCGGCACGGCCATCGAGTTGGTATAGCCGAAGCGCTTGACCAGCGCCGGCATGGTCTCCTTGCGGTATTTGTCGTGCAAACGGCTCGGCATCCTATTTACCCTCGATCGTCGAATGGCACCGGCGGCAGGTGCGCGCTTTGCTGCCGTCCGGGAGCCTGCTATGCCCCACCCGGGTGTGCTTGCCGCAGCTCGGGCAGACCAGCATGACGTTGGAAACGTCGATCGGCCCTTCCTTGTCGAGAATCCCTCCTCGAATGTTCTTGGAGGGATTCGGCCGCGTGTGCTTTTTGATGATGTTGGCATGCTCCACGGTGACCGTGCGCTTGGCCGGATTGACCGCCAGCACTTTGCCGGTGCG
>JASHRU010000062.1 GCA_030037225.1 Candidatus Acidiferrales bacterium | reverse complement strand
ATCGACAAGTCGCGTTCACCATGCAGACGTATGCGCACGTCATCAAGGAGACCCAGCAAGAACTGGCTGACAAGATGGACGCGATCCTGAGCCCGGTGGCTCCCCAAGTGGCTCCCTCAGAGGTTCTTGGCGTCGTAAATTAATTCGCTAAATGCTTTGGAATGAGTGGTGCGCCCGGAGTGATTCGAACACCCGACCTTCTGGTTCGTAGCCAGACGCTCTATCCAACTGAGCTACGGGCGCGCGGAACAAAAACATTTTAGCATGCAATCTCATCCAGTGAACGACGGTGGACCCGCCGGGAATGCTGCTTGCGACGAACGAGTATGACCGCAGTTGTGATCAAAATTCCTGCCGCTGCTGCGCCGCAGGAGAGGGATCAACGCATCGCGTCGGCGCCGCGCGTCGATTTATGGTGGAAACTCACCGAGTGGCGCTGGCATCATAGGTAGAGAGGCAAAGCATCGACGGATTCGGAACAGGAGTGGACGCAATATAGCGCCGCGCTTGGAACTTCCAAGGTCAATTCCATTTCCTAAGGCTGGCAATTCTTATTCGAAAAAGGGGGAATTATCGATGAGGATGAGAGAAGTCGAATGGTTCAGCACTCCGGGCGTGCTGCGGCTTTCCCAGGACGGTCGGATTCCACGCTTTTCGCCTGACTCCTGGCGCGAAAGTCGGAGGCGGAAATCAAAGCGCTTCAGCTCCTCCTGGGCCTTCGCGACCCTATTTGTAGTTACCGCCTTCTTATCCCTTCAAGCCTCGGCCCAAACTCAAGCTCCGCCGCCTCCTCCGCCGCCTCCTCCGTCTGCGCCAGAGGCGGCTCCTGCTGCTACTCCGCAGCCGGGCCCACCGCTGGGGAAAAAACAACTGGATCAGTTGGTGGAGAGGATCGCGCTCTATCCGGATCCGTTGCTGGCCCAGATCTTGGGCGCCTCCACATTTCCCGAACAGATCCCGGAAGCCGCCCAGTGGGCCAACCAGCACAGCTACCTGAGCAAGGACAAATTGGCGGAAGCCATTCGCGAGGACAACCTGCCCTGGGATCCCACCGTATTGGCCCTGCTTCCTTTCCCGTCCGTTCTCAACATGATGGCGCAGGATCCTGCGTGGACCGGCCAGCTCGGCAACGCGGTGCTCACACAGCGAGCGGATGTAATGGATGCTGTCCAGCGCGTGCGCAAGGAATCGCAGAAGTACGGTTATCTCCATCCAACGCCCTATTACAACGTCGTGGACTCCGGCGGCTACGTGGAAATCCTGCCGGTAAACCCGGCGTATATCTACGTTCCGGTCTATGACCCGCTCATCGTTTTCGGGCCGCCGCGTCCCGGTTTCGCGGTCGGTTTTGCCATCGGATTCAGCCCGGCCATCGTGATCGGGCCCGCTTTCTTTGCTTTCGGGTGGGCGCACCCCTACTTCGGATGGGGCGCGCACGCCATTTTCTTCGACGAAACCCCATGGATGCGCGGCTGGGCAAATCGAGGCTTTTATGCGCATCCGTACCAGCATGGCTGGGTGCACGCGGCAGGACCGCGCGTCGAACACCACGAGTTCCGCCGGCCATAACCAGCTAATTTGTCTGCACCGCAGTTCGGCGGGGGCGCCCCGCCAGGCGCCCGAAGAGTTGTATTCGCCGGCTCCGGCAACACTCCGCCCACCGCTGGCGGACGGCGCTCTCTGGTGTAGGCTACCGTCCGACACGAAGGGAGCGACTCTCCGCAGTGTGGGAGCCGTGTTCATCTTTGCCGAGGAGAGCGCGAGTGCCGCTGGATCGGGGCCGTTGGGCAATCCTGAAGCGCCGTAGGGAGGCGAAATGTCCTGGGTGCGGAGCAACCGTTGCGCGTTCGCTGCTCGACGAAGCGCACTGGTATCCATTCTGGATAAACAAAGAAGGTGGTTGCCCGGCATGCGTGCAGAAGAATCTGCTGCGCAATCTGCTGGACCACGGCGCGAGCTCGTTCGAGCGAAGCGTCCAGTCGTCGTGGCCGCTCGATGCCGAGGCCGCATTCGGCGCGATTCCCACTCCATTACGCCTGCGCGCGGACCCGCGCTTCGCCGGCCGCGGCGTCACACTGGCCCTCGTGGATTCGGGATTCTATCCGCACCCGGACCTGGTCGAGCCGCGCAATCGCATCCTGGCTGTCGCCGACGCCACGCGCGAGCCCATGCGCGCCTTTCGGTTTTCGCCCGACCGGCGTCCGGCATGGCCGAAGTGGCATGCGGGCGCGGACTGGCAGTGGCACGGACTGATGACCAGCGTGGTCGCAGCCGGAAACGGGCGGTTGAGCAACGGCCTTTACGCAGGGCTGGCGAGCGAAGCAAATCTGGTGCTGATTCAGGGGCGCGATGAAAATGGCCGCATCACTAACCAAACGATCGTGCGCGCGCTCCAGTGGCTCTTGCGGGAAGGGCCGGAACTAGGCCTGCGCGTGGTGAGCCTTTCGGTAGGCGGCGACCCTGTGGAGCCGTTGTTGGGCAATCCCGTGGATCAAGCTGCCGAGGCGCTCATCGAAGCGGGCATCGCCGTGGTGGCGGCGGCCGGAAATGCAGGAGAACGCCGCCTGCTGCCTCCGGCAACGGCGCCCCGCGTGCTCACGATCGGGGGAATCGACGACCGCAACAGCTTCCGTCAGGACGAAATCGCGCTCTGGCACAGCAATTACGGCGAAGCTACAAACGAGGCTCCCAAACCGGAGCTCGTGGCGCCTAGCCTGTGGGTGGCCGCCCCCGTTCTCCCCGGGACTGCGGTTGCGCGCGAGGCCATGGAACTATTCGAGCGCCGCAGGCGCGGGCAGCCTATCAACAAGCAGCGGCTCGCTGAGCTGAAGCTGATCACGCCGCACTACCAGCACGTGGAGGGGACAAGTTTTGCCGCGCCGCTGGTAGCCAGCGCCATCGCGTGCATGCTGGAGGCAAACCCGAAGCTTTCGCCGCTGCTCATCCGGCAGATCCTGATGCAAACCGCGGAGCCCGTGCCCGGCGCTCCGGCCGACCGGCAGGGTGCAGGGGCGTTGGCCGCTGGAGCCGCAGTGGCGCGCGCGCTCGAAGAGCGGCATGGGGGCGGCGGGGCTTTTGAAAAGTCGCCGTCCATTGGGCGCGAAGGCGTCGTCTTCCGCTTCCATGACGACGAGGCGAACATGGTGGAAGTGTGCGGCTCCTGGAACGGATGGGCGCCTCCAGGAGCAAAGCTCTCTAAGGACGGTAAAGGCACGTGGCGCACCGCGCCCATGAAGATCCCGCCCGGAACCTACGAATACAAATTCGTGATCGATGGCAGGCGCTGGATGGACGATCCGGCGAACCCGAAAAAAACCCACGATGCCGTCGGCGGCCTCAACAGCGTCCTCGAAATTCCCCGCTAGCCGCGCGCATTGCAGTTGTGACGTTGGGACGATTCTTCTCCCGGATTCTCCCCACCCCTTCATCCCTCGCGCCACGACTGGCGAGCGATCTCACGGCTCACCAGCCATCCGGAAACGATTGCAACAGCCGCCAGCATGGTTCCCTGCCCCATGCGCCCGAAACAGAAATCCCCCACGGCGAAGAGGGCCGAGTAAACCATCGCGCAACCCAGCACCCAGGCGCGCAGATTCGCCGCTAGTGTGCGTTCCGCACTCACTTCCGGCGCCAACTCGGCCACCCAGCGCCAACCGGTGATGTCCGGCCGCACAGTGCGATAAAAACGCAACAAAGTTTCCCGCGGTTCTGGCCGAGTCGCGAGAGTGACCGCCAGCCAGATGGCCGTCGTTACTCCCGTTGTGATGATCGCGTTCTGGGCGAAGGCGAGCAGGTCGTCGGGAGCCGATGGCCGCAACCTCAGCAGGGCCACGGAAACGCACAGCGCGGCGAGCATTGCAGAAATCTCGCTCCATGCATTGATCCGCCACCAGTACCAGCGGAGCATGTAAACGGCGCCCGTCCCCGCGCCCACTTCCAGCACGAATTTCCAGCCCTCCACCACGGAACTGAGCTGCGAAGCCACCAGCGCGGACACAGCGACGAGCAGCAAGGTGGCGACTCGCGACGCGTTGACGTAGTGCGATTCGGCCGCGTCGCGGCGCAGGAACCGCCGGTAGAAATCGCTGACCAGGTACGAACTGCCCCAGTTGAGCTGGGTCGCAAATGTCGACATGAACGCGGCGAAAAAGCCCGCCACCAGCAGCCCGCGCAACGCGTGGGGCAGGCAGGTGGTGGCCACAATCATGTAGCCCGATTCCGGGTGCTCCAGGTTGGGATACATGGCCAGGGCCACCAGCGCTGTCAGGATCCACGGCCAGGGCCGCACCGCGTAGTGCGCTACGTTGAACCAAAGCACGCTCAGCAGCCCGTGCCGCTCATTGCGCGTAGCGAAGATTCGCTGCGCCACATACCCGCCGCCACCCGGCTCCGCGCCTGGATACCAGGCCGCCCACCATTGCACGCCTAGGTTCAGGGCAAAGGCCGCCAGGGGCAGCGTCCAAATCGCCTGGCCCGAAAGGCCCAGGCCAAAATCCGGCAGGAAATGCGTGGGGTCGCCCGCAGGATGCCCGGAAAACTCCACACCGGTGCGAAGTTTGCCGAGGCGCTCCAGAAGCGGAAGAACCCCTCCCACCGAAGCTACGCCGTACACAGCGACGGCGATCACAACTCCCATCTTCAACACGAACTGGAACAGGTCGGTCCAGAGTACCCCCCACAGGCCGCCAAGAGTGGCGTACAGGCCTGTGAACGGGATCAGAAAGAAGACGCAAAGCGCCAGCGCGCGCTGCTCCGGAATGCCTAACGCAATTGCCGTGATCCCGACCATCGCCTTCGTCACCCATCCGAGGATCAGACAATTCATCAGCAGGCCGAGATACACGGCGCGAAAGCCACGAAGGAACGCCGCCGCGCCGCCGGAGTAGCGGAGTTCTGCGAACTGCGCGTCGGTCATTAGGCCGGAGCGGCGCCAGAGCCTCGCAAAGAGAAAAACCGTCATCATTCCGGAGAGCAGCAGCGACCACCAGAGCCAGTTCCCCGAAATGCCGTATTTATAGACGAGCCCCGTGACGGCCAGAGGCGTGTCTGCCGCAAATGTCGTGGCCACCATCGACGTGCCTGCCAGCCACCACGACACTTCGCGGCCGGAAACGAAGTAGTCCTCCGTGCTGCGGCCGGAACGGCGGCGGAAATACAGGCCGAGCGCGAGTGTGATCCCGAGGTACGCGGCGATGGCCCACCAGTCAGAAAGTGTGAGTGTCATGCGGTCCACCAGATCGAGCACCTAAGAACATCAAAGCCGTGATCCGTCCTTTGTGGAGACCCCTCCGGGCAAGCGGGGCGCGTGCGCCTGGACTGGAATCGAATTGCGCCACGGGACTGCAAGCGCAAACTCAGCGCAGGATCATCTGCAGGAATTGCGACTGAAGCGTGGTGCCGGCGAAATTGATGAAGCGGTCAGGGAGCAGTCCGGCCACAAGAATAAACAGCGTGCAGGCAGCCAGTGCCACACCCTGCGCTACGGAGATCGTTGGCCGCGCAGCGCCGCCCGGCTCCCGCATCCACGCATGCACCACCACGCGAAAGTAGTAGTAAAGCGCCGGTGCGATGTAGAGCGCGGCAAAAACAGCCAGCACGTAGTGGCCCGTCTCGATGAGCGATAGGAAAATAAAGTATTTTCCGATGAAGCCCGCCGTGGGCGGGATTCCCGCGAGCGAAAGCATAAAAATCAGCAGCAAGATCGCAGCCACGGGCCGCCGGGAAATCAGCCCGTTCAGGTCTTCGATGTCTTCGCCAATCACGCCCTCGCGCCGCAGCAGAATCACGATCGCAAAAGCGCCCGTGTTCATGAACACATACACCAGCAGGTAGAACGCGATGCCCTTGAACCCGTCCGGCGTCCCGGCAACCAGGCCCAGCAGCATGTAACCGACGTGGCCGATCGACGAATACGCCAGCAAACGCTTCAGATTGCTCTGCGTGATGGCGCCGAAGTTCCCGATCGTCATCGAAGCCACCGCCACGCCGGCTACCACCATCTCCCAGTTCGGCCGGATGGGCCAGAACGCCGTGCAGAAGATTCGCAGCAGCAATGCAAAACTCGCCGCCTTCGATGCCACGCTGATCGAAGCGGTGATCGATGTCGGCGCGCCTTCATACACATCCGGCGCCCACATGTGGAACGGAACAGCCGCGATTTTGAAGAAAACGCCCGCCGAGACGGTCACCAGCGAGATCAGCACCAGCGGATCGCCCGGAGACCGCTCCGCATACGCCTGCGCGATGCGTGCGAGATTCGTGGAACCCCCGATGCCGTACATCAGCGAGAATCCGTAGGCTAGGATTCCGCTCGAAAACGCGCCTAGCAGAACATACTTCAACGCGCCTTCATTCGAGGCTTTGCGGTGGCGAAGAAAGCCGGTGAGGACATAGAAGGAGAGGGCCATGGTCTCCAGCCCGAGAAAGAGCGTGATCAGGTCGCTGCCAGTGGCCAGAAACATCATGCCGATGGTGGCGAGCAGCAGCAGCGCGTAGAACTCGCCATGGTGCTCGTCTTCAATTTCCAGATACCGGACCGATAGCAGAATCACGAGTGCGGCGGAAATCAGGAACAGGAAGCCGAAGAACACGGCGAACGGATCCACCACAATGGAACTGTGGTAGGCGCTCACGTCCTCCAGGTTGCGGAGGTTCCACAGCGCCTTGCCGCTGAATCCCACGCCGGCAAGCGCCAGCACCGCGTTCCACCAGCGCGATTTCCGGTCCAGCAGAAAATCGGTGAGCAGGATGCCGAGTGCGAAGATGCCGAGCTGAACCTGCGGCAGAATGAGCGCAAACTCCTTCGGCAACTGCATTCCCAGGCGGCTTAGGAGATCCTGGACCATTCCGCATTACCTCGTCGGCGCCGCGGGGGGCAGGTCGGAATGCTCGCTGGCGCCTGAAGGGGGTTGCGCGGGCGCGGCCACCTCCACCGGAACGCGCGCCGCGCGCGCGCTGAAGTACTCGGGATTCACGCGCTGCACAATGGCGTTGGCCGGCTCTTCCAGGTACCTCAGCACCGGAGCGGGATAAATCCCGATCCACAGCGCCGCGAGCACGAGCGGCACCAGGCAGGCAAATTCGCGGACGTTCAAGTCGGGCAGCTTTTCGTTCGCCGGGTTCGTCACCTTGCCGAACATCACGCGCTGATAGAGCCACAGCAGATACGCCGCGCCGAGCACGATTCCGGCCACGGCCCAAGCGGCGAAATATTTGCCGTTGGCCGGATGGCTGCCGATCCCGGTGACTTCAAACGTGCCCCGTAGGATCAGAAACTCCCCGATGAACCCGTTCAGCAACGGCATGCCCAGCGAGCTCAGCGTAATGATCAGATAGATGGTCGCGTAGTTCGGCATCGGCGTCGAAAGCCCGCCAAACTCAGAAATCAGCCGCGTATGCCGCCGCTCGTAGATTACCCCCACGATGAGAAAGAGTGCGCCGGTCGAAATCCCGTGGTTGAGCTGTTGCAGAATGCTGCCCTGCAGGCCCATCGGCGTCAGCGCAAAAATCCCCAGCGTGCAGAACCCCATATGGCTCACGGAGCTGTAGGCAATCAGCCGTTTCATGTCCTTCTGCATCATGCACACCAGCGCGCCATAGATGATGGCAATCACCGAGACAACCATCATCAGCCAGGCGTAATGCTTCGTCGCTTCCGGCAGCATGGGCACCGAGAAGCGCAGAAAACCGTACGTCCCCATTTTCAGTAGCACGCCGGCCAGGATCACCGATCCCGCCGTCGGAGCCTCGGTGTGGGCGTCGGGCAGCCACGTATGGAACGGAAACATGGGCACTTTGATCGCAAAGGCGAAGAACAGCCCCCAGAACAGCCATTGCTGCAGTGAGGGATCGAACGATTTCGTGCTCTCCAGCAAGGCCTGGATGTTGAACGTGTACGCGCCCGCGTGCTCGCTCATGTACCCGAAATAAATTCTCAAAATGGCCAGCAGCATCAGCACCGAGCCGACCAGCGTGTAGAGGAAGAATTTGATTGCTGCGTAAAGCCGCCGATCGCTGCCCCACACGCCGATCAGAAAATACATCGGAACCAGCATCACTTCCCAGAAGACGTAGAAGAGAAAGAAGTCCAGAGACATGAAGACGCCCAGCATTCCGCTCTGCAAGAGCAGCAGCAGAATGTAGTACTCCTTCACGCGCGTCTGTATGGCGCTCCAGGAAGAAAGAATGGCGATGGCTCCAAGCGCTGTCGTCAGCAGAACGAGCACAAAGCTCAGCCCGTCGACTCCCAACGAATATTTCGCGCCAATCGAAGGGATCCAGTCGTAATCCTCGCGAAGCTGAAAGCCGGGTGCCCCTGCGCCAAACCGTCCTATGAGCGGCAGCGACACTAAAAAGCCCGCAAACCCGAACAGATTCGCGATCCACCGGTGCGCGTTGGCCAGCCGCCCGGGCACGAACAACAACAGGATCGCGCCCACGAGCGGCGTGAATAGGATCACGCTCAGCAGATTTGTGTCCATCAATCGCATCACGTCCACGGTTCCATCCCCCTCACGCCGAATGCAGCAGAGTCCGCACGTAGCTCACTGCCGGCCATCCCAGATACACCACCAGCAGCAGCAACACGCCAAACAGGATCACCAGTGCATAGCTCTGCACCAGGCCGGTTTGCACCATCCGCACCGGATAGCTGGCAAACCTGACGATGGCTCCCGAAAGATTCACCAGCCCATCCACAATCCATCTGTCCCACCACATCGAAAGGCGCGAAGTAAGCCGGGTCGCCGTGGCCGAACCGTCCACGCCCAGCCCGTCCACCACTCCGCGATCGAAATCCCCCAGCGCCGTCGCGAGATCCTTGGTGCGGTTGACGAACAGCGAGTCGTATACCTCGTCCATGTAGTATTTGTGGAAGACCAGTTCGTATAAGCCCTTCCAGCGCGCGGCAAGCTGGTCCGCCAGCCCTTCGCGCTCCAGATAAATGTTGTAGGCCAGCCAGATTCCACCCAAGGCCACGAGCACTGAGATGAGCATCATCCCGGCTTCAACCATGCTCCATCCCGCTTCTGCCGCTCCTGCGGCGGCTTGGACCGGCGCCACCACGGGCTCCAGCCAGCGTTCAAACAGGCTCAAGTGAGGCAGGCCAATCCAGCCGCCGACAACCGAAAGGAAAGCGAGAATCATCAGCGGGACGGTCATCGAAGACGGCGATTCGTGGATGTGATGCTCCACTTCGTGCTCGACGCGCGATTTTCCAAAAAACGTCAGGTTCACCAGCCGGAACATATAAAACGCCGTCATGCCCGCCGTCACCAGCCCGACCAAATACAGCACCTTGTAAATTCCCGATTCGCCGCCCGCAAACGTGCGCCACAGGATCTCGTCTTTGCTGAAGAAGCCCGCCAGCGGAGGAATCCCCGCGATGGCCAGCGTTGCCGCCATAAACGTCCAGGCCGTAGTCGGAATCTTCGACCACAGCCCTCCCATCCTGCGCATGTCCTGCTCGCCGGAAAGCGCGTGGATCACGCTCCCCGAGCCGAGGAAAAGCAGAGCCTTGAAAAACGCGTGCGTCATCAGATGGAAGATTCCGGCCGTAAATGCGCCCACACCCAGCGCCAGAAACATGTACCCGAGCTGGCTGATGGTCGAGTACGCCAGCACGCGTTTGATGTCGTTCTGCACCAGCCCCATCGTCGCCGCATAAAACGCGGTTAGTCCGCCGATCACCGCCACGGTCAGCATCGCCTCTGGCGCCAACTGGTAGAGCGCGTTCATGCGCGTGACCATGTACACGCCTGCGGTCACCATCGTCGCCGCGTGGATCAATGCGCTCACCGGCGTGGGCCCCTCCATCGCGTCCGGCAGCCAGGTGTAGAGTGGAATCTGCGCCGATTTTCCCGTCGCGCCGATGAAGAACAGAATCGCCATGGCCGTCAACACGGCCTCGCCGCTATGGAACGCGCCGCTCCGCAGGACGTCGATCATTCCCGAAAACTTCGCGGCGCCTTCGAGCCCGTGGTCTGTAAACCGGATCGTGCCCAATACCGTAGAAGCGAGGAAAATGCCGAGCAGGAAGCCCGCATCGCCCACCCGATTCACCACAAACGCCTTTTTCCCGGCGTCCGACGCCGACTTCTTCAGGAAGAAAAATCCGATCAGCAGGTAGCTGCACAGCCCCACGCCCTCCCAGCCGACAAACAGGAGCAGTAGGTTATTTCCCAGCACCAGCGTCAGCATCGAAAACATGAACAGGTTCATGTACCCGAAGAATCTGTAGTAGCCGCCTTCGTGGCCCATGTACCCAATCGAGTAGACATGAATTAGGAAGCCGACTCCGGTCACCACCAGAATCATCACGGAAGACAGCGGGTCGAGCAGCATTCCCCAGTCCGCCGAGAACTGAGAAAGCCCGGGCGCCGCTCCGTGATAGGGAATCGCGGGAATCCACTCGAACAGGATTTTCTGGAAGACGCGCTCTTCCGCCGGGCGCGCCCCGAGCTGCAATACCGCGCCTGCGGCATAAACGAAAGACACAAACACGCTGCCGACGCAGGCCACGCTCACCGCGGCCTTCGGCAGCCGCCGGCCCAACAGTAGCATCAGCGCCGCGCTGGCCAGCGGGAACAGCGGAATCCAGCCGATATGCTCCAGAAAGTATCCGGCCTCGTTCATCCTAGATTCACCGCGGTTTCGCCCAACCCTAAGCTCCGTTGGGGCACCACATGTCGTGCCCCTGCCGGCGCAAACCTATCCGCCAAACTCCGCTCCGTCCGCGCGACCCGTCCCTCTGGCTTCGTCACCATCTCAGCAAATCCATTTCATCCGCCAGCAACGTCTGTCGGTTGCGGAAGAAAGCGATGATGATGCCCAGCCCTACCGCGGCCTCCGCCGCCGCGTCCGTAATCACGAAAATCGCGAATATCTGCCCGTCGAGGCTAGCCAGATGCTGCGAGAACGCCACCAGGTTGATGTTCACCGCGTTCAGGATCAGCTCGATCGACATCAGCACGATGATCACGTTGCGGCGCGTCAGCACGCCGATCACTCCGGTGGTAAACAGCAGCAGGCTGACGACGAGATAGTGGCTGGTCGGTATCATCTCTCCCCGCTGTCGTCCCGAATCCCGCGAAGCGGGATGAGGGATCTGTTTTTCCTGAACTCCTAAATCCTCTTTTTCCCCATCACCACAGCGCCCACCAGCGCCACCAGCAGCAGAATCGAAGCAATCTCGAAGGGAATCACGTAGTTCTGGAACAGCAGTCTTCCGATCTGCTCCGTATTCCCTTCCGCGGTCACCGTAGGCACGTGCGGTGCCGCGAACAGCCAATTCTCCTCACCGTACGAGCGCGCCAGGGCCACCGCTGCCAGCAGCTCCGCGAGAAGCGCGAACGAAAGCAGTCCTGCCACCCAGGTCTGCCGGTTGAATTGCACCTGGTGCAGTGCCACGTCCAGGTTCACCAGCATGATCACAAACACGAACAGCACCATGATCCCGCCCACATACAGGATGATCTGCACTACGAAAAGAAACTCCGCGTTCAGCGTCAGATAAAGGCCCGCTGTGGCCAGCAGGGTCGTAATCAGGAACACGGCGCTGTGCACGGCGTTGCGCATCGTCACCACCAGCACGCCGCCCAGCACCGCTAGTCCCGCGAAAAAATAAAATAAGATCTCATTCGTCATTGCGTCGCTCTTCTGCCCGTCTCAGGCGGCGCTCTTCAGCGCCGTCTGCTCCCTTCTCTCCCCCGCGCGCACCAGCCACAGCGCAGCCAGCATCGTAACCACAAGCGTCACTCCGATGCTCACTACCGGATTCCATCCCGCCTCCCGGTGTAACACCACGGCCGTGGCCACTCCCATCACGTTCACGATCGAAAGCGGAATCAGGTAATGCCAGCCAACCTGCATCAACTGGTCAAACCGGTAGCGCGGGAAGGTGAACCGCGCCCACAGGAACACGTACACGTAACCCATCACTTTCGCGATGAACCAGAACGCCCCGTGCACCCCCGCCTTCCAGGCCGCCA
>JASHRU010000061.1 GCA_030037225.1 Candidatus Acidiferrales bacterium | reverse complement strand
CCCGTTTGCGATCCTCACGTCCTCGATCTCGGCCTGCCCGTTCTTGGCATCTGCTACGGCCTCCAGTGGATCACCCACACCCTCGGTGGCAAGGTCGTTCCCGCATCGCACAAGGAATACGGCCCCATGCAGCTTGCCGTTCAGAACGGCTCTGAGCTCTTCCGAAATATGCCGCCCTCATTCCGTGTCTGGAATAGCCACGGCGACCATGTCGTCTCGCTTCCTTCCGGTTTCCACGTCGTCGCTACGACCGACAACGCCATCTCCGCCGCTGAAGATCCCGCCCGCAAGATCTACGCCGTCGAGTTCCATCCCGAGGTCCGCCATACCGAGCATGGCGCCGATCTCCTTGGCAATTTCGTCTTCAATATCTGCCGCGCTCAGCCCAACTGGTCGGGGGGCGCCTTTATCGCTGAGACCGTTCAGGCCGTCCGCGCGCGAGTCGGCGGCGCGAAAGCCATTTGCGCCCTTTCCGGAGGCGTAGATTCCGCTGTCGCCGCCACCCTGGTCCATCGCGCCATCGGCAATCGCCTCACCAACGTGTTTGTGGACACCGGCCTCCTCCGCAAAGACGAGTACGAGCACACGCTCGATCTTCTTCGCAACCGTCTCGGTTTAAGCGTGGATGGCGTCCGCGCGGGCCCGCGTTTCCTCTCCCGTCTCGCTGGCGTCACCGACCCCGAGGAGAAGCGCCGCCGCATCGGCCACGAATTCATCGCTGTTTTCGCTGACGAAGCGAAAAGGCTCGGCGACATCAAATTCCTCGTCCAGGGCACCCTCTATCCCGACGTCATCGAATCCGTCTCCGTCAAAGGTCCCTCCGCCACCATCAAAACGCATCACAATGTCGGAGGCCTTCCGCCCGACCTTCCCTTCGAACTCATCGAGCCCCTCCGCGATCTCTTTAAGGACGAGGTCCGCCGCATCGGCCGCGAACTCGGCATTCCCGAGGAAATGCTCACCAAGCACCCCTTCCCAGGCCCCGGCCTCGCCGTGCGTTTGTTAGGAGATGTTACGGAAGATCGCCTCGCCACTCTTCGCGAAGCGGACGCCATCGTCGTCGAGGAAATTCGCCGCGCCGGCCTCTACGAAAAAGTCTGGCAGGCCTTTGCTGTGCTGCTTCCCGTGCGCAGCGTCGGTGTGATGGGAGACGACCGCAGTTACGGTTCGACCATCGCCGTCCGCGTGGTGGACTCCGAGGACGCTATGACCGCTGACTGGACCCGCCTGCCCACCGACGTCCTCGCGCGCATCTCCGCGCGCATCGCCAACGAAGTCCGCGGCGTCAGCCGCGTCGTTTACGACGTCAGTTCCAAGCCGCCCAGCACGATTGAGTGGGAATAGAAATGCGAACGACGGGGGAAACGAGCCCTACCGCCAAACGTACCGGCCGCCAGGCAGGCTCCCGCAGATCTGCATCTGCCCGTCCTGGGGTATCGCGCCTCGCCGCTTTACGCTGCTGCTGCTGCGCGTCGCGCCAGCTTCTGCGCCATGAAGAGCAGGAGCTTCCGGTCCTTGTCGTCAATTTTTCCCAGCAGCCGCCGGAAGCGCGTCAGCGTTCGCGCGTCCTTCCCGGCGCTCCCCCAAATGATGTCGTCGGCCGACCGGCGCCGCGGCAACTTTGGCAGCACTGGAGGCTCCTCGCCATCGTAAAACATTTGGTAGAGTGGTACCTCGAGAGCGCGCGCGATCTTCTCGATCGTGTCCAGCGCGGGCACCGTGTGCCCGTTCTCGACGCGCGAGATGTAGCACCGCAACAGGCCGGTGCGCTTCTCGATGTCCCCCTGGGAGAGTTTCTTGGTTTCTCTGAGTGAGCGAATACGGTCGCCGATAATCATGCCGGTATTACACCATATTTATATGTGTAGTGCAAGCTTCTATCGCAATTCTCTTCGAGCTTTCCACAGCCTTTTTCTTCCTGCAGCCGGCTCACTGGTCCGGCCAATCCGTCTCACCTCGGACGTTTCACACCGGAACAAGAATCTTCAGCCTGCGGCGTTTTCTCTGCCTTCTTTTCCCATGGGTACTCGCGCCTATCCTCTTGTAACCGGCGCCTCTTCCGGCGCGTCCCAAGGACTGGAGTGAACTTGGCGCTCGCACAGCCGCGCATCGCGTCCGCCAGCTCCGTGGCCCCGCAACAGCGGGACCCGCGAGCCGACGAGTCTGCCTGCATTCGCAAGGCCCAAAAGGGAGATGTAGCGGCCTTTGAGGAACTTGTCCGCCTCCACCAGCGCCGCGTTCTCGGCATCGTTGCCGGAATCCTCCGCTGGAGCGAAGACATTGAAGACATCGCGCAGCAGGTTTTCCTCAAAGTTTTCACGGCCCTCCGCCGCTTCGACGGACGCTCCAGTTTCGGCACCTGGCTCTACAAAATCACCGTCAACGAAACCTACGACTACCTCCGCAAGCGCAAGGCCCGCAAGCTCGTCTATGAATCTGACCTGAGCATGGAACAGGAGGAACGCCTCACCCAGATCCCTCCGGAAGAGCCCGGCCGCGCCGCCCTCGAACAAGCCGAATCCCGCCAGGCCGTCGAGCGCCTTCTCGCTCAGCTTTCCCCCGAAGAGCGCCTGATGATTGTCCTCAAGGAAGTCGAAGGCTATTCCGTCGAGGAGATCAGCGCGGCCCTCGGAATGAACTCCAATACCGTCAAGGTGCGTATGTTTCGCGCGCGGCGTCGTCTCTCGGAGCTTTACCGCCGCCGCTACGAACAGCCGCGCCGTATGGCCGCTGCTGCCGCCTCCTCGGCCAGGGGCTCAGCCAATGGCCCCGTCAACGGATCAATGAAAGGAAGGATGTGAACATGTCTCTATTCCACAGGCGCGATCAAGCCTGCCCCGCGTATGAGGCTCGCCTCGAGGATTACCTCGAGACGCTCGAAGCCGAGCCCTCCGCCAAGCCCGATCCGTCTCTTGCTGCCCACCTCTCCGCCTGTCCCTATTGCCGCGACGCCTTCAATCTCGCCTGCGCCGCCGGCACGCTGGTCCGCGAAGGCGCTGTCGCCGTTCCCGAGTCACTCGCCGCCGACCATTTCTTCGCCGCACGCGTCGGCGCGCGCATCCGCGCGCAGTCCGCCCGCTCCGGCGAATTCCTGCCGCTACTTCAGTCCGTCTCGCTCCGCTTCATGGCTGCCGCTCTTTCCGTTGGTCTGCTTCTCGGCGCGCTTTCCGCTTCCGGCTATACACGCGCCGGCCGGCGGGCTGTCGGACGGCTTCGCGGCTCTGATGTCCTCGTGATTTCCAGGAATTCCAATCCCGCACCCGTCAATCCGGATGATGTGGTGATCGCGCTCCTCTCCAGCGAGCGCGGGAGGCAACCGCGATGAAATTCAAGGCAGCCACTCTCGTTTTCTGCGTGTTTCTCTGCGGCGCCGTCGTTGGCGGTCTCGCCGTCCACGTGTTCGGCGACCGCATCTGGTCCACTCGCGCCTCGAGCGCCAATTCCGTGCCCAGCGGTGAGGAACTGCTCCAGGAACTCAGTCAGCAGCTCAACCTTACTGATGCCCAGCGCGCTCAGGTTCGCCAAAGCATGGATCAAACCGTCGCCGATTGGCACCAAATCTATCTTTCCGTCACTCCCCAGTTCGAGGAGGCCCGTCAGCGCGGCCGCCAGCGCATCCGCGCCATCCTCTCACCAGATCAGCTTCCCAAGTTCGAGGTCTTCATTCACAATCTCGATGAGCGGCTTGCTAGAGCCGATAAGCAGCAGACTGGCTCTCAGCAAAAATAAGCACGCGCTCCGCGGAACCCCCTGAACGTCAGGCTCCGGGACGAGAGGCTCCCGCCTTCGCACTCCTTTCGCGTTTTCGAGCAGCCTTCGCCCGCCACGGAGCAAACTATGCCCAACCCGGCCTGCCCTCCAACCCACTAGCTTCGTTTCCCCGCTCTCGTGCCCTGATTCTTCCGCTCTTTAGCCAATCTCCAGGCCCGGGCCAACAGTTCCCGCATCGCCTCCGGCTTCACCTTCTTCAATCTCACCAGAACCCACGGATAATCCAAGTAGTGGTCCGTGATGAAGTAAGTTTCCCTCTCCTCTGCCATCAATCCGTCCCGTTCTTCAAACGTAGTCGCCAGAACCAGCGTTTCCCCATCCTCCTTCAATCTCGCCATTAAGCTCCCCCGCACTTTGAACGCAGCCGTCCCATACGACTTCGCGTCCTCCACTCCCTCCATCTCCAGCGCCATCTTCCTCACCTGCGCAAAGGTCACTTTGTCGCCCCTCCCCCTGCGGTTCTCCTCTCTTACTAATCGCTAACCACTTCGCGAGGGACACACCACCGCTCGCGAAGCCCACCCAGCGCAGGGTTTTCTCAGGCCCTTCTAGAAAGGAATATCCTCGTCCGTTACGTCCGATCCCGTCCCCATTTCTTCGCCATGGCCCGCCGCCGGTGCCTCCATCTCATCACCGGCGCCACCCGCGCTAGGAGCGCCCGCTCCGTCGCCCCGCCCTCCGAGCATGCGGAAGGTATTGCACACAATCTCGAAGCTGGTCCGCTTGTTCTGGTCGCGGTCCGTGTATTCCCGCGTCTGGATGCGTCCTTCCAGGTAAAGTAACGACCCTTTCTTCAAATACTTTTGTGCCGTCTCGGCCTGCTTCCCCCACACCACGATCTTGTGCCACTCTGTCCGCTTCTGTCGCTCGCCCGCCCGGTCCCGGTACGTTTCATCCGTCGCCAGGCTGAAATTCGCAACCGCTTGTCCCGCCGATGTGTATCTCACCTCAGGGTCCCGCCCCAGCCGTCCCACTAAAATCACCTTATTAACGGACATAACATTCCACCTCTCCGCGCGAAACTATCATGCTGGTGAAAAACCTCCAAGCGCCATCCCTTCGCCAGCCGGCCCCGTTGCCGAGCCCATCTTACGGCCGCTGCTGCGTGCTGAGGAATTGTGTCAGCCTGCCCGAGGCATTTCCCATCGCCCGGGCCAGGCTCAGCTTTGCCAGATTGTGCGCGAATACGCTATCAATGTAATCCAGCCGTGCGCCCGCCACCGATTCCTGCGACTGCACCACGTCGGTGTTCTCGCTCACGCCCGCCTCAAACCGCTGGATTGTCTGCTTCAGCGTCGTTCCCATCAGCTCGATATTCTGCTGCGCCACGTCCACCTGGCTCGCTGCGGCTTCCAGGTCCAGATACGCGGTTCGCACTTCACTCTCGATCTGGCTTCGCGTGTCTTCAAGCTCCGCGCGTCGTTGCGCAACTGCCGCCTGCGCCTGCTGAATGTCAGCTCCGGTTCGCCCGCCATTCCATATTGGCACGTTCAGCGTCGCGGAAACCGTGTACGTCGCCCGCAAGTCCGGAGGAACCCCAATCTCGCCGTAATCCGCGCTCGCGGAAAGGGAAGGGAACCGCTCCGCACGCGCCGCATCGAATGCCCGCTCCGCTGCTCTCACTTGCACTTCCGCCGCCTTCAGATCCGCGCGATGGCCCAGTGCATCTTGGATGGCGTCCTCCAGCTTCACTGGCGGTGCCGGCGCGTAGGGAATGTCGTTTGAGAGCTCGTAATCCGCGTTGGGCGGCAGCCCGGTCAGCCGCGCTAGATTGATTTTCTGCTTCGCCAAATCGTTCTTTAGCGTCACCAGGCGTTGCTGATCCAGCAGCACTTCCACGTGGCTCCGGTTCACGTCGATCTGCGTGGCCTTGCCGAATTCGAGCTGCTTCCTTGTCCGCTCGTAGAGCGCCGTCGCCGTTTCGAGCTGCGCCTGCGTGGCGTCCAGGCGCGCCTCCGCGGCAAACACTTGCAAGTACGCTCCCGCCACGGCCAGCACCACCATATCCTGCGCGTCCCGCGACGAAAGCTCGCCCGCGCGGGCCGATTCCCGTGCCGCCCGGTAATTGTTCAGCGAAGTGAAGTCCGCGATGCTCTGCGACAGCCGCGCCCGAACGTCAAGCACGTTGAAGGGCCCGGCGATGGCCGGCAGCGTAAACGTCGGCGTGCTGAAGTTCACTCCAATGGTGCGCAGATTGATCGTCTCCTCGGTATCCGCCACGTCTCCGCGGATGTTCGGCAGAAGCGCGCTTCGCGCCGCCCGCGCCTGGCCCTGTGCTTGCGACACTGCCTGCGCCAGTCCCACCGCCCCCAGGTTGAACCGCGCACCCCGCTGGATCGCCTCCGCCAGCGAAAGCTTTCCAGAAAATGGCATTTGCACGGTGCTCTGCGCGCTTCCGCTATAGGCCCCTTGCACCGACACCGCCGGGTTCAGCGTATTCACGCTCGTCGTGGTGCTCGGCACCGGCGTCGAAGCGGCCGCGGCTCCGCCGCTCTGCCCGCTGCGTCCCGACAGCGGCAGTGCGTTCGCTTGACTGGCCGCCGGCGGTGGAGCGCCCACCTGTGCTGACGCGCACACCGCAAATACAAACGCGTGCATCGCCCCCGCTGCGCTCGCTCGTCCAAGCAGAACCGCCCAATGGAATCGCTTCATGGCTCTTCTACCATTCCTTTCCGAGGCGCATTGATGGAAGGGGCTTTTACCCCGGGAGCTTCCGGGCATGCAGGCCGGTTCCCGCTGCGTCCTAAATCTGCCGCTTGAACAGCAGGATGCACCCCGTAATCACGACTACGGAAAACGCTGCCAGCAGCCCCAAATCGAGCGATATGCCCGCGAAACCCGTATCTTTCAGCAGCAGGTTTTTCAGCGCATCCACCACATAAGTGAACGGGTCCACAAACGAAAGCGCTCGCAGCCAGATGGGAAATCCCGCCGTCGGATACACGGCGCCCGAAGGGAAAAACAGCAGCGTGTTCAGCACCCCGAAGATCGCCCGCGGCACCAGCGGATCACTCACGCGCACCATCAGCAGGAACATGAAGCTCAGCATCGCCAGCGAGGTCACCGCCAGCACCAGAATCAGGTAGATCAGCCGCACCGGTTCCCACAACTGCGGAATGCCCGCAATCAGCCCTCCAATCACCGTGATGATCAATCCCGCCATCAATCCCTTGATCGCGCCTGAGCCGATCAGCCCCAGCACTAGGTCCACCTTGCTCAGCGGCGTGCACAGATAACCTTCGTGCAGCCCCCGCGCTTTGTCGTCAATCAATGTAATGCCGCCGCCAATCATCGCCGTCACAAAAATCGAAAGCGAAATCGATCCCGCCAGCAGGTACTTGATGTAGTCGATGTACGGGTACACTTCCACAGTTTGAATGTCGATGCTCGCCGGCAGCCGGTTCGGACTGAACAGTCCCGCCAGGTTCGCCGCCGGCGATTCTCCCGGCTCCATCGGCGCCAGCACCGGCCCGTTCAGCGCGTTCTGGAGTTGCTGCATGCGTTCGTAGATTCCGCTCGCCGTGAAGGTGTCCGTATTGTCCTCGATAAACGCGATGCGTGGATTCTCGTTGCGCAGCACGCGCCGCGAAAAATCCGGCGGCACGTAGATCACCGCTTTCAGGAACCCGGCGCGCAGGTCCGTCAGCGCCTCCGGCAGCTCCCGGTATTCGGTCAGATTGAAGGTGTGCGGATTCTGCACGATGGCGTTCAGCCCCGCGCGCACCTTCCGCGCCTCCGTCCCCGTGTCCTTATCCACCAGCGCCACATCCACATTGGTAATTTTGCCGCCGAAGGCGTACCCCAGGACCACGAGTTGCACCAGTGGGAAAATCATCGACGCCACCATCAGCGCCGGATTGCGGAAGAATTTCCGCATGTCGCGCTCGATCAGGGCGAATATCCGGTAGAGACTCATCCAAACTCCCGACTGTCGCGTCTCATCGGTACAAATGGCTGATGTCCAGCCGTTTGCTTCCGAGTTCGTCCCGGAGTTGCCGTCCCGTGAAATGCAAAAACACGTCGTCGAGGGTGGTGCTTTGCACTGCCACTCGCCTCACTGTCACCCCTCGCTGTCGCGCAAGGTTCATCACGGCACCCAATATTTCTCCGCCGTTCTTCGCCGTAATGTGCGTCACCCCGTCCTGCTCGCTCACGCCCACCACGTCCGGCACTTCCTCCAGCAACTCCCGCCAGTTGCCCGGCGCACCCACAAACTCCGCCTCGATCACCTCGTTCGAGGCTACGCTGTCTTTCAGCCGTGCCGGCGTATCCAGCGCCGCCAGCTTTCCGTGGTCCACAATGGCCACTCGCTCGCAAAGCTTGTCCGCCTCGTCCATGTAGTGCGTGGTCAGCAGGATCGTCAGCCGTGACTGCTCTCGCAGTTTTTCGATCATCTCCCACACATTGGCCCGCGATACCGGATCCAGTCCCGTCGTCGGTTCGTCCAGAAACAGGATTTTCGGCGAATGCACCAGCCCGCGCGCGATCTCCAGCCGCCGCCGCATGCCTCCCGAAAATGTCCCCACCAGCGCCTTCGCAAATCGCGCCAGGTCCACCGCCTCCAGTAATCCCGCCGTCAGCGCCGCTCGCGCTCCCGCCGGGATTCCGTACAGCTTGGCGTGAATGTTCAGATTTTCTTCGGCCGTCAGGTCAGGGTCCGAGGTTAGCGCCTGGGGAATTACGCCGATCAAATTCCTCACTCCATCCGGATCATCGCGCACGTCCAGGCCGGCCACCAGCGCCACCCCGTCGCTCGGTGGCGTGAGCGTGGTCAGCATCCGGATCAGCGTGGTCTTCCCGGCCCCGTTCGGCCCCAGCAATCCGAACAGTTCCCCCTCCGGCACCGCAAAGCTCACGTGGTCCACCGCCACGAAGTCGCCGAACCGCTTCGTCAATCCGCTTACTTCAATTGCATTCATTTCCACTTCCCGTGGGATTTAGAAGTGCATCCAGCGGCGCTCGCCCGGCGGCCGGGGCACCAGCAGATACGCAGTCATGCCGGCGAACAGCCTTCGTTCTGGGTTTGGAATGGCCGCTTTCACTTCGAACGTCACTATGTCCCGTTTCGTGCGGCTCACGTCCCGTTGCGTCGCGAAGTCTGATTCCGTCCCCTTGAAAAAAACCGCTCCTTCAATTTCGTTTCCCGAAGGCAATCTCACCTTCAGCTTCTGCCCGAACCGGATTTGATCGATGTAGGTCTCTTCCACGTCCGCCTGCACCCACAGATGGTCGATATCCAGAATCGTCACAATCGGCCCGCCCGCCTGCACCGTTTCTCCCTCGCGCGCCACGCGCACGGCCACAATTCCGTCCGACGGGGAATACACCTCCGTATAACCCAGCTGTGTTTGTGACTGCTCCTTTTGCGCCACCGCCTGTGCCAGTTGCGCCCGCGTCGCCGCGATGTCCGCCTGCTGCACCTCCACTTCCCGCCGGTTTGCCTTTGCCACCGCCAACTGCGCTTCCGCCACCCGCACCTGGTCCTCCAGCGCCTTCACATTGGCCTGCGAACCCAGGTAGCCCTGCTCGGCCGTGTCGCGCTCCTGCGCTGTCAGAACTCCGTCGCGGAACAAGCCTTCATCGCGCGTGTACGTCACTTCATTCAGCGCCAGCGTCGTCTTGGCCTGCTGGAGCTGTGCCCGCGCCGCCTGCACCGACTCTTCCGCCTGTTGCACCGCTGCTGCTGTCTGCTGGTCCTGCATCATGCGGGTCTCGTCCGATTGCCGCAGCTTGGCCTCGTAGGTGTGGATGTTTGCCGCGGCGGAATCCCGCGCCGCCTCGAGTTCCTGCGGGTCGATTTCCGCGATCAGATCGCCCTTCTTCACCGCGGATCCTTCATCCACCAGCAGCCGTTTCAGCCGTCCTTGCACCAGCGGGCTCGCGATGTAGTCGTTACCCATCAGAATGCCCGTAAACTGCATTTCCCGCGTGCTCGGCGTCGTGAGCAGGTACACCACCAACGACACCACAAAAATCATTGCGATGAGAACGAAGAAACGCGCCACCTTCATTGCATCCTCACTGACAGTCGAAATTGTTTGGGGCCGGACAATCCCGCGGCGCCGAGTCCGCAGCCTTTTCGCCATGCGCGGGTCCCGCGGCCATCGTCAACCCGCCGGGACAGCCGGCCGCTCCCCCCACCGCTGCACGCCCTAATGATACGGCTGACCGATTCTCGGTACGGCAGCCTTTTTCGTATTCTCCGCCGGCCGCAGCCCCCGCACAGCATGGATGTCGGTTGAGGACAGCCGAAATTCTAGGGAAGCGGTGTGATTCCTCTTCTGGGAGAGTGGGAACTCAAGTTCCGGATTTCGAGATGGCTATAGAACCGGGCCTTCGGCCTCTACGATCAATCCGCGAGGCGGATCAGGCCATTTGAGAGATAGCCCTCGCCCCTTTCTCCGGCCCGGCTAACTCCCTCCAGTAGCAAGCTCATGCAGTTTCGCATTCGCCTTTCGGGCCTCGTCCGTTCCCGGATGCCGCCGCGCCACTTCGCGCAGTTCCCGGATTGCCGCCGCCTGCTGTCCCATTTCCAGGAGCGCGAGCCCCTTCTTCAGCCGCGCCGCGGCCAGCTTGAAGCTCTTCGGATAATCGACCAGCACGTGGTCGTACGCGGACACCGCGTTCTGATAATCCCCCTGCGCGAAAAAAATCTCGCCCTCGTAAAACTGCGCGTTCCCCGCCAGGTCCGTGTCCGGGTAGTATTTCAAATAGTCCGAAAATTCCTGCCGCGCCAGATCGTATTTGCCGGTGTCGAAATCCCTCCGGGCCGAAGCATAGAGCACGTCCGCCGAAGGCGGCGGCATCGTCGCGGGCGCGCTTGCCGCGGGACTCGCCGAAGGCCCTGCAATTCCCTGCGCGGGCAATCCGCCCTGCGCTACGGGCGGAGCCGAAGGCGCCGGCAGTTGCGGCGCGGTTCCGGCCAGCTTCGCGTCCACGCTCTGCAGCGTGCTCTGCGTGTCCGCCATTTGCTGGTTTAGTTTCCCCAGCCGCGACTTCAGCTCGTCCATGTTGTCCACCATGGCCTGGAGCTGCGTCCCCATCGCGTCGAGGCGCGAACCTGTGGTCGCCTGCACCTGCTGCACCGTCTGGCCCAGCGCGCCCATGCTCGTGCTCAGCTTGTTCACGCTGTCCAGCGACTGCTCCAGCAGCGTCTTCAGCACCGCGTGCTTCTGCTCCACCGACGTGTTCAGGTTGTTCACCGAATCAATCAGCCGCGACACATCCGTCTGCAGCTGAATCATGTCCCGGTTCGTTGCCTCCGCCGGTCGCGGCGCATACATCTCTCCAAACGCGAATCCCGCCGCCAGCGCGATCATCACCAGGTACACTTTCTCGTTTCGCATTGCAGTCCTCCGCAACTCGATCGGCACTTCCGCCGGCCCCGGGCAAAGCGCCGGGGCCTCTCCTCAATTTCCGCTACCTTGCCGACACAAAGTGTCCCCGCCGGTTCTGCTGCCAGCAGCTTTCGTCGTGCTCGGTGCAGAACGGCCGCTCCTTTCCGTAACTCACCGTGTTCATCCGGTTTCCGTCGATCCCTAGCGACTCCAGGAATTTTTTCGTCGCTTCGGCCCGTTCTGCTCCCAGCGCAAGGTTGTATTCCAGCGAGCCCCGCTCGTCGCAGTGCCCTTCGATGCCCACCTTGGCCTCAGGATACCGCCGCAGGAACTCCGCTGTCCGCGCCAGCGCGTCCCGCGCGTCCGGACGGATGTCGTATTTGTCGTAATCGAAGAAGGCGTCACGCACGTTCTGCCGGAACAGTTCGTCAAACGGCAGCGGCGGCGCCGAGACCTCCGCCGGACGCGAGCCCGGGCTCACGGTAATCCGCACGCTCGTTGCCGCGTCGCCTCCCGGCCCGCTCGCCGTGATCGAATACGTCGTGGAAGCATCCGGGGTCACCGCTTTCGACCCCTCCGGCGCCACCGAATCCCCGGCGAGCACCACTTTCGTCGCGTTGGTGGACGACCACGTGAGCGTCGAGGATTGCCCCTGGTCAATAAACGTCGGTGAAGCCTGCAGCGTAACTGTGGGCCGCGGTGGCGGCGGTGTCGGTGCCGGCGGCGTGTTATTCGCAGCGCTCGGCGCCTCGTGATGGCATGCCGCGAGTACCCCCAATGCCGTTGCCATTGCCACCGCCAGTACGAATCGTGCTCCTCTCTCCCCTCGCTTCATCCTGACCTCCTCATGAGAGCTGGTTTCGAGCGATAAATCCGGTTTTTCACGCGGGCGTCTTTTCCCGGCACAGTATATCTCGACATCCGAACAGGATGTCGACTCTGAGCGGTGCGAGTCGAAGGGCCATCAGCCACCCGCCACCACCCTACTTCGGCGACCAATTCGGCGACTCGTTGTCCCCCTCCGTCGTCAATTGCCGCGCCTCGGTTCCGTCCGCCAGCATCGACCAGATCTGCCATTTTCCCGTCCGCGTGGACTGAAACACCACATGCCTCCCATCCGGCGCCCACGATGGCTTTTCATTGCGCCCCGCGTCTCTCGTGAGTTGCACCAGTTGGTGCGTCGAAATGTCCATCGCGTAGATGTCGAAATTCCCATCCGGCCGCCGCCACGTAAACGCCAGCAACTGCCCGTTCGGCGACCAGTCCGGATCCACCAGGTACCCCTTGTCCTGCAAGTCGATCTTCTCGAGGTTCGTCCCGTCCGAATTCATCATGTAGAGCTGCGGCAGCCCGCCCCTCCCGCTCACGAACGCGATTTGCTGCCCCGTCTTCGGGTTCCACACCGGCTGCGTATCCGGCCCGCCCGACACAGTGATTCGTTTCAGATTCGCTCCCGATGCCCCGTCCGCCGTGTAGATATTCGGCGAGCCGCCGACGCCGCTCGACATGAACGCCAGCCGCGTCCCGTCCGGCGACCATGCCGGCGACGAGTTCGTTCCCGCGTAATGCGCAAAAGCCACCGTCCGGCCCAGTTCCATCGAATACATGCAGATTTGGAATGTTCCCGCCAGGCACGTGTACGCGATCCGCGAGTCGTCCGGCGACCACCGCGGCGCCACCGCGATCGTACGGCCGTGCGTCAACTGCGACTGGTTCTGTCCGTCGTAATCCATCACCCAGATTTCCTTCGTTCCCGACCGCGACGAGGTAAACGCGATTCGCGTCATCGCGATTCCCGGCACCCCACCCGAAAGCCTCATCACGATTTCGTCGGCGAATTCATGCGCCACTCGCCGCACGTCCTCGTTCGTCACCGCTCCCGGATAGCGCTTCCCGATTGCGGGCGGCGCTCCCGGAGTGCGCACGTCGGAGAGCCACGCGTCCACCCCCAGCGTGTTTCCCGATGCCGTTAGAGTCCCGTAAGCCACAAACTGTGCATTCGCCGGTGCCGCGGTCCAATCCGCCTCTTTCAACGCTTCCGGCCGTCCCGGGTCCGCCGGCGGCAGAAAACTCTTGCTCACCTCATCCAGAATCCCGCTGTACTCCAGGTCCGCCCGCACCGTGTCCGTGAATAATTGTCCCAGTGGTTGCGACCCCTGATTCCCCGGCACGAAATCCGCCACGGCCACGCGCGCCTTCTCGACTCCCATCCCGGTTCCAGCCCGGAACCAGTCCTGCGGCGGCGCGCTCGCCTTCAGCCTCTCCGCCCAGCACACGGTAACACTGAGGGTGACTAGGATGGCCGCGGCCGGAAGCACGAACGAAACAATTCGACTGCGTCGGATGGTCCTCATATCCCCCAGCTACTCTGCGCGCGCGCCGTTCCAGCGCCGCTCAGCGATGGAACTCAAACCAGAACTGCACCGAAACGTACGTTCCCGCGTAATCTCCCGGCAGCGTCGGGAAGGGAATCGAGTCCTGCACCGCTCGAAGCGCCGAACGGTCCACCTGCACGTTTCCGCTCGAGGTCGTCAACTGAATGTTCCGCGCCGTCCCGTCCCGGAAAATCTGGAACTCCACCACCGCACGCGGCGCAAACCGGATCGATGCATCGATCGTCGATTGCAGCCAGTTTCCGCTGATTCGCCGCTGCACCGCTTCCACGTACCACGAATAGCGCATCCCGAAGTCGCCGGTCGCCCCCGAGGGCCCGCTGATCCCGATTCCCCCCTGCGATCCCGACCCCGTGGTGAACTGCGTGTACGGCATCGTGGGCGTGCCGCCCTGCCCGTACGGGATCGCTCCCGGCGGCGGTGTCGAGTTGTCTTCCAGCAGCCGCGACGGTTTGCTCGGCACCAGCTTCGGCTTCTCCTTCTCGAATTTCTGGAGTGGCGTCGCGTCGGGTGGAATCACCGGCTTTTTCGGCTCCGGCTCGCTCTTGTAGAGTCCCTTGGTCGGATCCGCCACGCGGCTCGTGCTGACCACGGCGGGGCGGGGAAGTGGCACTCCCGGCAGCGAACCTACGGCGCCAATCGTTACCGCTCCCACCCCTGCGGTGGCTGACCATGCGTTTCCCTGCGGCGCATAGAACGCCGCAAACAGCAGCGCCACGACTAATCCCGAATGCATTCCCGCGGAGACGGCCAGTCCCCCGCCCAGCCTCGGCTCCGGACTGCCGGGGTTGCCACGGTCAGTGCCCCCGACACTTCGGGGCTGACCGGGGGCACTCGCTGGTCTTTGTTCTCCAATCGTCATTCTTCGTAGTCCATGCCGCGGCGCCGGGGCCTCACCCTCTCTGCTCTCGTCTTCCTCTTTCTGCTTTCCTCTTCTTCTCTCTTTTCTCTCCCAACTCGTCACTCGCCACTCGTCACTTCCCAATAGGCTCCGTCACCACGCTGATGTTCTGGATCCCTCCCTGCCGCATCGCGTCCACCACCGCTGCGAAACTGCCGAACGGTACCGCCTCATCACAGCGGATAAACACCGCGCGCGTGGCATAATCCGGCGCCTTCGCCTTTACCAGTTTCCCCAAATCGTGCACGTTTACCGGATCGTTCCCCAGGTACACCCTCTGCGCCCGGTCAATCGTAATTACCAGCCGTTCCTCGGTAATCTCCTTCACCGTCTTCGTCTTCGGCAGGTCCACCTCGATGCCCGACTGCAGAATCGGCGCCGTAATCAGGAAAATGATCAGCAGCACCAGTACCACGTCCACAAACGGCACGATGTTGATGTCCGCCAGCGAGGTCTCCGTCTGTCGGTTCAGTTGCGGCATGTTCTCCTCACCGTCCGGAATCCCGCTGCGTCATTCCCCTTTTTCGTCTTCAATTGCCGTAGGTCTTTTCCACTGCCGCCAAAAACTCGTTCGTAAACGTATCCATCTGCGTCGCCAGGTTCTTGATCGAGTGCACAAAATGGTTGTAGGCGATCACCGCGGGGATCGCCGTAAACAGACCCGCTGCCGTCGTGATCAGCGCCTCCGCAATTCCCGGCGCCACCGCCCGCAGGCTCGACGCCCCCGCTTCGCCCAATCCCGAAAACGCGTCGATGATCCCCCACACCGTCCCGAACAATCCGATAAACGGCGTCACCGACCCCGTCGTCGCCAGCCACGGCATCCACTTCTCCAGCTTCCGCACCTCGTTTGCCGAGGCCGCCTGCATCGTCGCCAGGATTGCATTCTGGCTCCGCACCCGTCCCCCGTGCGGATTCACGTCCGCCAGTTGGCTCTCCACCTCGCGCACCCCGGCGGTGTACACCGCCACCAGCGGCGACGCCGAGGGCGACATCGGTTTCGGATCACTCAATTTTTTGCGGGATCGAAACTCGGAAAGAAACCGCGCCGTATGGCTATTCAGCAGTCCAAATATCCGCGACTTTTGGAAGATCACCGCCCACGAAAACAGGGAAAAACCCAGCAGCAGAACCAAGACAACCCGCGCCACCCAGCCCGTCTGTTCCAGCAGGGAACCAAGCTGGCCCACGAGGACTACGCCCAGTTCAGGTATCAATGTCCTCCCTCAGTTTCTCCGGGCACTCCTCCAACGTTAGCACACGGCCGGAAAGCTCTGCAACGCGCTCTCCTTGCCGCAATGCGCAAATGGAAACAAAATCGCACCTACCGGATGCGAACGGCCACCACAACTTTCGTTGTCACGGCAATACCGTGGACCTTCGGCGGAGTGAATGTCCATCCGCGCGTCGCCCGGGCAGTCTCCCGCCTCTCTTCTCTGGATTCCCCTGATTCCATGGAAGCGCCGGTTACCTCGAATCCTATGTTCGCGCCGTGCGCCAGTCAACGCGGCCGGGACGCAATCGGGCGGATAATTCCTCTTGGTGGTAGACTTTGGTGATTCCCATGTCCGACGCGCCTCATGTGCCGCTCGCATCCCTGACGGGCTCCGCAGACCCCGCTGTGGGCCGGGCCTTTTCCTCCTTGGATCCGCAGAGCGGGCTGCGCCGGCTCGCCGCGGCGGAGGATCTGCTTACCCCGTCCACTGCCGGCAAATCCTTTCACATCGAAACCTTTGGCTGCCAGATGAACGTCCACGACTCCGAGAAAGTCGCCGGCGTTCTGCTCGAACGCGGCTACTCGCCGGTGGACGACCCGCTCGCCGCCGACGTCATTTTTTACAACACCTGCTCCATTCGCGAGAAAGCCGCCCAGAAAGTCTTCTCCCGCCTGGGCCAGCATCGCGGCCCCGCCGGACGCGGCAAAATCATCGGCGTTCTCGGCTGCGTCGCCCAGCAGGAAGGCGAGGAAATCTTCGAGCGTGCTCCCTGGGTCTCGCTCGTCTGCGGCTCGGCCAGCTATCGCCGCCTGCCCGACCTGCTCGCCGAGCTCGAATCCGGGAATCGCCGCGTCATGGGCCTCGATACCGACACGGACGAGACTTTCGAAACCGAAATCACCCGCCGCGACAATCCCTTCCGCGCCTACCTCACCATCATCGAAGGCTGCGACAAGGCTTGCTCTTATTGCGTGGTCCCTTATACGCGCGGCCCTGAACGCAGCCGCTCGAGCGATTCCATCCTGCGGGAGGTTCGCGAGCTCGCCTCGCTCGGCTACTCCGAAATCCAGCTCCTCGGCCAGACCGTCAATTCCTATCGCGATCCCTCGCCGCGCGCGCTCTCCTTCGCCGATCTTCTCTTCGCTGTCGCGGAAACGCCCGGCATCCGCCGCGTCCGTTTCACCACCTCGCATCCCCGCGACTTTGGCCCCGACATCGTCGCTGCCATTGACGCGCATCCCTCGATCTGCGACCACGTGCACCTACCCGTCCAATCTGGTTCGACCTCGGTTCTCCGCCGCATGCTCCGGACCTACACGCGCGACGAATATCTCGAAAAAATCGCCATGCTGCGTTCCGCCCGACGCCCCATCGCCATCTCCACCGACATCATCGTCGGCTTCCCCGGGGAGAATGCAAACGAGTTCAGCGAAACTCTTTCGCTGCTGGATTTGGTCCAATACGACCAGATTTTCAGCTTCAAGTTTTCCCCGCGGCCTCACACTCCGGCCGAGCACATGGAAGACGCTCTCTCGGAAGAAGAGAAGGGAAGCCGCCTCAGCGAGCTCCAGGAACGCCAGCGCGAAATTCAGCTCCGGCGCAACCAGTCGTTTGCGGGCCACTCCTTCGAGGTGCTTGTGGACAATCGCGGACACAAGTCCGGCCAGTGGGCCGGTCGCACGTCGAGCAATCGCGTCGTCAATTTCGCTTCGCCCCGCCCGGACCTTTTGGGACAATACGTCCAAGTTCGGGTCACTCAAGCAGGGCCGAATAGTCTGTTGGGAGATCTGGTTTAAGTCCGTCTGGCCGGCGCGTGCCTCAATTCGCTCGCGTCGGCTCGCTGGAGGCGCTTTTAGTCTTTTGGGGAGCTGCCGACAATGGACATCGAAATGAAAATCCGCGGTCTCATGATGGATCCGGTCTCGAACATGCCCATTGTCGTCCTCAAAGACGTCCAGGGCACCGCCATCCTTCCCATCTGGGTCGGCGTGTACGAAGCAAATGCGATCGCCCTCGAAATCGAGAAGGTCCAGACCCCTCGCCCTATGACCCACGACCTTCTGAAGAATCTACTCCTCGGCCTCGAGGTCCAGGTTCAAAAAGTAGTCGTATCCGAGCTCAAGGACGACACCTTCTACGCCATCATCTGGATGGAACGCGACGGCCAGATTATCTCGGTGGACTCCCGCCCCTCGGACGCGCTCGCTCTCGCCCTTCGCCTCGACTGCCCCATCTTTGTCAGCGAGCAGGTGCTGAAAAATTCCAAAGTTGCCAGTGCCGTCAGCGAGAAAAGCACCCACGAAGAGCTGCGCAAGTGGCTCGAAGGTCTTTCCGACGAAGACCTCGGCCGCTACAAAATGTGACTGCTGATTGGTGAAAACCAGCTGTCTCGCCGTGGTCCGCGCATTGCCCAGGTGTCCAATCCTTCCAGCAAGACTACGGCGCAGTCGATTGTAGCTGCATAGATCAGTCCCCGCGGCGCGGGATCAGCCACCGGTCACGGGTCATCGGTTACGGCTTCGGCGGCTGATCCGGCTTCACTTCCGTCGGTGTGCCGAACTTGATCGTCGAGCCGAACCGCTTGTAGTTCTTGTACCGCACCGTCATCCGGATGTGGATGTTTCCCGTGGAGAAGTGCAGGTAATCGTCCGCGTGCGTGTAGGTCGGGAACCAATAATTCCCTTCGATATTCTCCCGTATGGTCTCGAACCGCGGGAACACGTTTTCGCTGTTCTTCTTGATGATATCCGGCACTGCTTTCCCGTACGTCTTCACGATTTCCAGGTCCCGCGAATCCACCCAGATGCGTCCCTGGAAGTACCGCTGGTTCTTCTCGATCTTTTTCGGCCCCACGTCGAACACGTATGTCATCAACTCGTCCACCCGTTCGCGCCCGACGTACCTCACGTCATACAGGCCGATTTTGTCCGGCGTCAGCACGAAGGGCTGGATGTGCTCCAG
>JASHRU010000007.1 GCA_030037225.1 Candidatus Acidiferrales bacterium | reverse complement strand
CAGCCTGGGTTTCTATCAGCTCGTCCGTCCACTCGCCGTCGGACTCGTTCACGGGATGGCCGGCTCGGCGGCCGTGTCACCGCTCGTTCTTGCCGCTATCCGCGACCCTGTCTGGGCCCTCGCCTATCTTCTCGTCTTTGGCGTGGGAACCATCGCGGGAATGATGCTCATCACTTCCGCCATCAGCATTCCCATTGCTCGGGTCGGACGCATTTCGACGAGCATAAGCAGATGCACGCGAATCGCTTCCGGCCTCATCAGTCTCGGTTTTGGTTTCTAAGTTGCCTACCAGACTGGATTTCTCAGCGGTCTATTCTCCAGCCATCCGCAGTGGACTCCGCGCTGAGCCTCTACGCAGTGCTCGCGAAACGAAAAAGGGCACGTCCCTCGCATTCGGGACGTGCCCTTTTCGAGTGACGAATATCCAGAGTGCGCTTCTGCCTGCGTCTACCTCCCTACTACAGCGCCGAGCAGATCGATTTCACTTCCGTGTAATGCTCCAGCACTTCGTGTCCCATCTCGCGGCCCCATCCGGACTCTTTGTATCCGCCGAATGGCATTGCCGGATCGAATACGTTATAACAATTGATCCACACGGTCCCCGCGCGCAGCTTCGCGGCCACGCTGTGCGCTTTCTTGATGTCGCGTGACCAAACGCCCGCCGCCAGGCCGTAAGTCGTGTCGTTCGCTTTGCCCACGATCTCGGCCGGGTCCGAGAATGGTATCGCGGTGACCACAGGGCCGAAGATTTCCTCGCGGACCACCTTCATCTTTTCGCTCGTATTCACGAGCACGGTCGGCTTCACAAAGTAGCCCTTGTCCCCGTGCCGTTTCCCGCCCGTCACTGCCTTGGCGCCCTCTTTGAATCCGGACTCCAAGTAGCCGCACACGCGGTTCAATTGCTCTTCGGAAACGAGCGGACCCATGTCGCTGTCGGGTTCGAAGCCCGGCTTTACCTTGATCTGTTCTGCGCTATGCGACACTCCGTCCACCACCTTGTCGAATATCTGCTTTTCGACGTATAGCCGCGAGCCGGCGCAGCAGCACTGCCCGTGGTTGAAGAAGATGGCGCTCGCCGCCCCCGGGATTGCCGACTCGATATCCGCGTCGGCAAAAATCACGTTCGGCGATTTGCCGCCCAACTCGAGCGACACCTTCTTGAGGTTCCCGGCAGCGGCCTGAATGATCAGCCTTCCCACCTCGGTCGAGCCTGTAAACGCCACCTTATCCACGTCCGGGTGCGCGGCCAGCGCCGCGCCAGCCGTCTCCCCGAACCCCGGCACGATGTTCACTACGCCGTCAGGGAATCCCGCCTCTTGGATCAACTCGCCCAGCCGGAGAGCCGTCAGCGGCGTTTGCTCCGCGGGCTTGAGCACCGAGGTACATCCCGCAGCGAGCGACGGACCCAGCTTCCACGCCGCCATCAGCAGCGGGAAGTTCCAGGGGATGATCTGGCCCACCACCCCGATTGGCTCGCGCACGGTGTACGCCAGAAATTTGTTCGGCGGCGCCAGGATCAGTGGGATCGTGTTGCCCTCGATCTTCGTTGCCCACCCCGCGTAGTAGCGCATGTGCTCCACGGTCAGCGGCACATCCGCGATGCGCGCGATGCCGAGCGGCTTCCCGTTGTCTAGCGATTCGATCTGCGCGAATTCTTCCAGGTGTTTTTCGATTAAGTCAGCGAGTTTCCAGATCAGCTTGCCCCGTACGGCAGGCGGCATCTTCGTCCAAGGGCCCGTTTCGAACGCCGCACGCGCGGCTCTTACCGCGCGGTCAATGTCCTCGCGGTCGCCCTCCGCCACCTGTGCGAGCACTTCTCCCGTGGCGGGGTTGTATGTAGCGAAAGTCTTGCCCGACGCTGCATCAACCCACTTCCCGTTGATCAGCATTTTTTGTTTTCGAGCCACAAATGAGGAGACATTCGGATCAATCGCCGGTGCGGAAGCAACAGTTGCCATGATGGGCTCCTTTCAAGCGAGGTGATCTGCGGCAGAAAACGAGGCTACTCCCCTGCGCGCCAAACTGCAATCCCGCCGCCTGGACGCCAGCGGGAGGTTCGCGGTGGGCCCCCGAGCCCGGGCGATTATCGCCACGGCGTTCACCCGGCGACCTTGCCGACGGCTTCACTCAGTATTTTAGGACAGGCCGGGGGGACATCTTCAATTCGCCCGACCCTCCCTATCGGTGTGCGGGTATGGGCGCGCCGGCCAGCCCGGCTTTCTCCCGGGAGGGTCTCCTCGCGATCAGCGGCAACACGAGCGAGCACAGCATCACGATCGTAATCACGTTTACCGCCGGTCCGTACTTCCCCAAGCTTTGGTGAATATGCGCAATCATGATCGGTGAGGGTATGGCCGCAAGTCCCCACGCCAGCAGGATGATTCCATAAATTCCGCCCATGGCCTTGGCGCCGAAGAAGTCTGCGGTGAACGAAGGCATCGTTCCGAATCCGCCGCCGTAGCACAGGCCAATCAACGCAAACGACAAGCTGAATACCGTCAAATCATGGATCCGTGGCAGCATGAAGAAAACGATGACTTGGATTAGGAAAAGCAGAAAATACACGCGAGCCCGTCCAATGTGATCGGACACAAAGGCCCAAAAGACGCGGCCCAGCCCGTTGCACAGGGAAATCAACCCCACCATCCCCGCGGCCTGCAGCACCGACATGCCCACCATCTCCTGCGCCATCGGAGAGGCTTGGCTAATGATCATGATTCCTGCAGAAACGTTCAGAAACAGCATCGCAAACAGTAGGTAGAACTGCCACGTCCCCAGCGCCTCGCCCACCGTGAAGTCGTACGTGCCGGCCGCTTTGGCCACTGCCGTGCGCGGTTCCCACCCTGCTGGCCGCCAGCCTTGCGGCGGGTTAGCATAGAATTGCGCCGCGGCAAAAACCACGACCAAGTAAACTATGCCGAGTGTCCAAAACGTCGGAGCGATTCCGTACTTGATAATTTCCCAGGCCGCCACCGGACTCATAATCGCCGCCCCAAACCCGTAGCCGCACACAGCCACTCCCGTCATCAAGCCGCGCATATCGGGAAACCACTTTACCAGCGTAGCCACAGGGCAGATATAGCCCATCCCCATTCCGATGCCGGTAAGCACTCCGTATCCGATGTACAGCAGGTCAAGCGAGTGTTGGCTGGCGGCTATCCCCGACAACATGTATCCGATTCCGTAGATGATGCCTGCCGTCGCCGCCACCTTCCGCGGCCCCGCCTTGTCCTGCCACAAACCACCGATGATCGTGCCCACGCCCAGGAAGAAGATTGCCAGCGTGAAATTCAGCTGCACCGAGGTCTCTGACCAATGCTCCGTCCCCATCAGCGGCTTCTTGAAGACGCTCCACCCATAGACGGCTCCCAGGCAGATCTGCATCAACACTGCGGCCAAGGCGATGCCCCAGCGGTTAGGAAGTTTTTCCGATGCCATCTGCGGTCTCCTTATCTTCTGCGGCCGGAGGCGCCGCACATGACTTTGCCTGCCGCGAGCTGACGAAATTCTTTTCGGCCCCCTGCGTCGCAGTCTCACACACCACCGGCTGCGGCCGACGAGCGGAAACCACCTCCACGATCGCGTTGTAATCCGGCACACCGCTTGGATCGAGGCACCCGGCAGGCACCAGCACGTTTACTTCGGGCCAATGTCCTTGCAGGCAGCCGGACTTGATCCGCGCAATCTTCACTCGGCCGCGAAATTGCCCGCGGTCGTTTCCGAGCACGAGGGGTGCGCCATCCTCCACTCCCAACCGTTTCGCGTCTTCCTCGCACATGAAGATGGCGTCGCGTGCCGCGCCAGTCAGCGGGTCGATTTCGCCATGTATCAGGCTGTTGAACTGTTTTCCTCGCCGCGTCGAGAGCAGGAATCGGCCTTCCGGCACCTTCTCATCCGGCAGCCCGATCGCCGAAAAGTGGCCCTTCCCGTCCGGCGTCAGGAATCTCTCGATCAAAAGCCGAGGTCCGCCGTACTGAAACTGGTCGCCCTTCTTGCGAAGCGCTGCGATGCCTTTGTACGTCGGGCAAACACGGTCGATTTCTTCACGGATGTCCTGAGTGTCGTGCCACGGAAAACATTCCGCGGCACGTTCGGAATAAGCGCGGCGCGCCACCAGGACCGGAATTTCCCATTCGTCGCGCGCCTCCGCGATTCGCGGCCCGGGGATTTCCGGGCTGTAAATGACGCGGCGTTCCGTGGTGGTTTCCGTCCCTCCTCCGCGCTGTTCGTACCGTGTTCGCGACGGCAGAAGGAGGACCGTATCAGCCGGTTCCACCAGCATGTTCGAGCTCAACATGATGTCCTGGTGAATGCGGAGACGGATGCTGCCCACCGCTTTCCGCACCCGTGCCGGCTCCGGCAGTGTGTCGATAAAATTCCCGCCGCTCTGCCATAGAGCATCCAATTCGCCTCGTTCGGCGGCCAGAATCATCGCCGCCGCAGTCAGACCCTTCCACGTCGGCGGCTCAAATCCCCAGTAATCCGGCTGGGCGAATTTGCGCGCCGTATCTTCGTTCACCGGGTGCCCCATGATGTAGGCGCTCGGCATTCCGCCCATCTCCGCGCCCCCCTGCACTCCGCTGTGGCCTCGGATGGGCATCAGCCCGGTCTTCTCGCGGCCCACATTTCCTCGTGCGAGCTGCAGGTTTACGATCGCGCGCACGTTGTCGCTCCCGTATCGGTGCTGCGTGATCCCCATGCTCCATGCGATGATCGCGTGCCTCGCCTTGCCAAAGGCCTCCGCGAACCGCTTCATGTCCGCGCGCGTCTGGCCGGAGTTTTTTTCGAGCGTCTCCCACGAAAATTCGCGGGTCTTCGCCTCTGTCTCCGGCCAGCCGACCGTGCGCGCGGCGATAAACTCCCGGTCGAGCCAGTCGTTTTCAATCAGGTGTTTCAGCACGCCGTAGAAAAAGGCCGCGTCCCCTCCGATATGTATGGGGAAGAAGTCGTCCGCGAACCGCGTGCCGAATAGTGCGCTCCTCGTTACTGAAGGAACCCAATACCGTTCGAGTCCTGGCTCGAGATACGGATTCACCACGAACACCCGCGTGCCCTTCTGCTTCGCGTAATAGAGGTACTTCGTGGCTACGGGCTGGTTATTTGCTATGTTGGTGCCGACCAGCACCAAAAGGTCAGTCCCAATCCAGTCCGAGTAGGAACACGTCGTCGCGGCGCACCCCACGGTCGCGGTCAGGCCCGCCGTGCTGGGCGCGTGGCAGATGCGCGCGCTCGTGTCCACGTGATTCGTGCCGAAAAAGCGCGCCACCTTTTGCTGCGCGTAATACGCTTCGTTGGTCAGCCCCCGGGAAGTTAGGTACCAGCCGAGCCGGTGTGGATCCGTAGCCTTCAAGCCCTCTGCTGTCATCGCGATCGCTTCGTCCCACGAAATCCGTCGGAACCCCTTCTCGCCCTTGCGCCGGACCATCGGGACCGCCAGGCGGCCTAGCTTTTGCAGTTTGCGATTGCGGAGGTTCTGAACTCTTGAAACGTCTTCTAGCAGGTGCCAGTCCATCGATGGCATGGTGTTGAGTCGAAGGAGCTTCAGGCGCAGGGCGCACAGGTGCACGCCCTTCATCGTCCAATCGTGAATTCCCGTCGTGCCCAGCGAGCAGCCGTCACAGCAGCCGTCAGTCAAGATCCTCCAGGCGTAGCCTAGATTGTCCCGGTTCTCCCAGATTGTGTCTGCGATCTCTCTGTACGCATTGGGGTGCTGTTCGTTGAGTCCATAGGGAACCAGGCTCACCCAGTTGCGGTGACTGCCCGCGCCGTTGGGGTTTTCGGTAGCCATGCGTGTCCTCGGCGAACGCGTCGTTGTGTCGTATTACGATATGTTGTCACGATTCGGTTTCAATTGCAAGGGGCCAGCCGCCGCAGGCGATGGGACCGACCCCGCCCAGAACCAGCAATCCTGCCGATAATCGCACCTGCTCGGAGCGCCTCCAGCCGTACCTTCTCTCCGGCTCCCGACATCCAAAGCCTGACCGAAAGCCCTGCCGCCATCTGCCGGCCGCATCCGCATCCGGCCGCGCTCATCGGGGCACTTGAAGTGAGTCGCTATTTTGTTATAGTCACTCTCAGATTCCCGCAAGGGCCCCCGGATGCGAGCCGGGCGCGGGCGGATCCAGGAGAAAGACGAAATGGCAAGCGCAGGCACTTCACGTGTTCTTATTAATCCCGAACCGACTCTTCGCGAAGCCACCGGACTCCGCGAGCGCAAGAAAGCCCGGCTCCGCCAGCAGATTATTGACACCTCGATTCGGCTCTTCCGCAAGCGCGGCTACGAGCAGACGCGCGTCGAGGATATCGTCCGCGTCCTGGAAATCAGCCAGCCCACCTTCTTCCGCTACTTCCCGAGCAAAGACGCTGTGCTCCGCGAGGTCGGCCGCCGGGGCTTCGCCTGCATCAAGGAGCATCTGGAAACCGAACTCTCGAGCGACGCTTCCACCGCCGAACGCCTGCGCCGCATGTATCGCGGCATGGCGCGCGAAGTCGAGTCGGACCGGCCCCTCTGGCGCGCTGTCGTTCTCTCCGGTGCCATGGATCCCGTTCGTTCGCCGGAAATGCGGCATCCCGGGGAGATCGCTTTCAGCCTGCTCCGCGCCATCCTCATGGAAGGACAGAAGCGTGGAGAAATCACTCGCGAAATTCCCGTCGAGCATCTCGCCGGATTCATGGAGGGCCTCTACACCACGCTTGTCCGGCGCTGGGTTATCGATTTGATGGGGCCGCACAGCTTGAGCGAAAGCGTCCGCAGCGCCGTGGAGTTTTTTCTGCGCGGCGCGCACGCATGAGTTAGGACGGGCCTGCCCGTCGTTAGGCGGGCTTTCAGCCTGCCCCGCATCGCCCATCGGGCACCCTATATGCGAGCCGCGCTCCTCCGTGATTTCAAGTCGCCCCTCATCATTGAAGAAGTTCCTCGCCCCACTCCCGGCCCGGATGAACTCCTCATCGAAGTCGAAGCCTGCGGCGTCTGCCATTCCGACCTGCACATCGCCGACGGCGATTGGACGCAGTTGGCGGGAATCGTGAAAAAACCGCTGATCCCCGGCCACGAAATCGCCGGGCGCGTCGTCGAACGCGGCGCGGCTGTCGCTAATCTCCAAGTGGGAGACCGCGTTGGCATTCCCTGGGTTCATCGCACCTGCGGCGAATGCGAGTTCTGCCGCAGCGGAAACGAAAATCTCTGCCTCATGCAGCAGATCACGGGTGTGACCGTGGACGGCGGCTACGCCGAATTCCTCAAGGCGCCCGCCAGTCACGCCACGCCGATCCCTCCTTCACTGTCCGCGCTCGAGGCCGCTCCGCTCATGTGCGCCGGCGTCACCGTCTATCGCGCTCTGCACCAAGTCCGCCTTTCGCCCGGTCAGCGCCTGGCCGTTTTCGGCGTGGGAGGCCTCGGACACCTGGCCGTGCAAATCGGCGTCGCTCTGGGCGCGGAAGTCACCGCCATCGACCTCGCCAACGAGAAGCTCGCGCTCGCGAAAGCCTTCGGTGCCTCCAAGACTCTGGATGCACGCTCCCCGACGCTCATCAGGGAGTTGAGGGCGGGCGGAGGCTTTCACGTGGCCATCGTTACCTCTGCTTCGAAAACCGCGTACGACGCGGCGTTCTATGCCGCGCGCCCCACGGGCACTCTGCTGGTCGTCGGCCTTCCCGCGGAAAACATTTGCTTCCCTCCCATCCTGATGGCCGCCGGCGAGATTCGCATTCGCGCGAGCGCAGTCGGTACGCGCCAGGATGTTCGTGGCGTGCTGGAAATGGCTGCGGCTGGCCGTCTCCGCTGCCAGATCTCTTCCCGCCCCCTCCACGAAGTCAATTCCGTGCTCGAGGAGCTCCGCCACGGTAGGATTTCCGGCCGCGTCGTGCTCACTCCGCAAACACCCTCCACGTAATTCTTCCGCTGCGCCCGGCACGCATCGCCCCGCGATGCTTGACGTTAGTCACTCTAATGTGATATTCACCCTCACAATCGGGGGGATGGTGTGGGGCTGGTGACGACTCGTTCCACCACGCGCGAACTCGCAACCGGCGCTTCCAGAAGCGCCTCCTCATCGCGAGTTTTTCAATCGGTCGCATCGGTTTCTCCGCTCGAATCCCCTTGCTTCAGAAGCTCACTCCACCTTCAGGAGGCTGTATGAAGCTCATCCAGAAACTGCTGTGCACGTTCGTGTGCTTGCTCTTCGCAGCCGGCGCGGCGTATGCGCAGGGCGTGGGCGCCTCCGGAAGCATCTCCGGCACGGTCACCGACCCATCTGGCGCTGTGGTCCCAAAGGCGGGCATCTCCGCCATTGATGTCGCCAGGGACACGCACTACGCCACCGTCGCAGACAGTTCTGGACGCTACCAGTTCACCGGTCTGCCTCCCGGCTCTTACAACGTCACCGTACAAATCTCGGGCTTCCAGTCCCAGGTGCAGAAGGGCGTTGTGGTGAGTGTCGGCGAGACGGCGGCGGTCGATTTCCGCCTGAAAGTTGCCACTTCGGGCCAGGCCATCGAGGTCACTGCCGAGGCGCCGGTCGTAGATACCCAGCGCGGCAGCCAGGCCAACACGATCTCGGAAAGCTACATCGCCAACCTCCCCATCGATCGTCGTGACTACCTCACCTTCACGCTGCTTCTTCCCGGCGTGGCGAACTCCACCCGCCTCGCCAACGACCAGGATTTCCGCGTCAAGCAGACTCCCCAAAGCGGGCTCTCCTTTTATGGCGGCAATGGCCGCGGCAACAGCATCACCGTGGACGGCGGAGAAGCGCAGGATGACGCCGGCGGCGTTCGTCCCACGGTTAGCCAGGACGCCGTACAGGAATTTCAGGTGAATCGCACCAATTACACTGCCGAACTCGGGGGCGCCCAGGGTGCGTCCATCAACATCGTCACCAAGGGCGGCGGAAACAACATCCATGGCTCTCTCTTCAGCTATTTCCGTAACGACGCGATGGATGCCCGCGACCCGTTTGCCTTAACCCCGGCGCTCACCCCCTCCGAGCCGTTCTCGCTCACCGCTGTCGGCGACCCCACCAAGAATACGCTCCAGCGCTATCAATATGGCGGGTCGATCGGCGGGCCGATCAAGAAGGACAAGACCTTCTTCTTCGCCGCTTTCGAGAACCTCCGCCAGGATACGCAGAATTCTGTGCCCCTGTTGACACAAGCCTCCGTTTTGGGCCCCACCTACCAGCAAACGAAGATCATCGGTGGCTTGGCGGCGGAGGGCACGGAGTCCGTAGGGTGCCTGAGCGGCCCAATTGGCGCGGCCGTGGCTGCCGCTCTTCCGGAGCCGTTCACGAATATGACAACGCTGCCGGCGGAGGTTTGCGCCGCAGCCTTGGGCGGAGCGCTGACTGTTAACCCTGCCACCAGCCCGCTCGACGCCTTTTTGGTGAATCAGTTTGAAACGCAAGGCGGCCTCTTCGACTACACCTCGCGGGACTACCTCTTTAACACCCGCATCGATCACCGGATCGACAACGCCAATCAGCTTTCCTTCACCTACCGTTTTGCCCACGACCTGGAGGAAAGCCCCGACGTTCAATCTCTCACCGCCTATTCCGCGGGCAGCTCCATCCACAACTACGACGACAACCTCCAGGCCTCCTGGTTTCATACCTTCAGCCCCACGGCGCAAAACGAATTCCGCTTCCAATTTGACTACGATAGCTTCAACGTCATACCCAACGAGCCGGGCGAGGTCGGCATCCAGATCCCCGGCTACATCAACAATCTTGGCACCAGCATCTTCCTGCCCAACCTCACCATTCTTCGCCGCTTCGAGTTCGCGGACAACGTCACCATGATCCGGGGCCACCACACGATCAAATTTGGATTCGACGAGCTGCTCCGCGGCAACCACACCGAATCCCACACGTTCTTTCCGGGCCGGTTCGTCTTTGGCACCCTTCCGGACGAAGGAACACTGCTCTCGCCTTTCCTCCCCACGATCTCTCCGCTCGAGTCTGCCTCTTTCGGGCTCCCGCAGGTTTACCAGCAAGGATTTGGGGACGCCGACTATCCGGCCTACACCCGGCCGCTCACCGGCTTTTTCGCGCAGGATGCCTGGGCCATCGCGTCCAACTTCACGCTGACCTACGGCTTGCGCTACGACATCGACAGCCAATTCGATCCGCTGAACACCTATTACGGCGACGTGGCCCCGCGCATCTCCTTCGCTTGGGATCCTTTCAAGGACCACAAGACCGTCGTCCGCGGGGGTTTTGGAATCTTTTATGGGCCGGTTGACGCGCAAATCGCTCAGGTGGACCTGAGCCTGGG
>JASHRU010000060.1 GCA_030037225.1 Candidatus Acidiferrales bacterium | reverse complement strand
TCACCCCAAATTGCCAAGATATTAGCCGAAATTAGACTCTGCTCAGTCTGAGCGCCGCGCCGAATGGCCTGCCCTGAAATCTGTGGTGAAGGGCGCGCCATCCAAATCTTAGCCTTTACCCACGAGGACAGAAATTTCGCCGAAATTAGGGGGTGTGCGCCGGGCGCACAACCCAATCTAATGCGTGCCGTGTGACCCGGGCGGCCCCAGGAGTCCCCGTCCACGCTCAAATTCCCATTTTGGCGATCGCTTGGAGCGCCCTTTTCCCGGTCATTCAGCCGCCGCACGCCTCGTTTACCCCTTTGCCGTCCCTCCATCCCTGCTTCCCTGCCTCCGTACCTCCCCACCTCCCTTATATCCCCGCGCTAGGTTTGGCATCGGCGCTACGAAAGAGGGCGCCCCTCGCTTTCGCTCGGAACAGGCAGCATCCCGAGGCTTCGGGGGCGCCCCTAAGAAAGGCAAAAAACCGAAGATCGAGTCCGCCGGGCGGACTCTGGCCGGCAAGATGCCGGCGGTACCAAATCGGCCGGTGCGGGCCGGAGTGGACATGCCGCTGCTGGAACAGATATAAGAAGCCTCTATGCCAGACGCGAACCCGAAGAACTCCCCGTTCGATCCGGAACTCTTCAAACCCGAGGCCATCTCGGCCGAGACGCGCGCCTTCAACGAAGCCGTGGTGAAGCTGATCAGCAAAATGGGCAACTGGTGGGAGATTGGCGCGCAAAACGTCCGCGACGCCGTTGCTCGCGGCGAAGGGATGTTTCCTCCTGTGCCCAAATCGGAGCGAGCGCGTACGATGACCATCGCGGGCAAAGGCGGCCACCAAGTTTCTCTGCGCGTACTGGCTCCCGACAATCCGAAAGGAGTGTATCTGCACCTCCACGGCGGCGGCTGGGTGCTGGGCGCCAGCGGCCTGCAGGACGTGATGCTGGAACGCATTGGCCGGAACGCGGGATTGGCGGGCGTGAGCGTGGAATACCGGCTGGCGCCGGAGAATCCTTATCCGGCAGGTCCGGACGACTGCGAAGCCGCCGCACTCTGGCTGGCCAAGAATGCCAAGGCGGAATTCGGCACCGGCGTGCTGGCGATTGGGGGCGAATCGGCGGGAGCAAATCTTGCCGCGGTTACGCTGGTGCGCATGCGCGACCGGCACAGCTTTACCGGCTTCGCGGCGGCGAATCTGGTGTACGGCGCCTACGATATCTCGATGACGCCCAGCCAGAAATTGTTTGGCGACTACCGGCTGGTGCTGCGGACGATTGACCTGGAGAAATTTTCCGAGGCGTATCTGACCGGCACAAGCAGAGAAAAGTGGCGCGATCCGGATATCTCGCCGCTCTACGCGGATTTGAAGGGACTGCCGCCGGCGCTCTTTACCGTGGGGACGAGCGACGCCCTGCTCGACGACAGCCTGTTTATGTACGCGCGGTGGACGTCCGCAGGAAACCCGGCGGAGCTGGCCGTCTATCCCGGCGGCGCGCACGGATTCAACGCGTTTCCTCTTTCTCTGGCAAAAGAGGCGAATGAACGCGTCGATGAGTTCCTGAAAGCCAGAACGCAGCCAGGAGCGGGGCATGCGAGTGAAGGGAGAGGGATAAACGACAGGACAACGGCCCGCTAGACGTTTTGCTTTTGAGACCGTATCGTGGCTAGACTCTGGCGGGAAATCCGATGGCAACCGACGCAACTCCGCCACAGGGGAACATCGCGCCCGCTCCCGCCGCGCCCGCGGCGGAACTTTCCCCGGACCGGCTCCGCTGGCGGTGCGATCCCGATTCCATCCCGTTTGAAACCACTTCTTCGGCGCCGCTTGCGGAGGGCGTAATCGGGCAGGACCGCGCCATCCGCGCCATCCAGATGGGCCTCGAGGTGGGCGCGCCCGGCTACAACATTTTCGTGTGCGGGCTGGCCGGCTCGAGCCGGGGCGGCCTGATCACGCGCATGATTCAGGAACTCGAGCCGCACACCGAGCTGGCTCCCGACCGCTGTTACGTGAATAACTTCAAAGCGCCCGACCGCCCGCGCCTCCTGACGCTGCCCCGCGGCAAGGCCCAATCCTTTAAGAAAGACATGACGGCCGGCATCGACTTCCTGCGCCGCCGCATACCGCAGGTGTTCGAGGGCGAGCCCTTCCAGCGGCAGAAGGGCCGCATCGTGGAGCGCTTTACCGTCCGCGAAAAGGAATTGATGGACGATTTCACGCGGCGCATCGCCAAGGAGCAGTTCGCGCTAGGGCGCATGCAGGTGGGCGCCGTGGCCCTGCCGGAAATTTTTCCCGTGCTCGACGGACAGATGGTGCCCGTCGAGGAGCTGCCCAAACTGGTCCAGGAAGGCAAACTGGAAACCGTGGTCGCCGAAACGATCGAACGCAAATACGACCAGTTCCGCCAGGAATTCACGGTGGTGTACCGGAAAACGCTCCTGCTTTCCCGGGAACTCGCCAGCGAAATGAGCTACCTCGAGCAGGAAGCCGCTTCCGTGCTGCTCGACGGCGTGATTGAAGACCTGAAGGAAAAATATTCCGATCCGAGGGTCAGCGAATACCTGGAAGAGGTGCGCCACCACATCCTGGACAACCTGGATCTGTTCAAGGACCGCGAGGGCGAGGAATCGGAAGACCAGCACCCGCCGGAAGAGACGGAACGCAAGCCCGGCCCCGAACGGGATCCCTACCGCGTGTACGGCGTCAACGTGCTGCTGGCCCACTCGCCGGAAGAGACATTTCCCGTCATCTTCGAGACTTCTCCGACGTACGTGAACGTGTTCGGGAGCATCCACCGCAACTACGACCCGCGGGGCGCCTGGAACTCCGACTTCATGGACATCCGTCCCGGCTCGATGCTGCGGGCCGACGGCGGGTTCCTGATCATGTACGCGATGGATTGCCTGACGGAAACGGGCGTGTGGCGCACGCTGAAGCGCGCCCTGAATCACGCCAAGCTGGAAATCCAGCCGCTCGAGTATCTGTTCCCGCTGGGCGGGGCGGTGATGAAGCCCGAGCCCATCGACCTGACCACGAAAATCATCCTGATCGGAGACCGGCAGCTCTACGAGCTGCTCTATACCTACGAAGAGGACTTCCGCAAAATCTTCAAGGTGCGCGCGGAATTCGACGAAGAAATGAACATGTCGCAGGACGTGATTCCGCTTTACGGCGGCCACCTGCGCAAACTATCGGGCGACGAAGGCCTGTGTCCGTTTGACCGCACCGCCGTGGCCGCGCTGATCGAATACGGCGTGCGGCGTGCCGGAAGGCGAAATAAGATCACCGCGCGCGTCAACGAGGTGCTCGATCTGGCGCGCGAGTCCTGCTACACCGCCCGGCAGGACGGCGAGACGCCCGTGACCGGCCGCCACGTGCAAAAGGCGCTGCAGTCAAAAATCGAACGGCACGCCCTGGTGGAAGAAAAAATGCGCGAGATGATCGCGGAGGGGCTCATCCTGATCGACACGGACGGCGCGCGCGTGGGAGTGGTGAACGGCCTGAGCGTGTTCGAATACGGCGGCCACTACTTCGGCAAGCCCTCGCGCATCACGGCGTCCGTCTCGCTGGGAAAAGCCGGGCTCATCAATATCGAACGGGAAGCGGGAATGAGCGGCCGGCTGCACGACAAAGGCATGCAGATCATCTCCGGCTACCTGCGCGGGATGTTTGCGCAGGACAAGCCCATGTCGCTTTCCGCCAGCCTGTGTTTCGAGCAGTCGTACAGCGGGGTGGACGGCGACAGCGCGAGCTCGACGGAAATTTACGCGATCCTCTCCGCGCTTTCCGCCGTGCCGCTTCGCCAGGACGTAGCCGTGACCGGCTCGGTGAACCAGCAGGGCGAAATTCAGTGCATCGGGGGAATCAACGAAAAAATCGAGGGATTCTTCGATACCTGCCGCCTGAAGGGGCTCACCGGTCGGCAGGGCGTGATCATGCCTCAGGAAAACGTCGAAGACCTGATGCTGCGCGAAGAGGTGATTGACGCGGTGACGAAGGGGCAGTTCCACATCTGGCCGATCAAGCGCGTCGAGCAGGGGATCGAGATCCTCACCGGGCGGCGCGCCGGCGCGCGCAACGGGGAAGGAAAATTCGAGGAAGGCACCCTGTTCGGCATCGTGGACAGCCGCTTGCGGGAAATGGTGAAAAAGCTAAAAGAGTTCGAGTAGCGCCCAGCTCCGCCGCATCCGGCGCACAACTTTCGCGGAACAAAACAGGGATAGAGCCGGGTCTTGCGCGCCGGCTATTCCAGATAGCCGTCGTAATAGACGCCCGTGCGGTCCCGCCACATGCCGGTGACGAAGGAATGCAAGTGCCGGGCGAAGGCGGCAGTGGGAAACATGTTCTTGACCAGCTCGAGTTTCTGCGGGTCGATGGGCACTTTTTGCGCCGCGGCCACCTTGTCTACCACGTCTTTCCAGTCCACCCTGCCGAGATCGGCATAGGAGAGCGCGGAGAGATTCTTGGGCAGGCGCGCGCGCTGGGCCTGGAACTTGGGGTCGCTGGCCAGGCTTTTGGAGTCGTCCAGACTCCGGGCCTGCATCAGGAAGGCCTTGGCATCGGCCTTGCGGTGCGCGACCACCATCATTTTGGGCGCGAGAGCCACGCAGTAGTAGCGTCCCCTGGGCTTCAATGCGGCCGCACCGTCCCCCGACGGCGCCGTGCCGCCAAACGGAGAGATCACGGACAGCAGAGTCACATCGCCAATGTTTTCCTGATTCGTGATGTTCGAGGAGAAGAGAAGCTCGATCACGTGCTGGACGTCGGCGGGCTTGTCCACGCCCAGCACGAAGACGCTTTCGGCCAGATCCCCGGCCGATTCCTGCTTGATCATGGTGAAATCGCCGCTGAGCAGCTTGAGCATGTCGTTCATGCTCATCCCGAACTGCTGGGTGAGCATGCTATCGAATTGGTTGAAGAGCACGCCCTGCCCCGGAGGCGCAAATGCTTCGAACAGGGACCGCATGAAGCGGTAGAGGGCCGACAAATCCCAGCGAAAAGAGCTATAGGAAAAGACACCCGCGGGAGTCAGGTGAAGCGTGGGGAAATCCGGGCCGCTGGCGCCGATCAAATCCGTGAGGCTTCCCGGAGCCAGGTCGCCCAGAAGCGAGACTTCGACCCGCGTTGCGGGATCGCCGAGTGTGACGGAGGCGATCACACTGTGCATGCGGTCGAAGTGCAGCGCTTCCCAAGCCTGTTTGGCCCGCTCTTCTTTCATGTTCGCCCGGATTTCGTCGAACGTCACACGGAGATTGAAGAAGGCGGTGATGGCCGCGCCCGGTCCCACGCGCTCGTGCGCGGTGCGGAACTCCACGGTTTCCACAAGCGTGCCGCGGGCGGGCGCGGCAGCCGAAAGGCGAGTGGCCCATTGCTCGAGGACTTCGCGGTAGTCGGAGACGATGAGGTAATGTCCGGCGAGCACGCGGTAGTTCGATTCCGCTCCGCTCTTCTGTTCCTGGATTTCCATGCCGTGGAATTGCGTCTTGACGATTTCGGAGGCGGCTTTGCTCTCCGGCGACCACTTCATGAGCTTGTCAACAAGCGGTTCGCGCCCGGTGCGGTCGTAGAGAATCAGCAGAGCGCCTTCAAATTGTGCGGAACTTTTCTCGGCTTTGGGCTGGTCGGGCTTGAGGTGCGGCTTCACGCCCGCGGGCAATTTCACGTAGGCGACAAGCGCGGGATTTCCGGCCAGGAGCGTGATTTCGTCCTTGGTGACGGGCGGAAGGTCCTTGGTGTCCTGGGCGAGGATGGCGCTGGCGAGCAGCGCGCGCGCGGGAGCCAGGTCGGGATCATTCCAGAGCTGCAAGAGGGAATTCGTGGCTTTGTTCGCGGCCATGCCCGACTCGCCATGCCAGGAGGCGTACATCATTGTGTCGGCGGGCAGCAGCGACTCGAGCGACCGTTCGACAGGTTTTTCTTGCGCCTTCTCCTGCGCGAGGAGCGTGGAGGAAATCAAAAACACGAACAGCGTGGGAAGCCACCAGAGGCGGCGCAGAAATCGCATCGATCCACTCCCTTCCGACCGGACCTTGGTTCAGGGTACTCGGAGGATACTATGTACGGCGCAGACCGGCTAGCGCCCGGATCAGGCGGAAGGTACGGAAGAGGCAATGGCAGCGCGTTCGAGCCCCCATGCGCGGGCGCATGGGCGCAAAAACTCCGGCGGAAATTCAGGACTGCGCAGCTGCGGTTCCCGGCGCGACGCGGCTACTGTTTCGGCGTGCTCAAATAGCCGGTGATCTTGTCCTTGCTCGTGTCGAACACCACGATCTCATAGAGCTGGTGAGTGGAGCGGGTATAAAACTGCACCGGTTCGAGGGCGTTCTTGTCCTTTTTCTCGATGGTCTTGTCGTCCGCAATCACGTCCATGGTGTACTTGGAGCGCTTGGGGTCCACCTTCTTCAATTTGATGAGAATGGGCCCCACGTGCTGCGGGTCCTTGGATTTGCCGATGTCGAAATCAAAGATGTTGCGCTCGCCGCGGCGCTTCAGCTCGTCGAGCTCCTCCTTGTTGCGCGCGATCAGCCCGCTCATCACTCCGGCATCGCCGATGGTGCGCTCGAGCTTGCTCTTCGTGGCTTCCAGGTCTTTCTTCGTCGCCGCCACGTCGGTCTTGGTTCCGCTGAGGTCGGTAGAAACGGCGCTGATTTTCGCGTCGTTCTGCTGCTGGACCTCGCCGATCTTTGCGTTGAATTCCTCTTCCGAGGCCGCCTGCTGCTTCTTGACGCTCTGCGCGATGTCGCGCGCCCGCGCCAGCTCGGCTTCCGTCAGCCCGAGCTTCTGCGAGGTCACGTCGAGCTGCCCTTTCAGGTCCGCGATCCGCGAATCGGCCTGCTCGATTTTCTGGGCCAGCAGGTCGGAGCGCTTGTTCGCGTCAGCAACCGCCGCTTCGAGCGTTTTTCGCGATGCATCTTGCGCATAGATCAGATATCCCAGCCCCCCGATCAGGATCACGAGTACCAGAATGATCCAGCGTGGCGTGCCCGTCGCCGCCACCTGATAGGTCTCTGCCGGGTCGGGTGCATTTGGCTGCGTGCTCATCCATCCTCCTCTAGCCTGTCTGCTGAATTCCCTTTGCTATTCGAGTATCACGGAGGGCGTAGGGTTGTCCACGCGCAACCGCGCCGGTCAGTCTCCGCGCCGAGCCGGTGCGCCTCGCGGCCACCGCGCCTCGACAGTGGTGGTCAGCCCGCCCCGCGGAGTGAACTCACCCCGCACGACACACCGTTTGGGTTTCACCGCCGCCACAATGTCGCGCAGCATGCGGTTCACCGCATTTTCATAAAAGATCCCGAGATTCCGGTAGGCCAGTAGATAGATTTTCAGCGCCTTCAACTCCAGGCACGCCTTGCCGGGCATGTACTTGATGCTGATGACGCCGTAATCGGGCAGGCCGGTCTTCGGACACACGGAGGTGTACTCGGGGAAGCGGATCGTGATTTCGTAGCCGGGGAACTGGTTCGGCCAGGTGTCGAGGGCGGGCAGGCTCGCGCCGATGCCGGCGAGAGCGTGCTCGTCTGTGTAGCCCCGTCCGCTCGATTTGCTCCGCGTCACTCCCCTCACCCATCTTCTATTCTACACGGGAGGCACGTGGGACGAACGCGGAGGCATCTCTACCCTTGCGCGGGAGAATTGGTTTGCTACCCTGAGGCTATTGCGCCGGAAAGATGGGAACTTGGGAGCACATATCGTGATCTGCCCGCTCTGCAAGTCGCGCGAGTGCCGGAGATCGCGCCGGCGAAACCTAGGCGATTATGCGCTGAGCCTGGTCGGCGTTCTGCCGTGGCGCTGTTCGACGTGTCAATCGCGGTTCCACGCGCACAGGATTCCTTTCCGGCTGCTGCTGAAGGCGCATTGCCCGCGTTGCGGCAGTCCGAAGGTGGAGAGAATCGCGAGCGACCGGGTGGAAGAAGGCACCCTGGTCCCACTCCAGCGCATCCTTGGCGTGCCCGCATACCGGTGCGACCCCTGCCGGGTGAAGTTTTACGCGCTCCGGCCGCCGGACCGCAGCGCACGCTCTTCGGCCGGCCGGCGCGTCCACAAAGAGGCCTGAAACCTCAGTCGCTTGACATTCCCGCACGCGGGAGAAAGAATCGGCGCGGAGGCAAAAACGCACGTGCGCGCGATTATCGTTCGTCGCCGCGGACGCCCGCGCCAGGCTTCCCACCGCAGCCAGCACCAGTCCAGCAAAGGAGGCCGCCATGATTTCCACGCCTTATATCGCCGGAAAATCGATTGAAGTGCCCGCCGCGTCGCTTTCCGACGTCTTGAATCCAGCCGACCATCGCCCCTTCGCGAAAATCTTCATTGCCGAAGAGAAGCACATGAAGCAGGCCATCGGCGCCGCTTATGCCGCGAAAGATGCGTGGGGCGCGACCCTGGCAGGCGAAAGGGAACATATCCTGCAGCGGGCGGCGGACGAACTGCTGGCGGCGACGAATGAAGTCGTGGAACTTCTGATCGGGGAAGGCGGCTCGACGTTCGGCAAGGCGCACTTCGAGGTGCCGTTCGCGGCCAACCTGGTGCGCACGATTGCGGGCGAGGCGCGGCACGTACGCGGCGACGTGTTCCCTTCCGACGTGCCGGGAATGATATCCATGTCGATTCGCAGGCCACTGGGAGTAGTGGCGGGGATTTCGCCATTCAATTTTCCGGTGATCCTCTCCATCAAGAAGATTGCGTTCGCGCTGGCCGCGGGAAACACGTGCGTGCTAAAGCCTTCGGAAGAGACGTCGCTGGTGGGGTTGAAACTGGCGGAGGTATTCGAGCGTGCCGGGCTTCCGGCGGGGGTGCTGAACGTGGTCCCGGGCGATGGGCCTCGGATGGCGCAGGTTCTGTATGACGACCCGCGAGTAAAGCTGATCGCCTTTACGGGCTCGTCTGCGGTGGGGCGGATGGTGGCGACGGAGTGTGCGAAGCGCGGGAAGCGGTTTTCGCTCGAGATGGGGGGAAAGAGTCCGCTCATCGTATTGAAGGATGCGGACGTGGACTACGCGGTGGACACGGCGTGCTTCGGGCTTTTCATCCATCAGGGCCAAATCTGCATGGCCGGCTCGCGCATCATCGTGGAGGCGCCGATCTACGAAACGTTCCTGGAGAGGTTCGTGAAGAAGGCGGAGATGATGAAGGTGGGCGACCCGCGCGACCCGCACACAGTGATCGGCCCCCTGATCCGTTCGTCGCAGTGCCCGATGATCGACCGAAAGCTGAAAGAAGCGGTGGCCAAGGGCGCGCGACTGCTGACGGGCGGGAAATATGAAGGCAACTTCTACTATCCGACGGTGATTGCCGACGTGACGCCGGAGATGGCCGCGTTCCGCGACGAGCTGTTCGGGCCGGTGGCCGCGGTGAGCCGCGCGACGGACGCGGACCACGCGCTGGCGCTGGCGAACAACTCGACCTACGGACTATCGTCCGCCGTGCTGACCAACAACATGCAACTGGCCATGAAATTCGCGATGGAGCTCGAAGCCGGGATGGTGCATCTGAACGGCCCGACGGTGCACGACGAGGGAATCGTGCCGTTCGGCGGGGTGAAGGATTCCGGGAGCGGGCGCGAAGGCGGACGCTGGTCGCTCGAAGAGATGACCGAAGTGAAGTGGGTGACGATCCAGATGGGACGGCGGCAGTATCCTTTCTAACGAATTCCGACGCAGGCAAGCGGCGCTCGGAACCAGCACACTCAGAGAATCCGCAGGCGATGAGGCTGGCGGCGAAGACGCGGCTGTACGCGCAGCGGCTGTATTGACAAATCGTGGCAGCACGTCACTTTTCTAGATCTGTGACATGTGGCAGACTAATGGTCAGAGCGGAGGGGAACGATGGGAACGCAGACCCGTGTGCGGATCAACGAGAACGGCCGAGTGGTGATTCCCGCCGCGTTCCGGAAGGCCCTTGGGATCCGGCGCGGAGACGAGGTTGTTCTCCGGATCGAGGATGACGAATTACGGATCACGACTCTCGAGCGGCGCATTGCGCGGGCCCAACGACTCGTGCGCAAGCGGCTGAAGGCGGGGGCGTCGCTGGTGGACGAACTGATCGCGGAACGGCGCGAGGCTGCCCGACGTGAATAAGATTGTTCTGGATGCCTCCGTGGTGCTCGCCATTCTGAATCAGGAGCGTGGAGCAGAGAAGCTGTCGCTGGAGATGTTGAGCGCGGCCACAATCAGCACAGTGAATCTGGCCGAGGTGCAGGGGAAACTGGTGGAGCGGGGACTCAGCCCGGAGGAAGCATGGGAGGCTGCGCTCAGTCCGATACAAGAGGCGGTGCCCTTCACCGCCGAGCATGCCCGTTTGGCCGGTAGCCTGATAGCCGCAACGCGCAAGCGTGGATTGTCACTGGGGGATCGGGCCTGCCTTGCACTCGGGCTTGCGTCGAAAGCTCCCGTGTACACGGCAGACGCCTCTTGGAAGAATCTCAAAGTCGGAATTCCAATTCATGTAATCCGGTGAGGGAACAAAATGGCGACGAGAGCGGGCGGCGACCTCTAGAAGAATCGACGGAAGTGAAGCGGGTGACGATCCAGATGGGACGGCGGCAGTATCCGTCGCGACCGTCGCCGGCGGCCGGATTTTTCAAACCTTTCGCGGCACAGGCGCCAGAAAGCACCTAAGAAGGCGCGCACACAAAGTGCTGGAAAGCTCTATCCATATATAATCCGCAGTCCATGGCACTGGCAGCGAAAACGCGGCTCGGTGTGTACGAAATCATTTCGGCGATCGGGGCGGGCGGAATGGGCGAAGTGTACCGGGCCCGCGACACGCGGCTGGGGCGCGATGTGGCGCTCAAAGTCCTTCCGGAAGCTTTCGCGAACGACAGCGAACGCATGGCGCGGTTCGAGCGCGAAGCCAAAGTGCTTGCCTCGCTGAACCAGCCCAACATCGCGTCGATTTACGGTTTCGAAGAATCGCAGAGCGTGCGTGCGCTGGTGATGGAGCTGGTGGAAGGGCCGACGCTGGCCGACCGAATCCAGCAGGGAGGGCTGCCACTCGAGGAAGCGCTGGCCATCGCCAAGCAAATCGCGGAAGGGATGGAATACGCGCACGAGCGCGGGGTGATTCATCGCGACTTGAAGCCAGCGAACGTGAAGCTGACGCCGAATGGAAAGGCGAAGATCCTGGACTTCGGCCTGGCAAAGGCACTCGTGGACGAGAGCGCGGCGGGAGGCGACCCCTCCAGTTCGCCGACGTTGAGCCGGCTGGCCACGCAGGCAGGAATCATTTTCGGCACGGCTGCCTACATGTCTCCTGAACAGGCGAAGGGCAGGCCCGCGGACCGGCGGGCCGACATCTGGTCGTTCGGCTGCGTGCTGTACGAGATGTTGACGGGCAAGCGCGCGTTTGGCGGGGAGGCGGTATCGGAAACGATGGCCGCGGTGATGCGCGATGAGCCGGACTGGAGCTTGCTCCCGCAGGATGTTCCAGCTCGAATTCGGGAACCGTTGAAGCGGTGTCTGACAAAGGATGCGAAGCAGCGGCTGCAGGCGATCGGTGACGCACGGATCGCGATTGAAGAAGCGCAGAGCGGCGGGGGCGCGGCGGCGGACATCACTTCGGCACCTGTGAGAGAGGAGGCAGGCGGGCGGGCTCAATGGGCGCGCGTGGTGCCCTGGGGAGTGGCGGCAGTTCTCGCCGCGGCACTCGTGGCCGTCGCGGTCCGCAGTTCAGGCGGGGGGCACCAGCCGCACGGCCCGGTGATGCATCTCAACCTAGCGGCACACGCGCGGCACCTCGAAGGGGATCTGGCGAGCCCGGTGGCAATCTCGCGGGACGGAACGCGGGTGGCCTACGTTGCCGTGCAGGGTTCAGGACAAACGGAAGATCTCGTATCCCCTCGAACAGAATCCTTCGGGCTGGTGGTCTGGAAACTTGACCAATCGGCGCCAACGCCCTTGCCGGAAACTGCCGGCGGGGCTGCGCCATTTTTCTCTCCCGATGGCCGCTGGATCGGATTTTTCTCCGGCGGAGCGCTGAAAAAGGTTTCTTCCGATGGCGGTCCGCCGGTGACTCTGTGCGAGGTGACCAAGGTCGTCGGTGCATCCTGGGGAGACGACGGGTTTATATATTTCGCCCCTATTGGTCTGCCGGAGATCCGGCGCGTGCCGGAGGAGGGCGGAACTCCGAAGGTGGTTGTGCAAGCCGGCGGCGGAGGCGGGGTGGCGAGCTTCCGGTTCCCGCAAGCTCTGCCCGGCGGCAAGGCGGTGCTGTACACGACCGTGGCGTCAAACTGGCTGGCACAGCACTACAAGACGGAGGCGTATTCACTTGCGACGGGCAAGCGGACGGTGCTGATCGATGAAGGCGCGAACGCACGATATCTGGCTCCCGGGTACCTCGTGTTCACGCGCGGCGACGTGCTGATGGGGGCACCGTTCGACTCGAACGAGCTGAAGGTGACCGGGCCTGCGGTGCCGCTGGTGGAGGGTGTGACCCGAGATGAATGGTTTGGAGCAGTGGACTACGCGCTATCGTCCACGGGCACGCTGATCTACCTGACCGGGGGCGTGCAGGAGGCCTTCCGGCTGGCGAGCGTGGACATGGCAGGCAAGGTCGAACCGCTGGGAAATCAGGAGCGCGGGTTCGAGGATTTGAGCGTATCGCCGGACGGAAAGCGAATCGTGGCGACGATTGTGGAGAACGGGGGCGCCGATCTGTGGATTTACGACCGGGAGCGCGATGCCTTGGCGCGGCTGACGCACGAAGGCGCTTGCGGGGACCCGCTGTGGTCGCCGGACGGCAATCGCGTGATCTACACGACGCCGGAACGTCTGTATGTAATGGCCGCGGACGGGAGCAAGCCAGCGGAGGCGCTCAATTCGGAAACGTGGGCGGAAGCGGACTCATTCTCGCCCGATGGCGGGGAACTGCTCTACAGCACGCTCTCCGCCAACTTATACGACGCGACGCTCTCGGTGCTGGCGCTCAAGGGAAACGCAAAGCCGAAGCAACTGTTTCCGGAGATTGCGCGCGTGTTTGATGCTCGCCTATCGCCCGACGGCCACTGGATCGCGTACTCCTCCGCGCAAACGGGGCTGGCGCAAATCTATTTGCAAGCGTATCCGGGTCCGGGCGAGCGAGTGCAGGTGTCCACGGACGGAGGGCGCGAGCCGGTGTGGGCGCCGGACGGAGGAAAGCTGTATTTCCGGAACGGCACGAAGTTCATGGCGGCGGATGTGAAAACCCGGCCTGCACTCGCCGTGGGCAGGTCGCAGGTACTGTTCGAGGGCGACTTTGTGCTGAGCCACCACGACTACGGCCTGCTGCCGGACGGGCAGCACTTCATCATGATTCAGCCGGTGGCGGGGAAAATGCCGCCGGCGGAGCTGCACGTGGTGGTGAACTGGTCGGAGGAATTGAAGGCGCGGGTGGCGGCGCGGAACTGAGGGAATCTGGCAGGCCGGCGGCATCCTCACGATAGCGTGCGCACAATTTGCGCAGTTTTTCTCCTCAAATCTGGACCGGCGGAACAAGCGGCAAGCCGGAAGATCGGTCGATCCACTGACCTGGCCACGAGCCGGCTTCCGAATGGCCCGTCAGTGGTCAGGAATCGGCGGCGGACTCTCCAACCAGGTTTGAGTTTGGAATTTATTGACAGCTTACGCGGCCACATCTGGATGGGGACGAAACGTCTACGGTTTCGTGAGTGGGACTGGCGAAGGAAACTGAGTCGGCAGCATGACCCAGCCATCCTTGGTCATAAAGACGTTAATCGTTGGGTGACCCGAGCCGATGACCACCCAGGGCAAAGTGAAGCCAGCCAGTTCGCGCACTTTCCGCATCTGGGCCAGATTAAGCTCCCAGTATTTGTTCTTACTTCCGGCCCCGACCACCGGCAACTTCGCTTGCAATTGCCATTGGGTTTGTTCGGGCAGGAATGGGAGCCATAAGATCGTCGCATCGGCCATCGAAGCTGATTGAGGTTTTCCGTCTGGACCCATTTTCAGCAGGCTCGGCAAGTCCTTGTCACCGAGCAGCTTCTCTTGTGGTTCCTGACACAGCGCAGGCAGGTTCTCAAGCAAGTCCGGATTCTCTTGTTTGAGGTCTTCGGAGACCTCGAAGTATTTCCAGGCCAACGAGCATTCCTTGATCTGCAGGTAGAGCAGGCTCAGGGTAGCGTAAACCTTCGGATTCTCTGAATCCGATACCACCTCCTGAATCAACTCATCGAGGGCCTTCCTGTACTCTTTTTGCCCGATGAGCTTCTCCGCTCCGGCTGCATATTTGTCCGATTCCTGCGAATTTGCCGCGCCTTTCGAACCAAGAGACAGCAAACTCACGGCCACCGAGAAGCCTATGCCGATTAACTTCGGTCGAAGAAGCATTGGTCCCTGCTAGAAAGAATTTTGGTTCCTTTTACTCCCGCATTCAGGCGATGTCAACTGATTGGGGAACAAACATGCCAGGCTAGCTCAACCGTCGCTCAGCTTTCGCCTCGCAGCCTCTGCGGCGCCGCAGACAGGACGCCGGATAGCAATCGCATTCCCGGCCGGATTGCCGGCGATGCGGAAATTGACACACAACCCACCGAGCTAACTCCTCTCACTGCTGCGCGGTCCAGTCCAGTGCTCTTATTACGCCCTCCTCGATAGGGCGAGCCTGAAGGCGCGGGGTTAGGGATGACTCTTGCACGGAGCGCTGGCGAGGCCCCCGATACCAACACCGGCGAACCAGGTTCAGGGCTTGCGGCGGGGAGATGCGTCCATTTCCGCAAAGACTTCCTGAGCAGCGTGGAAGGCAGAATTGGCGGCGGGAACGCCGCAGTAGATGGCGGTCTGGAGGAAAACCTCGCGAATCTGGCCGCGGGTGACGCCGACGTTTGCAGCGGCGCGGATGTGCATGCGAAGCTCGTCGGGACGATTGAGCGCGACCATCATGGCGAGGGTGAGGAGGCTGCGCGTTTCGCGGGGAAGGCCGGGGCGGGACCAGATTTCGCCCCAGGCGTAACGCGTGATGAGGTCCTGAAAGTCCTCGTTGAATTCGTTGCGATTGCGGCTGGCGCGGTCCACGTGGGCATCGCCGAGGACGGCGCGGCGGACTTTCATGCCCTGCTGGTGGCGCTTGCGTTCGTCCATGGGGCCTCCTCGAAACAATACCAGCGACGAAAAATGCCGATCCCGCCGCGGCGGGGCCGGCGCTACACGGCGGTCAGGAAACTCATGAGTTCGGCGTTGAAGCGCTCGAAGGATTCCACATTGCAGATATGCGAGCCCTCGAGCTCGACATAGCGCGCGCCGGGAATGCTCTGGGCCAGGGCGCGGCCGTCGGCGGGGGGGGTGGCCGGGTCGCGAGCGCCCATCATCACCTGGACGGGAACACGAATGGAGGCGACGGCTTCGCGAAAATCGGCGTCACGAATGGCTTCGCAGCAGGCAACGTAGCCATCCGGCGAGGTGGCTTGCAGCAGGCCGAGCAGGGCGACGGCAGCCTCGGGCGCGCGGGCGCGGAATTCAGGGGTGAACCAGCGTTCGACAACGGCGGTGGCGACCGAATTCATGCCCCCTTTGCGAATGGCATCGATGCGCGCATTCCAGATTTCGAGTGTGCCGATTTTTGGGGACGTGCTGCAAAGGACGAGGCGATGGATGCGGCCGGGCGCGTGAATGCCGAGCCACTGCCCGATCATGCCGCCCATGGAGAGGCCGCAAAAATGGACGCGGCCGAGATGCAATCCATCGAGGAGGGCGAGCACGTCGCGACCGAGCTGTTCGATCGAGTAGGGGCCGGGCGTGACGGCGGTGCGGCCATGGCCGCGCGTGTCGTAACGCAGCACGCGGAAGCGCTTTTCCAGCACGGGCGTTTGCAAATCCCACATGGTGAAGTTGGTGCCGAGCGAGTTGGAAAGAACGACGACGGGAGCAGCCGCGTCGCCGGTGAGGGAATAATGAATTTTCAGGCTAGAGGATTCCAGGAAGGACATGGGATTCAGTTTCCTCCGGCGGAGGATTTTTTTTGCCGCGCGGCGTGGGCGCCGAGAACGCGATCGATCATGGCCTGCGAGGCGCCGAGATACTGGTGCGGATCGAACAGGCGCGCGAGTTCTGCGGGCGGCAGATGCCTGGTGACCTGCGGATCGGTGGCGAGAACGTCCTGGAGCGAGCGCTTCTCGGCGAGAGCGCGCTTGGCGGCGGCCTGGACGAGATCGTGGGCGGGAAGACGGCCGAGGACGGGGCCGAGCGCCATTTGAACCGCTTCTGCGAAGATGAGACCGCGAGTGAGCTCGAGATTTTCCGCCATTTTCATGGGGTCGAGTTCGAGCGAGGCGACGGCGTTTGTGAGGTGATGCAGCGCGCCGGCGGAGAGCGAAAAGATTTCGGGGAGTGTTTCCCACTCGGCGTGCCAGCCGCCAATGCCGCGTTCCTGCTCTTCGACCATCGCGGAGAGCATCGTGGCAACGAGGCCGGGAACGCGCAGGGCGCCGGCGAGCGCTACGGCGGAGGCGACGGGATTGCGTTTGTGAGGCATGGTGGAAGAGCCACCGCGGCCTTCGCCGGCAGGCTCGAAGACTTCCGCGACTTCCGTTTGCATGTGGAGCGAAATATCGCGGCCGATTTTTCCGAGCGTGCCGGCGAGGAGGGCGAGCGTGGCGGCCAGTTCGGCCATGCGGTCGCGGTGCGAATGCCAGGGCAGATCGGGAACGGGGAGATCGAGTTCGGCGCCGAGCGCTTTGGCGACGTCCAGACCTTTGTTGCCGAGAGCGGCGAGCGTCCCGACGGCACCGCCAAATTGCAGAACAAGGGCGCGGCGGCGGACTTCCTGGAGACGGAGGGCATGGCGATCCACGGCGTCGAGCCAGCCTGCGGCAATGAGCCCGAAGGAGGTGGGCAGAGCCTGTTGCATCCAGGTGCGGGCGGCGACGGGAGTGTCGCGATATTTGCGCGCGAGATCGGCAAGCGAGGCGGCGAGGCGATCGGTTTCAGAACTGATGGCGTCGAGGGCGCGGCGAGCCTGGAGGACGAAGCCGCTATCGATGGCGTCCTGGCTGGTGGCGCCCCAGTGGACAAAGCGCGCGGCGTCGGGCGCGTCTTTAGAGACCAGGGCAGTGAGATTTTTGACCAACGGAATGGCAGGGCTGCCGGCGGGCGCGGTGGCTCGGGCGATGGCGGAGGCGTCGAAGAGTTCGGCGCGGCATTTGTCGGCGATGGCGGGTGCGGCGGAGGCGGGAATCACGCCCGAAGAGGCTTCGGCGCGAGCGAGGGCAGATTCGAAATCGAGCATGCCCTGGAGACGAGCGCGATCGGAGAAGAACTGGTCCACGGCATCCCAGCGGAAGAGAGGACCGAGCAGAGCCATGCGGTAACTCATACCATTGGCACCCAATGAAGGGAACAGTTTTTGAAGAAAAGCGGGAGGAGAAGCGGCGGGATGAAGCAGTCTGGGTGATTGGGGCACGTCCCGAAGCTTCGGGATGCCGTGCCCCTACGAGGACGTAGAATCCGATTATCGAAGTAGCGTGCGTATATCGGTCAATTCGTGTATGCTCCCTGCCCGCTCCCGGAGGCACTGTATGGCACGCGCCGAGATTCGCAAACCCACTGCATCACCGCTGCGGCAGCCGCCCGAATCCCTGCGGCAGGATTCGACAATCACGCCGGCGGCGCACATCGACCGGCTGAGCGGGGATCCCAACTTCATGACTTCGCTGGCGCGCGGGCTGGCGGTGATCCAGGCGTTCACGGACCGGAAACGGCAGATGACCATCTCGCACCTGAGCTTGAAGACGGGGCTGTCGCGGGCGGCCGTGCGGCGGTGCCTGTACACGCTCCAGAAACTGGGCTACGCGGGAACGGACGACAGCCGGCATTTTTACCTGCGGCCGCACGTGCTGGCGCTGGGGCATTCGTACATCAGCTCGATGCCGCTTTCAGCCTCGGCGCAGCCGGTGCTGGAGCACACCAGCAAACTGCTGCACGAATCGTGCTCGATCGCGACGCTGGACGGGCTGGAGATCATTTACGTGGCGCGGGCGAGCGTGACGCGGATCATGTCGATCGATCTGCGGGTGGGCAGCCGGCTGCCGGCGTTCTGCACGTCGATGGGGCGGGTGCTGCTGGCCAATCTGCCGGAAGAGGAACTGGAACGGTTGTTGCCAGCCATCGAGTTCACGGCGAATACGGAGCGGACGGTGCGCAGCGTGGAACGGCTTAGGCAAATCCTGAAACAGGTGCAGCGAAACGGACACGCGATCGTGGATCAGGAGCTGGAACTGGGGCTGCGATCGATGGCGGTGCCGATCCGGAATGCGGGAGGGACAGCCGTGGCGGCGCTGAACGTGGGGGCGCACGCGCAGCGCGTCTCCATTCAGCAGATGCAGAATACGTTTCTGCCGCACCTGCTGGCGGCGGCGGAGGAACTTTCGATGCTGCTGGCGTGAGGGCAGCGGCACGGGAGCAATGAGGCGACGGATGGACTGGCGGCAATAGAGAAATCATTGGGGCTGACGATACGGTGTGGACGGCAGACATTGACGTGGGCGGGACGCTGACGGACGGACTGTTCACGGACGGAACGACGGTGGTGTGCGCGAAAGTGGACAGCACGCCGCATGACCTGACGCTGTGTCTGGCAGAATGCCTGGCGCAGGGAGCGGCGAAACTGGGATTTGCGGATGCAGCGGCGTTCCTAGAGCAGGTAGAGCTGATCCGCTGGTCCACGACGATTACTTCGAACGTGCTGGCGGAGAGGCGGGGTCCACGAATCGGGCTGCTGGTAGGAGCGGGACAGGAGAAAACGCTGTACAGCCGCGACGGGCGGAGCGCGGTGCTGGGACGGCTGGTAGCGGACACGGATGTGGCGGGGATCCACGACGGGCGGAATGAAGCGGAAATTCAGAAAACGACGCACGGGCTGCTGGAGCGGGGCGTGCGGCGGATTTGCATCAGCCTGCCGGGCGCGCACCGGGCGCCGGAGGGCGAGGCGCGGATCAAAGCCTATATCGGGCAGCAGTACCCGGACCACTACCTGGGATCGGTACCGGCGCTGGCGGGGAGCGACGTGTCGAAGAGCGCAGACGACGCGACACGGACGCATTGCGCCCTGATCAACGCGTACACGCACGGGGCGCTGGCGGCAACGCTGTTCAAAGCGGAAGACGAGCTGCGGGAAACGCATCGCTATGCGGGCGCTTTCCTGGTGAGCCAGACCAACGGCGGCGTGGCGGGAGTCGGGAAAACACGGGCGATCGACACGATTGAATCCGGGCCGATTCTGGGGCTGCACGCGAGCGCGCACCTGGCGAAACAACATGGAACGGGCGAAGTGATCGCCATGGACATCGGAGGGACGACGGCGAAAATCGGGGTGCTGCGCGGCGGCGAGCCGGTGGAGCGGCGGCCATCGGATTTCTTCGGGATACCGGTGGAGGTTTCAGGCCCGTACCTGCGTTCGATCGCGCTGGGCGGAGGGAGCGTGGTGCATGCGGGGAGCGGAGCGGGCGAACAGCAATTGCAACTCGGGCCGGAGAGCATGGGATCGTATCCGGGGCCGGCGTGTTATGGGCTGGGCGGAGACGAGGCGACGCTGACCGACGCGTTTGTGGCGGCGGGCCTGGTGAACGCGGAATATTTTCTCGGCGGTGCGAAACGGATCGAGGCGGAACTGGCGAGGAAGGCGATCGAAGAGCGCGTTGCCGGCCCGCTGGGGATTTCGCTCGAGGAGGCGTGCCGGAGAATCGTGTCGCACGGGTTCGAGATGGTGGCGGGAGTGATCCGGGAGGCGAAATCCGAGCTGGGACTGGACCTCGGGAGACACACGCTTTACGCGTACGGCGGAAACGGCGGATTGTTCGGCTGCGGGGTTGCGCAACAGGCGGGAATCGGGCGGGTGCAGATGTTTTCGCTCGGGGCCGTGTTCAGCGCCTTCGGGTCGTCGGTATCGGATATCCGGCACGTGTACGAGCACGCGGTGACGGAGGGAGGAGCGACAGACGCGGCGGCGAGTGAACTCCGGAAGGGGCTCGGGGAAATACGAACGGAGGCGGAGAAGGACCTGCGGGGAGAAGGAATCGAGCCGAGCGGATTGAGGTGGGAAATCGAACTGGACGTAGCGGGAGGGGATGGGAGAGCGACGCCGGTGCGGTGCGCGGAGAAGGCGTTTGAAAACGGGGCGGCGCTGCGCGGAGCGTTGGGAGCGCGAGCGGAAGGGGGGCGGGTGGAGTTGCTGCGGGTGCGGGTGGAAAAACCGACGGCGCGGCCGAGGATGGAGGCGCGGGCTTCCGCCGGAGGCGACGCGTCGCGGGCGAGGAAGGGGACACGGAAGGTGCTGTGGGGCAGCAAGAGCGGCGAGGCGGCGCTCTATCGGTGGGAGGAGATGGCGCCGGGAAATCGAGTAACGGGGTGCGCGATCTTGGAGGCGGAGAACACAACGTATCTGGTGCCGGAGGGATGGACGCTGGAGATGGATGGGTACGGGAATGCGAGGGCGGAGAGGACGTAGGAAGAACAGAGGCGGCCGTGGCGGACGGCGGAGATGATAGGGGCACGACATGTCGTTCCCCTACAAATGCGGGACGGCGGGCAGCGAGGTGAGCGATGGCGGGAGCTGAAAAAAGCAGGATACGAGTGACGGAGTATCTGGACCTGGAACTGGACGCGGAGCGGTGGCTGTGCAACCGGTGCGGGCGGGAACTGGGGTCCGCGCGGGAGAACTACAAGAAGGGATGCCTGGTGCACGACCGCGACCCGAGGGAAATCCATCCGCCGATTGTTGGCGGGGCGTTCAATTTTTCGCCGGACCCGCAGTGGGTACGCATTGTGGAGTTTTACTGCCCGGGGTGCGGGACGCAGCTCGAGACGGAGTATCTGCCGCCGGGACATCCCCTCACGCACGACATTGAAATCGACGTGGAGCGGCTGAAGCAGCGGCTGGGCAGCGGTGAATTCCGGGTCCGGGAAGGCAGGCTCGAGGCGGCGGAATGAATTCGATCGACATCGACGTGGGAGGAACGTTTACGGACCTGGTGCTGAATTATCAGGGCCGGGCGGCGGTGCGGAAAGTGCCGACGACTCCCTACGATTTGTCGGTGTGTTTTTCACGGGTGATTGAAGAGGGCGCGAAGGCGCTGGGAGTGGGGATGGAGGAATTGCTGCCGGGGATCGACATGATCCGGTATTCGACAACGGTGGCGATGAACCGGCTGATCGAGAGGAAGGGACCGCGGCTGGCGCTGCTGACGACGGAAGGACACGAGGACGTGGTGCTGATCGGTCGGGGGGCGCAGTGGATCGACGGGACGCGCGTGGCGGAGCGGAGGAACCTGGCGATTCAGAGGAAACCGGAACCGCTCATCCCGCGGGAGCTGATTGCGGGGGTAAAGGAGCGGGTGGACTCGCGCGGAAAGATCATCCGCCCGCTGGATGAAGAGGATGTGCGCGCGAAGGTGCGCACCCTGGCGGGGCGCGGAGCGCGGGGATTCGTGGTGTCGCTGCTGTGGGGGTTCCTGAACCCGGCGCACGAGCGGAGGGTGAAGGAAATCATCCGCGACGAGTACAAGGAATTCCATATCGGGTACCTGCCGGTGGTACTGGCCGGGCAGGTAGTGGGAAAACTGGGAGAATACGAGCGAACGCTGGCGGCGATTCTGGACGCGTACCTGCAGCGGTCGATGCAGATCGACCTATCGGCGATGTGGGACAAATTGCGAGAGCGCGGATACAAGCGGCCGCTGCACATGATTCAGAGCTCGGGGGGAATCGCGGAGGTGTTCCGGACGACGGCGAGCCGGACATTCAACAGCGGGCCGGTATCCGGGCTGATGGGCGCGCACCACGTGGCGAAAGCGCTGGGCTACCAGAACGTGGTGATGACGGACATGGGAGGAACGAGCTTCGACGTGGGGCTGGTGGTGAAAGACAGCGTGAGGAGCTACGACTTCCGGCCAATCATCGACCGATGGATGGTAGGAATCACGATGATCAAGACGCTGTCGATCGGGGCGGGAGGCGGTTCGATTGCGAGCGTGAATCCGCTGCTGGAGAACCGGGTACAGGTGGGGCCGCGCAGCGCGGGATCGATGCCGGGGCCGGCGTGCTTCAGCCTGGGCGGTCGCGAGGCGACAGTGACGGATGCAGACGTGGTGCTGGGGTATTTGAATCCGGAGTATTACTTCGGCGGGCGGATGCGGCTGGACAAAAGCCGCGCCGCGCAGGCCATCCGGGAAAAAATCGCGCAGCCGCTGGGAGTGAGTGTGGAAGAAGCGGCGATGCTGATCCGGCAGATTGTGAACGGGAACATGGCGTCGGCGATCATGAAAGAGGTGCACCTGCGGGGATACAGTCCGGAGGAATTCATCCTGTTCGTGGGCGGAGGAGCGGGAGCGACGCACGCGGAGGGGTTCAAGGGCGACATTCCGAAGGCGTTCACGTTTCCGTTTTCTCCGGTGTTCTGCGCCTACGGCTCGTCGACGATGGACATCCTTCACGTTTACGAGCGGTCGCGGCGGCTCACGCTGATGGAGCCGGGAACGCAGGCGCTGACGAAGGACTACGCGGCGTTCAACGAAACGGTGGAGGCGATGGTGGCGCAGGCAGGAAGGGATTTGACGGCGGACGGATTCGAGCCGGGCGAGGCGACGCTGGCGCTCGAACTGGACATGCTGTACGGCGGGCAGTTCCACGTGAAACGGGCACTTTCGCCGCGGCTGGCAATTCATTCGGGCGAGGATGTGCGGGCGATTTGCGAGGCCTTCCATAAAGAGTTTAGCGAGGCGTTCAGCCCGTTTGTGGTGAATCCGGAGGGCGGCGTGTTTGTGGAGAGCTTTGTGCTGAAAGCGATGGTGCGGACAAAGAAGGCGGCGCTGCCGGAGATGAAATTGGAAAGCGCGGACGCGAGCGGGGCGCGGAAGGGCGAGCGGCAGGTGTGGTGGGCGGGCGAGGGAGCGGGGCGGACGACGCCGATTTACGCGAGTGAGTTGTTGCGGGCGGGAAACGTGGTGAAAGGGCCGGCGGTGGTGGAGAGCGAATATACGACGGTGGTGGTGCCGGGGAGGATGCAGTACCGGATTGATGCGCACGGACTGGGAATCCTGGAGGAGTGAGGGAGCGAGGGGAACGATGCCGATTCCGACATTGGCGGAAAAACTGGAGTGGCTGAAGCCGGCGGCGGCGACGGCGGAAGAGCGGGCGTGCGCGGCGCAGGTGAAGCAAGGCGATTACGAAATCGGGGTGCAGATCACGAACGACATCCTGGACGAGGCGATGGAAGTGTTTGTGCGGGCGTCGCGGAGCTACTTTGGAGTTTCGGGCGACTCGATGGTGGCGATTTTTACGGCGAATGGGGATTTGATCAACGCATCGTGCGGGACGTATTTGCACGCGATTATCCAGCCGATCGTAATCAAATTCGTGCAGAAATATTACGCGGAGAACCCGGGGATACGCGAAGGGGACATCTGGTACACCAACGACGCGCTGTACGGAGGAATCCACAATCCGGACCAAGTGTGCCTGATGCCGGTA
>JASHRU010000059.1 GCA_030037225.1 Candidatus Acidiferrales bacterium | reverse complement strand
AGCGCCTTTGAATCGCGGGAGTCAGTCCGCAGCGACGGTGGGCTGGCTGCTCGCGCGCGAGTCGCGGGACTTTGGGACGCGCGCCAGGCGGTGCTGGTTCGACGCGCCGATGAACGCGGCAAACAGCGGATGCGGGTGCAGCGGAGCCGATTTGAACTCCGGATGGAACTGGCAGCCGAGAAACCACGGATGGTTGGGGTCTTCGACGATTTCCACGTAAGTGCGGTCGGGCGTGCGGCCTGTGACGCGGAAACCCGCGGCCACTAGCGTCTTTTCATACTCCGGATTGAATTCGTACCGATGGCGATGCCGCTCGGAGATTTCCAGCATGCCGTAAGCGCGCGCCGCGAACGATCCGGGCTCGAGCACGCACGGCCAGGCGCCCAGCCGCATCGTCCCTCCCATTTCTTCCACGCCCAATAGATCGCGCAGCTTGAAAATCACGCGGTGCGGCGTCTGCGGCTCGAACTCGGTCGAATCTGCGCCTTCCAGATGGGCGCAGTCCCGCGCGTATTCGATCGTGGCGCACTGCATCCCCAGGCAAATCCCGAAAAACGGCACCTTCTTTTCGCGCGCGTAGCGGATCGCTTCCACCATGCCGGAGATGCCGCGTTTGCCGAATCCGCCGGGAACCAGGATTCCGTCCACGCCGGCCAGGCGGCGCGCAGCGGTGTCCTGCGAATCAATTTCTTCCGCTTCAATCCATTCCAGCACGGTGCGCAACTTGTGCGCGACGCCGCCATGGACCAGCGCTTCGCGCAGGCTCTTGTAGGCGTCTTCGAGCTGCACGTACTTCCCTACCACTCCGATGCGGACTTCGCCTTCGGGATTGTGGATGCGTTCGAGAAAGCCCAGCCAGGCCCGCAGGTCGCGCTCGCGCGCTTCGAGGTGCAGCAGGCGCAGAATCTGCTCGTCCAGCCCTTCCTGCGCAAACGAGAGCGGCACGTCGTAGATGCAGTCCACATCGTTGGCGGCGATCACGCAGTTCTCGGCCATGTTGCAGAAAAGCGCGATTTTCTTTTTCAGGTCCTGCGGGATAGGCCGGTCGGCGCGGCACAGCAGCACGTCGGGCTGCACTCCGATGCTCAACAGCTCCTTGACGCTGTGCTGCGTTGGCTTGGTTTTCAGCTCGCCGACGGTGGGGATAAACGGCACCAGCGTCACGTGGACGAATATCGTGTTGGCCGGCCCCATCTCCAGACGCATCTGGCGCATGGCTTCGAGGAACGGCAGCGACTCGATGTCGCCCACTGTGCCTCCGATTTCGACGATCACCACGTCCACGTCGTGCGCCACCTTGCGGAACGCGGCTTTGATTTCGTCGGTCACGTGGGGGATCACCTGGACGGTCTTGCCCAGGTAATCGCCACGGCGCTCCTTGGCCAGGATCAGCTCGTAGATGCGGCCCGTAGTCCAGTTGTTATCGCGTGTCAGGCGGGCGTTGGTGAACCGCTCGTAATGCCCGAGGTCCAGATCGGTCTCGGCGCCGTCCTCGGTCACATAGACTTCGCCGTGCTGATACGGGCTCATCGTGCCCGGGTCTACGTTCAGATAGGGATCGCACTTCTGCAGCGTCACGCGCAGGCCGCGGCTTTCCAGCAAACACGCTAGGGAAGCTGCTGCGAGACCTTTGCCGAGGGAGGAGACGACGCCGCCGGTTACAAAAATAAATTTCGGGCTTGGCGTCTGCGCAGTCAACGTTTTGTTCAGCGTACCCCCGCGCCGCCGGTTGGATGGAAGCAGCGCGATATCGAAGTACGAGCCATTATGAGGGCGGGCGGAGGAGATGTCAACCGGAAGCCGGCGTCATTTTTTCAGGATTGCCTCGACTCGAGCAACATCTCCGGGCACATCCACGTGCACTGTATCGTGCGGTGTCTCCACCACGCGGATGCGGTAGCCGTGCTCCAGCAGGCGCAACTGCTCGAGAGATTCCAGACGCTCGAGCCGGCCCGGCGGCAATTTGGGGAACGCCAGGAGAACGTCGCGGCGGAACAGATACACACCCAAATGCTTCCACTGCGGCGGGCGCGCTTTGCCGGCGACCGCGGAGGCTCCGCCGCCGGGAGCATCGCGGGTGTGCGGGATGGGCGCGCGTGAAAAGTAGAGGGCATTGCCGGCGAGGTCCGTCACCACTTTGACCACGCGCGGATCCTCCGCGTCGAACACGTCGCGCAGGGGCGTGGCCAGCGTGGCCACGCCGGGAGCACCCTGGCGTCCGCTTTCGGCCTCCATCGTGCCGATCAACTCTTCGAGCGAGCCGGGATCCACCAGGGGCTCGTCTCCCTGGACATTTAGATAGAGCGGCGCGATGTGCGTTTCGGCCACTTCTGCCATGCGTTCGGTTCCGGAGGTGTGCTCGGCGCGCGTCATCACCGCTTCTCCGCCGGCATCGCGCACGGCGCGCGCGATGCGTTCGTCGTCGGTGGCCACCAGCACACGGGAAATTCCGCGGGCGCGGCTCACGCGTTCAAACACGCGCACGATCATCGGTTTGCCGCCAATCAAAGCCAGGGCTTTGCCCGGAAATCGCTGCGAGGCGTAACGCGAGGGGATGACGGCGATCACGGCGTCGGCCACGGCAATCCTCCGAGGGCGTCCTGCGGCGGATGGTAGCACAGGAAGCCGGAAGCCCCGCTCATTCCGCGGGCGCGGATGTGGTGGAAGCGGGCTCCGACCGATGGCTGCCGGCATATTGATTTCGCGAACGCGGGTGCTACAATCGGCCCGAAGTCCGGCAGACGCGACCCGCTGTTGCGCGCAGGCCGCTCCGGACTTGCAACGGCATTGGGGACATTGCCCGCCCCATCTCATGTGGCGTGCGGGGGGAGCCGTGAGCCAGGAGGCCGCTAGAGCGCTCCGTTCACTCGGGGGCGCACTGCTGTGCGCCTTGCTGGCGGTTGTCGCGAATGCGCAGGCCCCGGGGCAATCTCCCGCCACTTCCGAACCGCCCGCCGCTTCCCAGCAGAGCCCTGGAAACCCGCCCGACGTAATCGTCGTTCCCGGCCCACCGCTTCCGGCCAAAAAAGACGCAAAACCCGGCGGCAAAAATCCCATGCGCGTGGATGTGGACCTCGCGCTGGTGAACGTAACCATAACGGATCCTTACAACCGTCTCGTGACCGGCCTGGAGGAGGACAACTTCCGCGTCTTCGAAGACAACGTGGAGCAGGAAATCACCCATTTCTCCTCGGAAGACGTGCCCATCTCCATCGGCGTGGTGCTCGACCTCAGCGGCAGCATGGCCAACAAAATCGACAAGTCGCGCATGGCTGCGCTCCAGTTCGTCAAGACTGCGAACCCGCAAGACGAATACTTTGTGGTGAGCTTCAACGAGCACGCTGAGCTTTCGAGCCCCTTCACCAATAGCGTGGAGGACATCGAAACGCGCCTGATGTTCACCGCGGCCCGGGGACGGACGGCGCTGCTGGACGCAATCTACCTCGGCCTATCGGAAATGCGCGGCGCGCGCAACCAGAAGAAGGCCGTGCTGGTGATTTCCGACGGCGGCGACAATCACAGCCGCTACTCGGAACACGACATCCGCAATTTTGTCCGCGAGGCGGACACGCAGATCTATGCCATCGGACTCTACGACCCCACCGGTTCGCGCGCCACCCCCGAAGAAGTCAATGGCCCTGCCTTGCTCAGCGAAGTGACGGATATGAGCGGCGGTCGCACATTTGCGGTCAGCAATCTGAATGACCTGCCGGATATCGCCATTAAAATCGGGATGGAGCTTAGGAACCAATACGTACTCGGATACCGTCCCTCCAATCACGCGCGCGACGGAAAATGGCGTAAGATAAAAGTGAAGTTGCGGCCCCCGAAAGGATTGCCGCCTCTGAATGTTTACTCGAAGAGTGGCTACTATTCCCCCCAGTAAGCGGCTCGCTTCGAAACTCGCGGTATGCGCCTCTGCGGCACTGGCTCTGGCCTTCGCCGGCGCGGCACTGTGCGCATCCGCAGCCCGGCAGGGTCCGCCTCAATCCTCGGCCACTACCCTCCCGCCGGCCCCCGCTCAGGGATACCGCCTGAAAAAGGACGTGGAGCTGGTGGTGCTTTACGCCAGCGTGCTCGATGAGCACGGCAACTTCGTTCCTAGCCTCCAGCAAGACAACTTCAAGGTGTACGAAGACAAGGTCGAGCAAAAACTCTCCGTTTTCCGCCGCGAAGACGTTCCCGTCGCTCTGGGCCTGGTGATTGACAACAGCGGAAGCATGCGCGACAAGCGCGAGAAGGTGAACGCCGCCGCGCTCACCTTCGTCGAAACCAGCAATCCGCAGGACGAAGTCTTCGTGGTCAACTTCAATGACGAGTTTTTCCTGGACCTGGACAAGGATTTCACCTCCGACGTGCGCGAGCTGCGCGAGGCGCTCGAACGCGTGGACTCGCGCGGCGGCACGGCCATGTATGCCGCCCTGGTGGGCTCCATGGACCATTTGAAAAAGGCCACACACGACAAGAAAGTGCTGCTCGTCATCACCGACGGCGAAGACAACGCCAGCGGCCACATCACGCTCCAGACGGCGGTGGAGGAGGCGCGCAAGAGCGGGACGCTGATCTACGCCGTCGGACTGCTGAATGAAGAAGAAAAGCGCGCAGCGCGTCACGCGAAGAAGGACCTCACCACCCTCGCCAGCGAAACCGGGGGCGCAGCCTTTTTCCCCAATTCGGTCGAAGAGGTGCAGGCCATCTGCTCGCTGATGGCGCGCGACATTCGCAACCAGTACGTGCTGGCCTATTACCCGACCAACCTGGCGCGGGATGGAACCTTCCGATCCGTGCATGTGGAACTGGTTAATCCGCCGCACGCAAACGGGAAGCTATCGGTGCGCACGCGGCTCGGCTATTACGCGCCCAGCCCGAGCACCGGGCAGTAGGTAGGCGAGCCCTCGCCGTTTTCCCTTCGTTCGAACGCCGCCCCCATCCCCCTGAGCTACACTCCTGGCATGACGCCCGCAGCCATCAAACCAACCATCTCGATGCAGGTCCTGGAGCAGGTGGACATTCGCGTGGGCACGATTGAAGCGATCGCGGATGTGCCGGGTTCAGACAAACTCGTCCAGATGCGCGTTCGCTTTGGGGATCATACCCGCACCATTGTGGCGGGCATGAAGCAGGAGCGCGCCAATCCGCGGGAGATCGAAGGCCGCCAGGCGCTATTCGTCGTAAATCTGGAGCCGCGCAAGCTTCGCGGCGTCGTGTCGGAGGGCATGCTCTTCGACATCGGATTTGCCGATGGCGTGCGCCCTGTGCTCGCCCTTCCCGAGGCGCCCGTGCCGGATGGCACCCGGGCCGGGTAATGAACGCAGGATTGGCCGACCGGCGCGCCAGCCGGATTCCTGCCAGCCACGAAACCGATTCACGGCAGCGCACGTCTAATCGCTTTAGTAGATAATCTACCAGAGCAGCGATTCCCGAGGTGACCGATGCCGAGACGTGGCGCTCCCCCGCTCGATGCGGATTTGATTCAGGGAACTCTCGACCTTCTGATCCTGCAGACTCTGGCGCCCGGCCCGGCCCACGGGCATTCCATCGCACAGGTGATCGAGCACCGCTCCGACGCCGTCCTTCAGGTCGAGCACGGCTCGCTCTACCCTGCCCTGCATCGCCTGGAAGACCGCGGCTGGATTTCCGCCTACTGGGGCACTTCGGAAAACAACCGGCGCGCGCGGTTCTACCGGCTTACCGCTTCCGGTCGGCGCCAGCTCACGCGCCAGGCGGGACGCTGGCAGCAGCTCGTGCGCGCCATCGCACGCGTGCTGCAGCCCGCCGAGGAGTGACGCCGTGTTGCCCGCAATCCTCCGCCGCCTGCGCCGACGGCTCCTGCGGGACGAGTGGGAAGGTGAGCGCGCACGCGAAATCGACGCACACCTCGAGATGGAGGCGCACGAAAACATCGCCCGGGGCATGCCCGCCGCGGATGCCCGCGCCGCGGCGCAACGGAAATTCGGCAACGTAACCCTGGTGCGCGAGGAGATTTTCTACATGAACAGCCTGGGAACACTCGAAACGCTCTGGCAGGACGTGAAATTCGCGGCGCGCCTGCTGCGCCGCAACCCGGCATTCACAGCGGCGGCGATTCTCTCGCTCGCTCTTGGGATTGGCGCCAACGCGGCGCTGTTCGAGCTGCTCAACTCCGTTCGCCTGCGGACCCTGCCGGTGAAGAATCCGCAGGAACTGGCGCACGTCATGATCGATCACCGCGACGGCGCTACGGGGGACTTCACCTCGCGCTATCCGGAGATCACGAATCCGCAATGGGAGCTTGTCCGCGACCGCCAGCAGGGCTTTTCCGGCATTCTTGCGTGGTCGCCGCGCCGCATGAACCTGGCCCCGCGGGGCGAAGTGCGTAACATCGAGGGACTCTTCGTCAGTGGCGAATTCTTCGGCGTGCTGGGAACGGAGCCGTACATGGGCCGGCTGTTCACTCCTGCGGATGACCATCGCGGCTGCGGCTCCTCTTCCGGTGTTGTTCTGAGCTATGCATTCTGGCAACGCGAACTGGGCGGCGCCGAGGACGTACTGAGCCGCACGGTAAGTCTGGAGGGCCTGCCATTTCCTGTCATTGGCGTGACTCCGCCCACCTTCTTCGGAGTGGAGATCGGCCGCAGTTTCGACGTGGCCGTACCGCTTTGCTCCGAGCCAGCCATGCTGGGTGAGGATTCGCTGCTCGACCGCCGCGACGGCTGGTGGCTCACGCTGATGGGCCGGCTAAAGCCCGGCTGGACGCTGGCGCAGGCGGACGCGCAACTGAAGGCGATTTCGCCGGAACTCTTTAAGGAGACGCTGCCGCCTACATTCGACACGGACGATGCCAAGCATTATCTGGGCTACAAGCTCGGCGCCTTCGATGCCGGAACCGGCGTTTCGGATCTGCGCCGGACTTACGAGACTCCTTTGTGTCTTTTGCTCGGACTGGCCGGGATGGTGCTGCTCATCGCCTGCGCAAACCTGGCTAACCTGATGCTCGCACGCGCCACGAGCCGCGAGCGGGAGATGGGCGTGCGGCTGGTGGTGGGCGCGTCGCGCGCGCGATTGATTCGCCAGATGCTCGCGGAGTGCCTGCTGCTGGCAGTGCTCGGGGCGTCGGCGGGCGCATGGCTGGCACAAAATTTCAGCCGGTTTCTGATCGCCTTCCTTAGCACGCCGCACAATCCGCTCTTCCTGGACCTGGGCGCGGACTGGCGCGTCGTTGGATTTACGGCCGCGCTCGCGGTCCTCACATGCTTGCTGTTTGGGCTCGCGCCGGCGCTGCGGGCCACAGGATTCTCGCCGGGGGATGCGCTGCGCGGCGGCGCGCGCGGCAACACGGCCGGTCGCGAGCGATTTGGCCTGAAGCGCGCCCTGGTTTCCACGCAGGTGGCGCTCACACTGGTTCTGCTGGTGGGCGCGCTGCTGTTCGCGCGCAGCTTTCGCAACATCGTGACTGTGGATCCGGGTTTCCATGAACAGGGAATCCTGCTCGTGGACTTCGACACCACGCCCCTAAAGATTCCTGCTGCCGAGCGCGTGGCCTACCGGCGACAGCTGCTGGATCGCGTGCGAGCGCTGCCGGGCGTCACTTCCGCGGCGGAAACGATGATTACTCCGCTCTCCGGAAGTATCTGGAACCGCACGGTGGAGAGCAAACTTCCCGCGGCGAAGGGCCACACCACGGCGGAACTGAACCGCGTGGGGCCAGGATTCTTCAGAACGCTCGAGACGCAGTTGATCGCAGGACGCGATTTCGACGAGCGCGATACAAGCGGATCGCCGAAAGTGGCCATCGTCAATCAGTCGTTTGCACGGACGTTTATCGGCGATGACACTCCGGTGGGCAAAACCTTCCAATTCAAGGTGGAGACGGGGCAGCCGGAGCCTGGATACGAAGTGGTGGGGATGGTGCGCGACACGAAGTACGGCAACCTGCGCGAGGATTCCCCACTCATCGCGTACTTTCCCATTGCGCAGGACGACAAACCCAGCCTCGACAGCACCTTCGTGGTGCGTTCGGGACTGCCGCTGGCCGGCCTACGCCAGGCGATTACCGGCGCGTTCCGCGAGGCCAGCCCGGAAATCCAGCTCAGCTTCCGGGTGATGGACACGATGATTCAAGAATCGCTGCTTCGTGAGCGGCTTATGGCCACTCTATCGGGCTTCTTCGGCCTGCTGGCGGGCGTGCTGGCGACCATCGGGCTCTATGGAGTGATTTCGTACATGGTCTCGCAGCGGCGCCGTGAAATCGGCATCCGCATGGCGCTGGGTGCGAATCCGGCGAAGATTATCCGCATGATCATCCGCGAAGCGGCGACACTCGTGGGTGCGGGATTGGTCGCGGGCACGGTGATCACGCTCCTAGTGGTGCGCGCCGTGGGTACGATGTTGTTCGGTTTGCGGCCAGACGATCCGCCGACTCTCTTGATGGCAGCGGCGATCCTTGCGGCGGTGGGCGCGGCAGCGAGCTACCTGCCCGCCCATCGTGCGGCGCGGCTGAATCCAACCGAGGCGCTGCGAAGCGAGTGAGCCATGCCGCCGGAATTCATCCGCCGGCTCCGCCGTTTCGCGCGCCGCGACAGATGGGATGCGGAGCGGGCCCGAGAGTTTGAAGCTCACCTCCGGATAGAAACCGAGGAAAACCTGGCGCGGGGCATGTCGCCCGAGGATGCCCGCGACGCGGCGCACCGCAAGTTCGGCAACGTGACCCAAGTGCGCGAAGAAATCTATCGCCTGAATAGTTTGGGCAGGCTGGAGCTGCTGTGGGACGACCTGCGCCACGCGGCGCGCCTGCTGCGACGCAGTCCCGGTTTCACCGCCTCCGCCGTGCTCACGCTGATGTTCGGCATCGGCGCGCCCACCACGATTTTCAGCGTGATGAACGCGGTGATGCTCCGCCCCCTGCCCTTCCGCGATTCCGACGAACTCGTGCGCATCAATGCGATTAAGAATGGCGCGCACGTGGGAAGCCCTTCTCCCCTCGACATCCGCGACTACGCCGCGGCCAATCACACCTTTCAGCAGATGGTCGCCTACGACGTCTGGCGCAAGAACGTGAACCTGGATGTTGCTTCCGCCGAGCCCGAGCAAATGGCCGTGGGCCTGGTCCCCGCCGGATATTTCCAGGTGCTCGGCGTCGCACCCATGATGGGGCGTCTCTTCAACGAAGGCGAAAACGAGCCGGGCCGGAATTTTGTCGCGATCATCGACGCAAGCCTCTGGCGCGCGCGATTCTCGGCCGACCCCGCGATCCTCGGCCGCAAAATCCGCATCAACGACGAACTCTACACCGTCATCGCCGTTCTGCCGGATGCCATTCCGAGTTGGACGGAGTCCCGGCGCATTGACATCTGGACTCCCTTCGCGTTCGATCAAATCTGGACGGAAGCCTCGCGCGGCAAGCAGGACTATGCTGCGCTCGGCCGCCTGAAGCCGGGAGTCACGCTTGAACAAGCCCAGGCGGACCTCGCCGCGATTGCCGAACGGCTCGCCGCCGCGCATCCGCTCGACCGCGGCATTACGCTCGCCGTTCGCCCGCTCGCCGATACGCGCATCGGCACGCTCGGTCCTGCGCTGCGCCTGCTCGTCGGCGCGGTCAGCCTGATTCTGCTCATCGCCTGCGCCAATCTTGCCAATCTGCTCCTGGCGCGAAACGCGTCCCGCCGGCGGGAATTCGCCGTACGTGCCGCGCTCGGGGCGGGCCGGGCCGGACTGGTCCGCCGGTTGCTCGCGGAAGCCCTGCTACTCTCGTTGCTCGGCTGCCTGGCGGGGTTGGCATTTGCGGAACTCGGACGCACGGTGCTCACGCAAAGCCATCTCACGAACCTGGTGCAGCTCGAGACCGTGGATGTTGATTCCCGCGTCCTGGCCTTCGCGCTGCTCGCATCTTTGGGCACCACCATCTTATTCGGCCTGGGTCCGGCGCTCAGCGCCACGCGCTTCGATCTCATCAGCTCCTTGAAGGAAGGCGGCCGTCCAGGAGCTTTAGCGCCTCGTCACCAGCGCATGCGTCGCGCACTCGTGTCGGCCGAGATCGGGCTTTGCCTGATGCTCCTGGTCAGCGCCGTGCTGCTGCTGCAAAGCATGTTCCGGCTCCAGGCACAGGAACTCGGAATCCGCCAGGACCACCTGCTCAAAGGCCATTTCTACGTTCCGCCTGTGCGTTATCCGGATGCGGGCGCCATCACCCGGTTTTGTGACACGTTCGGCGACCAAGTTCGCAGCGTTCCCGGAGTTGCGGACGCCTCCGTCACCACGATTTACCCTCCGCGCGAACGCTGGACGCAGCCGCTCGTAATTCCCGGCCGTCCCGCGCAGCGCATCGAGGACGTCCCGTATACCCGTTTCGGCGTGGCAGACGCGCATCTGCTGCGAACACTGGGAATCCCGCTTCTTCGCGGCAGAGATTTCGCAGAGTCCGATACGGCTGCGAGCGCTCCCGTGGCTCTCATCACCAACGAGTTCAGCCGCCGCTACTTCTCAGATCGCAACCCCATCGGCGCCCAGATTCACATCGGCCCGCCGCCGGGAGTGGTGAATGTGTCGCCCGGCAGCACCATCTGGGACTCCTCAGACGTCGAGATTATCGGAGTTATCGGTGATATTCGGACCGACGGCCTCGCCGCGCCTCCCGACCCGCTCATCGCCGTGCTTTATTCGCAACACCCGATCGTCAATTACGGCTTCAAGGACGTCGTCATTCGCACGTCGGTCGAACCGCACTCGGTCGTCCCGGAGATTCGCCGCCGGCTTCATGAGCTCGATTCCGGAATGCCTTTTGCGGAAGTGCAGACCATCGAGGAATTGATCTCGGATCAAACGAGCAGCCAGCGGCTCACCTCGTTTCTGCTGGCGTTATTTGCCGGCATGGGACTGGCGCTCGCGGTGGTGGGAATTTACGGCGTGGTGTCCTATCTCGTCGCGCAGCGCGCCCGCGAACTGGCGGTGCGTCTGGCGCTGGGCGCAACTCCTGCCGAGATTTTGCGGCTCGTCGTGCGCGAAGGCCTGAATATGGCCCTGCTGGGAGGCGCGCTCGGAATTCTCGGCGCATGGTGCGCGCGCCAGCTCACCAGCGGAATGCTGTTCGGGATTTCGCCCCTCGACCCTCTCACTCTCGCGTCCGTGACGGCATTTTTGATGGCTGTAACCGCCGCAGCAAGCTATCTGCCTGCGGCCCGGGCAGCAAGACTGGATCCCACCGAGGCGTTAAGGGCGGAGTAGATTTCAGAGGCGCGGCCCCAGTGGCGCAGCGGCTCCTCGTCGCGCGTGGACAAGGCGCGCCGCCACGAGGGGCTGCGCCGCTGCTACGCCTGATTATTCCTTCGGAACCAGCTTCCAGCCCGGGTCGGGGTTGTATTCCTTCATGGCCGAGGCGATCTCTGCCGTCTTCGCACCCAAATTTCTCTCATACACGCGGCCCTGCGTGTTGATGATGAAGGTCATTACCCCGCCATTGCCCCATTCCGCCGGATACGCCGCCAGCGCAAACCCAGCGATCATGTGGCCGTTGATGAGATAGCTGAACGCCCCGCCCGGCGCGCTGGGGCCCTGCCTCGTCAGGATTTTGAAGTAGTAGCCGTGATAGGGGGCATGCGACCGGGCCGCCTCGCCCGTCGCTGCGGCCCCCTTCGCGCCCGTCGAGGCCGGCTTCACCGTGGCCTGCTGGCTCGCGCTGCCCGGGCCATAGCCCTCCGCGCGCGCCGCGGCCACCAGCGGGCCGAGCGGGCTGGGGTCTTCACCCGGCGCCGTTTCCCAGTACAGCCCGTCGTGCATGCCCGGTGTGCTGACAAATTTCTGGGCGTATTCGGCGAGCCCTTCCTCGCTGTGCAGTCCGCCCTGATTGAAATACTCCCATTGCGCGATGGCATACGCCCGCGCAGTCATAATGGCGGAGAGTTCATTTGCGCCGATCCTGCGATTCAGGATTTCCTGCAAGCCGGCGGCCGTGTCGAACCGCCATTTGTCGCCGTCCTTCACGATCGGCACCGGAAACGGAAACTGGCGCAGTCCGATCACTAGCGTGTATTTGTCGTCGGAGACTTTGTTCAGCGTGCATCCCTCCTGCACGTGCAGCGCGAACCGCTCCGCGTGGTGTTTGTCCTGTACCGGATCGCCCGACTTCATCTTCCCGTTATCCGGGCCGAAGACCACGGCGAGAGCCGCTTCGTCCTTTGCCGTGGCCGCGGCCACCAGCGCGTCGCGGGCATCTTCGGGGCTGGCAAACAGCTTTCCCTTAGCGGCCGGCTTGGGTGCCTCGGACTTCTGCGGCGCAGCCGTGGTTTTCTTAGCTGCCGCCGCGGGAGCCGCCGCTTGTTGCGCGGCCAGCAATACTGGCGTCAGCAGTCCGGCCAGCAGAACGATTGCCAGCACGCCTGGCATTGCGTTGCCGGTGAATTTGATTCTCATGGCCGCCCCCTTCCGCCCGAAGAATGCGAGGGTGGCGGGGATGATCGCGGCGCCGGCGCCGGCCGGCTCATTTGTTGCACGCTGGACTGCCCGCGCGCGCTCGTCTGCGCGGGAGAAAACGTGCCGCGCTCCACGTTGTACGCCGAGGATCCGCTCGGCCGCGCGGCCGGCTGAGACTGCGTTGCGGCGGGGCGAGCCGTTTCCTCCAGCGCTGGTCTTCCCTGCCCCGTCATGGTCATCTGCGGGCCGCTGCCTTCGCGCCCGCGGAAGTCTTGAATGCGCGCGTCGTTCATATTGATGTTCCGCTGGACGATCTGATTGGTGGCTGCGCCGCCTGGGCGCACGCCGCCCGCCGCAAAGTTGCCTGCGTGACTGCCCAGGTTCACCCCACTGTGCACGGAGTTGTACACGCGGAGGTTGGAGTAAACCACCGGCCGGTGGATCACGTCGCGATTTATCGCCACGGTCCGGAATCGATCGTTCACATACACATTCGTGATGCGCACAAACGGCCGCGCCCGTATCGCCCATGGCGGCAGCACGCCCACCGCGCCCCAGCCGAAGTAGTAGATTCCAGGTCCGCCCCATCCGAACCCCAGATTCAACCAGCAGCCGATCGGGAATCCGACGCCATAAGTAATAAACGGCCCGCTCCAGCCCGGGCGGCCATAGAACACAAACGCGGGGTTGTACACCGGCACGTAGATGAACTGCGGATTCGCCGGGTAGATGTCCCAGTACGGGCCGTCTGGCACGACCTCCATCTGGGGCCCGGAAGCCAGCGTGCCGGAGTTGTGCGCCATCGTCCGCAGCCGCTGAATGGAAGCCTGCACATCAGTGGATTGATTCACATAAGCTTGGCCGACCGAGGTGGTCCAGTCGAGCCGGTTGTCCATCATGTAAAGAACAGTGGGATAGTGCGCCACCGACTTCACGCTCACGTCCCACGGCTGGTCGTCAATCGTGTTGGGGTCGGCCCCGGCGCGCAGGTAGCGCGCCGCTTCATCCACTTGGTCCGGGAACGTCGCCGCGACGAGCACCTCCGCCAGCAGCGGATCAGGATAGAGCGCAATCGGCGCCAGAAGATTGTCCAGCTCGTCGGGTGAGAAGTTCTGAAAGGCCGGGGGCGCCTGGTCCGGATACTGCTGCTCATCCGGCGGAGGCGGCGGGGGCTCCTGGTACTGGGCGTTCGGATCCTGTGCATTGGGATCCTGCGCGAGCGGAGCCGCCTTGGCTCCGCTCGCTACGGCGCCAACCAGCAAAATCGAAAGAACCGCATAACCGGCGCGAAGCATTCGCATAAATCCTCTTTTCTTCTTTCTAGGAGGAGAGAGGGGCCACTCGGGAATTCACGCCGTGGTTCCACAACAGGTGGTTTGACCTGATGGGCGCTGCCGCGGCACGGCCCCGGCTCACTCCTCCGAAACTCAAAAGCCGGCCCGGGCTCATTGTACAGCAAGGACGGAAACTATCGAGCGTAGCGTCGCTCCGCAGCCTCTCGAACCCGAGCCTCATTCCCGTCTCCACGTATCCTTCTCCATCCTCGGCCGCAAAAAAAACTGGCCGGCTGCATGAGCCGCCGGCCAGTTGAGCACCTCGATCAGCGACGGCGGTTACCTGCGTCCGCCGCCACCATGGAAGCCGCCGCCACGCGCCACGCTGCCTCCGCGGAATCCGCCTGTCGAGCCGCGCGCCATCGCGCCGCCACGGAAGCCGTTAGCAACCGCTCCGCGATTCATCACGCTGCCGCCTGCTACGCCCGACCGGCCCGCAAAGCCCGCGCGCCCGCCGAACCCTACTCCAGGACGGCCTACGAACCCAGGCCGGCCAACGAAGCCCGGACGACCATAGAAGCCGTGGTACCAGGGACCCGCGCCGATGAACACTCCGCCGACAAACCAGTCAGGACCATAGTATCCGTACGGCGCGCACGCGAACGGATAGAACGGGTAATAGCCATAAGCGCAAACCGGAGGTCCGGCAACCACCACCGGAGGAACTGCGACGCCGACCGCAACCTGGGCGTGTGCGGAGGGCACGAACATCAAGCTCAAGCCAAGAACTGCGACTAGCGTCACGTATTTCATGGTCATTCCCCTTCCTGCTTCCGAGAACCTCTTTCAAAATCCACTGAGCAGAGAGGCAAATCCCCTGCCAAACGCGGCGCCTCTGAAACTGCCCTATTTTCAGTACTTTCGACGAATCGCAAGGGGCAATTGAGCACGGAAAATGGTGGTTTTCAGGTGCGAGTGGTGCTTTTCAACCAGCCTAGCCGTCTCCGTTTTCTTCGAGGGAAGAGAGAAAGCTAGTGCCGTGCGGGAGGGCTGCCTCAAAGATAGCCGCGACGGTCTGGCCGAGGTCGGCCAGAGTCTCGCGCGTTCCGAGGTCGCGGCCGTGGGGATGCGCGGGAACATAGACCAGCACGGGAACATATTCGCGCGAATGATCCGTCGAAGGCGAGCAGGGGCAGGGATCGCACCCGTGATCCGCGGTGACCAGAAGCAGGTCGCTCGCGCCGAGCCGGCCGAGTAGCCCGGCCAGCGCCGCATCGAATTCCTCGAGAGCGCGGGCGAAGCCTTCCACGTCTTTGCGGTGCCCGTAGAGCATGTCGAAATCCACCAAGTTCGCGAAGATCAGGCCCCGCGGATGTTCGGCCAGCGCCGCAGTGAGTCTCTCCATCCCATCCGCGTTGCTCTTGGTCGCCGTGCTCGCGCCGATTCCGCGTCCGTTATAGATGTCGCGGATCTTCCCGATGGCCGCGACGGGCACGCCTCGTTCCGCCAGCAAATCCAGCAGCATGGGACGCGGCGGTTCGACGGCATAGTCGTGTCGCCGCTCCGTGCGCCGGAAATTCCCCGCCGGGCCCGTAAACGGCCGCGCAATCACGCGGCCCACGCGGTGCGGGCCATCGAGCAGCCTCCGCGCGATTTCGCACATGCGGTAGAGCTCTGCCA
>JASHRU010000058.1 GCA_030037225.1 Candidatus Acidiferrales bacterium | reverse complement strand
CGGCATCGACATGACGAAGCAAAACGATCCCGCAGAACAGAAGAGATATCAGGAAAAGTTCCGGCAGGGCCCGACGGGTCTCGTCATCTTTCAGCCCGGCGGAAAGGAATTCAGCTTTCCGAAGCTGCTCGTGAACCAGTTTCTCTTCCAGCTGATCGCTTCGTTCGTGATTTCCGTGATGCTGGCAATGTCGGCGCCCGCTTTGACCAGCTATCTCCAGCGGGCGCTGTTTGTGGGCCTCGCGGCCGTATTCGGCTCCTTGCTGATTGATCTGCCGTACTGGAACTGGTACGGGTTCCCGGGAAACTACACGTTGGAACATCTTTGCGAGATGGCGCTCACCTGGGGCGTGAGCGGGTTAGCCTTTGCCGCGGTGATCAAACCCAGGAACGCGTAGAAATCGGCTGTACCGCGCTAGGGCTTTTGGCCGCGGCGCAGGAAGGTCGGGACGTCCAGGTCGTCAGCGGGGATTTCGCTGGTGACGCTGGAGACGTTGCGGGCCACCTGGGCCACGATACTGTCCACACCGCGCCCGCCGCCACTCGGAGCGGCCACCACTCCCCCGCCACCGCCAGCGGCGGCCACAGCGTGCTGCGCCTTCCACTCCTTGGGCAGATACGCGGGCTTCTGCTGCGATAGGCGGCGCGCAGGCGCTTCCTTGAAGCCCGCGGCGATGACGGTAATTTTGACGGAATCCTTGAGCGATTCGTCCTGCACGGCGCCGAAAATGATGTTGGCGTTTTCGTGCGCGGCTTTTTGGATGACGAGCGAGGCTTCGTTGACTTCGTGGAGCGACATGCCGCTCGACCCGCTGATATTGATGAGGATCCCGTGGGCGCCCTGGATGCAATTGTCCTCGAGCAGCGGGCTGTGGATGGCGTTGTTGGCGGCTTGAGTGGCGCGGTCGGGCCCGCTGGCCACGGAGGTGCCCATGACGGCGTAGCCCATGCCCTTGAGGATGGTTTTCACGTCGGCAAAGTCGCGGTTGATGATGCCGGGAATGGTGATGATGTCGCTGATGCCCTGAACCGCCTGGCGCAACACATCGTCGGCGATGCGGAAGGCTTCGAAAAAGCTGGTGCCCTTTTCGATGGTGCTGATCAGGCGCTCGTTGGGAATCACGATCACGGTGTCCACGCAGGCCACCAGTTCGGCGAGAGCCTGCTCGGCCTGAACCATGCGGCGCTTGCCTTCAAATGAAAACGGTTTCGTGACTACGGCCACGGCCAGAGCGCCGAGCTCGCTGGCGAGCGAAGCCACCACGGGCGCGGCGCCCGAACCCGTGCCTCCACCGAGCCCGGCGGTGATGAAAACCATGTCGGAACCTTCGAGCACCTCGATGATTTTCTCGGTGTCTTCGAGGGCGGCTTTGCGGCCGATGTCGGGATTGGCGCCGGCGCCGAGCCCCTTGGTGAGCTTGGCGCCCATCTGGAGCTTGACGGGCGCGGCGGAAAGCTGGAGCGCCTGCTGGTCCGTATTGGCGGCGATGAATTCGACGCCTTCGACTTTCGCGCGGATCATGCGGTTCACGGCGTTGGACCCGCCGCCGCCCACGCCGATCACTTTGATCTTCGCGGAAAGGGACTGGTCTTCGCTGAACGAGTACTTCACGCCCGCTTCCTTTTGCGCCATGTTGCCTCCGTCGTTGGATTGCTTTCCGGTTCCGGCCACGCAATCACCCCTTGCTAGAGCTGCAAATTCCCGAACCTCACCTCGATTGGGGCGCAGCAAGCGGCGTCCCTACGGGCCAACTCCTGCCGTCGCCTCAACTGGGGCACGGCACGCCGTGCCCCAACAAATCCCGCCGTGCCCTACGAGCCAGACCAGGCCGCCTTCAACTTCTGCCGCCAACCTGCCGGCTGCTTTGCCGTGCCCGACTGAGAGCGATGGCCGTAGAGCGCCAGGCCCGCAGCCACAGTGAACTCGGGATGCGCAAACTCCTCGGGAACACGGGCCAGACCGGCGGGCCGTCCGATACGGACGGGGACGCCGAAGAGCCGCTCGACGAGCTCCGTCAAGCCGCGCAGGCGCGCGCCGCCGCCCGTAAGCACGACGCCTGCGCCCAAACGGGTGTCGAGCCCGCCGTGCTCGAGCTCGGCATGGATGAGCTCGAGCAATTCGGTGGCGCGCGGCCCTACGATATCGAGCAGCATGCGCGAGAAAATCGTGCGTGGCGGCCGGCCGCCGACGCTGGAGATCTCGATCGGCGAATCGCCGCGAAGCAACGAACGGCAAGCGCAGGCGTGCTCGCGTTTGAGCGCCTCCGCCTCCGGAACGGGCGTACGGAGACCGACGGCGAGATCGTTGGTGAAGTGGTCGCCGCCGACGGGCACAGCGCCGGTGAGCCGAACCACGCCGTCGGTGATGGCGATCATTTCCGTGGTGGCGGCGCCGATATCGAGCAGGCAACAACCCTGCTCGCGCTCTTGGGGAGTCAGGCACGCTTCGGCAGCGGCGAAGGGTTCGAGGACGGTTCCGGAGACCTTGATGCCCGCCAGATTGAGCGCGCTCACCAAATTTTGCTCCGCGGTGGCGGAGGCGGTGACGATGTGCACGTTGGCCTCGAGCTTCTGTCCGAGCAGGCCGACCGGCTGGCGAATGTTGTCTTGGCCATCGAGGAAGAACTCCTGCGGAAAGACGTGGAGGACGACGCGGTCTTCCGGAAGCGTGACGCCGCGGGCGCTTTCGATGGCTCGCTGCATGTCGTCCTTCTGGACGTCGCGCGGGCGCTGCCCGAGGGTGATGCCGCCGCGGCTATTGACGCCGCGGATGTGCGGCCCGGCAACTCCCACCAGCGCCGACTCGACGGCGACTCCGGCAATGTCTTCCGCCTGTTCGAGCGCGCGCTCTACGGCGATCTTGGCAGCTTCGAGGTTTACGATGAGGCCTTTGCGCAGACCTTTGGAGTCGGACACTCCGACGCCGAGACATTCGAGCGCGGGCTGGCCGCCATTCGTGAGGGATTTCGCGGCGGCGCGGTCGTCGGGCTGACGGATGCCGGCAATGAGGACGCAGACCTTTGTGCTGCCGATGTCCACGCCAACCACGATGTTGGCCTTCTTTGCCAAGACAGAAGCTCCCGTTAGTAGTCTGACGTCGAGCCAACTGGGGCACGCCATGGCGTGCCCCTACAAAAAACCAGAGCCAGAAAAACCCCTAAGGCGCGTGATTCACGACCACCTGCTTCTTAAAACGCAGGTCGATCGAACTGATCCGCCCCGCAGCCGCCCACTGAGCGTAATTGTCGAGCACGGTCTTGAACCGCGGGCCGAATTCGCTGGCTCCGAAATGGACGAGCACGGCCTGGGCGCCCGTGGACGCAGCACCAGCGTCCCCCGCGGGCGGGACCATCAGAGCCTGCACGTCGTCCGCGGAGGCGAGGTCCACTTCGCTGAGCATTTCGCCTGCGCCGCCGCGGACCATCTCGATCTCGCGCTCGAACTGCTGGAACAGAAGCATGCGCGAGGCGCGCTCGGACTGGGGCATCTCTTCGCCGATGCCGCTGACCACGGGAAGCCGGAAATCGCCCTGCAGGGGCCGGTCGAGAATCACGCCCTGCACATCCATCAACGCCAATTCGCTGCCCATGCGCAGAAAAGCCACCGGCACGCGCTCCGCGATTTCCACGCGAATGGCGGCCGGAAGAACGCGCTGGACGCGCGCCGAGGCCACCCAGGAGATGGCTTCGATCTGGGCGCGGCGCTCTTCGAGAGGAATGCGCAGCAGGCTATGGTTGCGGTCGGGAGCAAACAGGGCGACCACGCTGTCGCGCGAGACGTACTGATTTCCGGCGACCTCAATCTGCCCGGGCTGGGTGAGACGGAGCGAAGGGGAAAAGAGCAGGAAGCGCGCCGCCAGAACGGCGACAGCGAGCGAGCCGCCGGCCAGCACGGCCAGACGGACCCAGGGGAGCACGTCTTCGCGGAGACGGCGCAGCAATCCCTTCTTGCGCACCTCAACTGGCTTCTGCCGGCGAAGATAGCGCGGCTCATCGTCCGCCACAACTTCCGGCGGGAAGCCTTCCCCCTCGACTTTTTTCACGCGTTCCAGACGATAACCTCCTCTTCCAGCTCGCAGCCGTGAGCGGCACGGACGCGCGCGCGCACTTCGGCAATCAGGCCGAGCATGTCGGAGCACGACGCGCGGCCGGCATTGACGAAGAAATTGGCGTGGCGGTCGCTGACCATGGCGTCGCCGACGCGGAAGCCTTTGAGGCCCAGGCCGTCGATCATGCGGCCGGCCGAGCCGCCGGGAGGATTCTTGAAAATACAGCCCGCGCTCTTCTGATTGAGCGGCTGGCTGGCGCGGCGCTTCTCGTTGCACACGCGGATGCCGGCCAGAATTTCCTCGTAGGGCTTGGAAGGCAGATCGAGGCGGGCGCGCAGCATCACGTCGCTGGGCGCAAAGGAAGTGTGCCGGTACTCGAACGAGAGGGCGGAGTCTCGCACGGTCTCGTTTTCGCCGGCCGCTGCGCGATAGACCTCGACTTCGCGGACGAAGCGGCCGATTTCGGTTCCATAGGCGCCGGCATTCATGCGCAGAGCGCCGCCGACGCTTCCGGGGACGCCGATGAGCCCCTCCATGCCGCCGAGATTGTGGCGCGCACAGGTGGTGACGGTGCGGCCGAGATCGGCAGCGGCGTCCACCCACACGGAATTGCCGCCAACGACCACGTCGGGCTGCGGGCCGATGAGCTGCAAGACGACCCAGGGAAGCTCGCCATCGGCGATGAGAACGTTTGTGCCTCCGCCGAGAAAGCGGTGCTCGATTCCCTCCCCGCGGAGCAGCCGGATAAGCGCGGGCAGGTGCTGGTGCTGGCGGATGCGCAGCAGGTCGGTGGTGCCGCCGATGCCGAGCGAGGTCAGCTCGGCGAGCGATGTGCCCGGACGATGCTCGACGCCGAGTTCACCGAGGGCGGCGAGGGTGCGGGGCGACTCAATGCGCATGAGTCACCGCCGATTTCCCGCCGGAGAGCCGGGTTACGAGTTCCTCCGCGGCGCGTCCGACGCTGCCGGCGCCGATCGTCAGAACCGCGTCGCCGGATTTCGCCTCGCGCATCAACTCATCGAGCGCATCGCGCATGGAGGCGCGGAAACGGACGCCGCGATGGCCTGCCGCGCTGACGGCCGCGCTAAGGGCTTCGCCGGTAATGCCTTCAATGGGCGGCTCGCTGGCCGGATAAATGTCGGTGAGCACGAGCACGTCCGCCTGGTTGAAGGCGCGGCAGAATTCGTCCCAGAGATGCTGGGTGCGCGTGTAGCGGTGGGGTTGAAAGAGCACGAGCAAACGGCCGTAGTTGCAGCCGCGGGCGGCTTCGAGCGTGGCGCGGATTTCGGCGGGGTGATGGCCGTAATCGTCGATCAGGGAGACGCCGTTGAACACGCCCTTCACTTCAAACCGGCGGCCCACGCCCTCAAACTTTTCGAGGCCGTCGCGAATCAGCTCGGCGGGGACGTTGAGGTAGAGGCCCACGGCCGAGGCCGCGGCGGCGTTGCGGACGTTGTGAATCCCCGGCGGGGCGTTGAGGTGAAACATGCCGAGGTCTTCGCCCCGGTAGCGGAGCCGGAAGTCGCTCTGCGGGCCGCGGAGGGCCACCTCCGTAATCTGCAAATCGGCCTGATTGGTGGTCCCGTAGGTGATCACCGGGCGGCGCACGCGGGGGAGAATGTCCTGCACATTGGGCTCGTCGAGGCAAAGGATCGCGGCGCCGTAGAACGGGACGCGATTCACGAATTGCAGGAAGGCGCTCTGAATGTCTTCGAGAGAGGCGTACTGGTCAAGATGCTCGCGGTCGATGGTGGTGACCACGGCAACGACGGGAGCGAGCAGCAAGAAGGTGCGGTCGCTTTCGTCCGCCTCGACCACCATGTACTCGCCGTTGCCCAGGCGCGCAGTGGCGCCGACGGAGTTGACGCGGCCGCCGACGACGAAAGTGGGATCGAGTCCCGCAGCGCCGAGGATGGAAGCGGTCATGGACGTCGTGGTGGTCTTGCCATGCGCTCCGGCCACGGCGATGCCTTTTTTCAACCGCATCAATTCGGCGAGCATTTCGGCGCGGGGGATGACGGGAATTTTGCGGCGCATAGCTTCGCGAACTTCGGGATTTTCCGGATGCACGGCGGAGGAAACCACGAGGACGTGCGCGGAACCGACATTGGAGGCGCTATGACCGTAGTGAACGGTGGCGCCGAGGCGCTCGAGACGCTCGGTAATCGGCGTGGCTTTCAAATCCGAACCGGAAACGGAATAGCCCAGCGTGAGGAGCACCTCAGCGATTCCGCTCATGCCGATGCCGCCGATCCCCACGAAATGGATGCGCTGAAAATTGTGGAACGAAACCATCATCGCCGCGCCACCTCTTCAATCAGGTTGACGATATCTGCGGCGGCGCGCGGCCGGGCGAGCGAACGCGCGCGCAGCTCCATCGTCTGCATTCGCTCGGGCTGGGCGAGGAGCGAAGTGATTTCGTCGACTAACCGCTTGGGGCTGAGCTGGGGTTCGGGAATCACGCGCGCGGCGCCGGCGGATTCGAGCGCCTGCGCGTTGCGCAACTGGTGGCTATCGGTAGCGGCGCCGAAGGGGATGAAGATGGCGGCGCGTCCCGCGGCGGCGACTTCCGCCGCCGTGATCGCTCCCGCCCTGCAGACGATCAGGTCCGCCCGGGCGAACTCCTCCGCCATGTTCGAAATGAAGGGCACGACCTCCGCGTTGAGCTCCCGTCGCGCATACGCCACGCGAACAGCATTATAGTCGCGTTCGCCGCTCTGGTGAATGAGGAAAAGCTGACTTTTTCGCGGCAGGAGCAGGTCGAGGGCATCGATGACGGTGCGGTTGACGACTAGGGAGCCCTGGCTGCCGCCGGTAATCAGCACGCGGAAGGGGGGCACGTGCTCGCGGGGAGGGATTTCGAAGAAGGCGGGGCGGACGGGGATGCCCGTGACGGCCGCGCGGCTGCCCAGGCGGGCCGCGGTGGCCTCGTAGGCCGTGGCCACCCGGCGTACGAGCCGCGCGAGGACGCGATTTGTGAATCCCGGCTCGGCATTGGGCTCGAAAATGACGGCGGGAACGCCGGCCATAGCCGCCGCGAGCAGGAACGGCCCGGAGGCGTAGCCGCCCACGCCCAGCGCGGCGACGAAGCGATTCTGCTCCACGAGGCCGCTCGATCTGGAAATCGCCGGGGCGAGCAGAGCGAGATTGCGGAGCAGGCGAATGCCGCCGATGCCTTTGAGGCCGGCCACCGGAATGGTGGCAAACGGAAGTCCGGCTTGCGGCACGAGCCGCGATTCCAAGCCGCGTTCGGTTCCTATCAACAACACTTCGCGCTCCGGTCCCCGGGCGAGCCATTCGCGCGCCACGGCCACGGCCGGGAACACGTGGCCTCCCGTTCCTCCGCCTGCAATCGCCAGTTTCACGTCACTCCGCGTACTGGCTGATGTTCAAGAGAATTCCCGTGGCCAGCAGCATTACCACCAGGCTCGAGCCGCCATAACTGATGAACGGCAGGGGAATCCCTTTGGTCGGGAGCAGTCCCACGACCACGCTGAGATTAAACAGGGCCTGGCCGACCACCAGAAACGTGACGCCCATGGCCAGCATCCGGCCGAAATCGTCGGGAGCAGCGAGCGCGGCGCGGAGGCCGCGCCAGCCGTAGATGGCGAAGAGTGCGACCACGGTGGCGGCTCCGAGAAACCCCAACTCCTCGCAGAGCACGGCGAAAATAAAGTCGGTGTGCGCCTCGGGCAGATAGAAGAGTTTTTGGCGGCTGGCCATCAATCCTACGCCGAAAAATCCGCCGGAACCGACGGCAATCAGCGATTGGAGCAACTGGAAGCCGGCGCCCTGCGGGTCCTGGTCGGGGTGGAGGAAGGCCATCAGGCGGTTGTAGCGATACGGCACGCGGGCGATCAGCAGATAAACGGCAGG
>JASHRU010000057.1 GCA_030037225.1 Candidatus Acidiferrales bacterium | reverse complement strand
TGCCGAGTGCTGGTGTGTGAGCATCTGGACGGACGAGTGAGCGTGTACTACGGACCGCATCGAGTGGCAGAATTCGGGGCCGATCCGGGTGAGGAAAGCGTCGCACCGCCACCCTCCCTGACGGCTCAGGAAACGAGGGAGGAAAGCGGACAGATCATGTGCTCATAAAACCGGACATCTCGATGTGCTAACAACAGTGAAAAATGGGCGGGGCGATGCAATGGAATCGTCCCGAAATGGGAAAGAGTCGCAAGTTGAGACGCGATGGTCATGGCCATGGTTCAGAAGTTAGCCTCAACCACCACCTGGCGATGGCCTATCCTCACTCGATGGGGTTTAGAATGCCTGTGCGGACGGCTTAACATCCACGCGATTCCGGTGCCTCAAGGATGATCGGGACAAGGGTCGGACATTACCAAATCCTCGAAGAGCTCGGCTCCGGCGGTATGGGTGTGGTTTACAAGGCCCAGGACACCAATCTCGGCCGTTTCGCCGCCCTCAAGTTTCTTCCCGATGCGCTGGCAAAAAACCCCGCCTCGCTGGAACGCTTTCGCCGCGAGGCCCGCCTGGCTTCCTCTCTGAATCATCCCAATATCTGCACCATTTACGAGATTGGCGAGCAGGATGGCAGACACTTTATCGCCATGGAGTGGCTCGAGGGCCGCCCTCTCTCGGAAGTGATCGCGCAGAAGCCTCTCCCGACGGAGCGGCTGCTGGGAATCGCCATCCCGCTTGCCGACGCGCTCGATGCCGCGCATTCCGCGGGAATCATTCACCGCGATATCAAGCCGGGCAACATCTTCGTCACCGCCAAAGGACGCGCAAAGATCCTCGATTTCGGCCTGGCCGTGGCCCGGCGCACGCAAGGAGGAGGCGCCGCGCCCGGCGAATCCGGTTCCGACCTTACCGCCGGCACCCAGCTCACCAGCCCGGGAGCAGCCGTCGGAACGGTTGCTTACATGTCTCCCGAACAGGTGCTCGGCGAGGAACTCGACCCGCGCTCCGACCTGTTTTCCTTCGGCGTGGTTCTCTACGAAATGGCTACCGGGACGCAGCCCTTCCGTGGCGCAACGTCCGGAGCAGTTTTCAACGCCATCCTCAGCCAGTCGCCGCCGGCGCCGCAACTCGACGCTGGCCCAGCCCGAAAGCTCGGCGAGATCATCAGCAAATCGCTGGAGAAGAAGCGCGAGCTGCGCTGCCAATCCGCGGCAGAGCTGCGGGCAGACCTGGAACGCCTGCGCCGCGAGATGGGTCTCGTCAGTTCCTCACAAACGGCCGTGCACGAGGCTGGGTCGCGCCGGCGCGGCTCGCTTGTTTGGGCCGCACTGGCCTTGCTGGTTTTCGCCGCAGGCGCCTACCTGCTGCGGTCGCGGTTCGGGGGCCAGTCCGTTCCTCCCATGGCGCCGCCCAAGCTCACTCAATTGACCACGACAGAGAGTCTGCACGAATTTCCAGCGTGGTCTCCGGACGGCAAGCAGATCGCGTATTGCAGTCCGGTGAATGGGTTCAAGAAGGTATTCGTGCAGCCTCCCGGCGGCGAGCCGAAGCAGGTGACGTTTGGAGACGCGGACGACATCCAGCCGCGGTGGACGCCCGACGGCTCGGCAATCCTCTTCGTTCGCTCCAGGATGCCGCAGGGCAAGCTCGAACCGGGCGATGTGTTCGGCCGCTACGACGGAGGCGACATCTGGAGGCTCGATCTCGCCTCGGGCAAGGCGGAAAAGTGGCTGGAGAATGCCATCAACCCGGCGGTCTCTCCCGACGGAAAATCGGTGGCCGTGTATGCCACATGGGCCGGGCCGGCGCGCATCTGGGTGGTGGATTCGCAGGGACACAACCCGCAGCAAATTACTTCGGAAAGTTCGGAAGCCGTGGACCACCTGGAACCGAACTGGTCTCCGGATGGAAAGCACATCGTGTTTCAAGATGTCGAGCGCACGAAATTCAGCATCAAGGTCGCCGACATTGCCACGCACGCCGTCACCGCGCTGACCGATGGGCGCTACCATGATCTGAATCCGGTCTGGTCGCGATCGGGAAAGTTCATTTACCTTTCGTCCGATCGCGGCGGCGGGCTGAATATCTGGCGGATTGCGGTCTCCGAAGACGGCCGGCAGACCGCGGCGCCACAGCAGGTGACCGTCGGATCCGGCCAGGACGTCCAGCTCGCCCTTGCGCCGGACGGCCATCGTATGGCGTTGGCGATCTTGCGGCAGAACGCAGACATCTGGCGCCTGCCCGTCTCTCCGGAGACGGGCCTGCCCACGGGAGAACCGGAGGAAGTCGTGGGCACGACTCGCGAGGATAGCCGCGGCGCCTGGTCTCCCGACGGCACCCAAATCGCCTTCAATTCCGACCGTTCCGGGGAAATGAATCTCTACGTATATTCGCTCGCTGATAAGGCCACGCGCCAGATCACCACGGGCCCCGGCGGCGACTTCCAGCCGCAGTGGTCGCCCGACGGGAGGCAACTGGGCTTTTTCTCGTCGCGCTCGGGCAATGCCGATGTGTGGGTGGTGGACGCGGCCGGCGGCCCGCCGCGGCAATTGACCACCGATGCCGGGCTCGACATCAATCCGTTTTTTTCGCAGGATGGCGCGCACATCGCCTTTCAATCCGACCGCAGCGGGCGCCTGGAAGTTTGGGTGATGAACGCCGACGGCAGCGGCCAGCGCCAGTTGAGCAAGCTTGGGGTGGGCGGCCACTTTCTGCGCTGGTCGCGCGACGGCAAGGGGGTGTTCTTCCGCTGTCCGTGCGGAGGAAAACCCCAGACCTACGAGGCCCCGCTCGATGGCGGCGATCCCGTCCCGCTGAATCCGGAAATCGCGGGCGGCTCCCATATGTCGTTCTCGCCCAACTTTTCTTTGATCATGGACGTGGTAGGCCACAAGGTGATGTGGGTATCTCCCGCCACCGCGGGTAAACCCGCCAAGGTGTACGAGTTCGCCGACGGCGTCAGCCGCATCGACTATCCGGTGTGGTCGCCGGACGGCAAATGGGTGCTGTTCGATCGATTCCGCCCGGAGGGAGGCGACATCTGGGTGATTGAAAATCTGGAATCGGAGCAAAGATGACGGGAGCCGCTCCCCGCTCGCCACACACCACGAGCCACTGTACAATCCCCGGTCGCCCATGAGCTCCGCGAACGGACAGTACGATGTCATCGTCATCGGCGGAGGCCACAACGGCCTCGTCGCCGCCGCCTATCTCGCCAAAGCGGGCAAAAAAGTTGTCGTGCTCGAACGCCGCCATGTGCTCGGCGGCGCCGCCGTGACGGAAGAGATCATCCCTGGCTACAAATTCTCCGTCTGCTCCTACGTTGTATCGCTGCTCCGTCCCGAAATCATTCGCGACCTCGACCTGCCCCGCCACGGCCTCGAAATCCTTCCGCTCGACGGCACGTTCACCCCCATGTTCTCCGGCGACTACCTGTGGCGCATGGACGACCACTGGAAACTGATGCGCGAAGTCGCCCGCCACTCCCGCCTCGACGCCGAAGCCTACGAGGAATTCGGCAAATGCATGCACCAGCTCTGCAAATTCGTTAAGCCCATTCTCGGCATGGTCCCGCCTGATCCCACCTCGCTCGACCCCCGCGAACTCTCGAAATTCCTCTTCCTCGGCCGCCGCTTCCAGTCGCTCACCCGCCAGGAACGCTACTACCTCGTCCAGCTCATGACCATGAGCGCCGCCGATTTTCTCGATACCTGGTTCGAAACCGACGTGCTCAAGGCCACCATGTCTGCCAGCGGCATCATCGGCACGTTCCTGGGCATACGTTCGCCCGGCACCGCGTACGTCCTGCTGCATCACTACATGGGAGAAATCGACGGCACCTTCCGCGCCTGGGGCCTGCCTCGCGGCGGCACCGGCGCGATTTCCAACGCTATCGGCGCCGCGGCCAAAGAACTCGGCGCCGAAATCCGCATGAAAGCGCCCGTCGCGAAAATCCTCACGCGCGATGGCCGCGCTTCGGGCGTCGCGCTTGAGAACGGAGAAGAGCTCCACGCCAAAGCAGTTGCTTCGAGCTGTGATCCGAATCTGACCTTCCTCAAATGGATGGACAAGGGCGCTCTGCCCGAGGATTTCCTCGGCGAGGTGAAACGCTACAAATACCGCGGCTCTTCCGGCAAAGTGAATCTCGCGCTCGACGGCCTGCCCGAGCTCCGCTCCAAGCCCGGCCCCGGCCCGCACCTTCGCGGCGCCATTTCCATTTCTCCCACCATGGAATACATGGAGCGCGCCTACGACGACGCGAAATACGGCCGCTTTTCGCGCCGTCCGTATATCGACGTGGTCATCCCCACGCTCACCGATCCCTCCATGGCCCCGCCGGGCAAGCATGTGATGTCCTGCTTCGTGCAGTACGCGCCCTACAAGCTCGCTCCGGGCGCCGCCTGGGACGACCGCATGCGCGAGGATTTCGGCAACGCGGTGATCGACACGCTCTCCGAGCACCTGCCGAATCTGAAAAAACTCATCGTCGGCAAACAGGTGCTTTCGCCGGCGGACATCCAGAACACCTTCGGCCTTACCGAAGGCAACATCTTTCAGGGCGAGCTTTCTCTCGAACAGCTTTTCTTCCTCCGTCCCGTCGCGGGGTGGGCCCGCTATCGCACTCCCGTGAAAGGCCTCTACATGTGCGGCTCCGCCACGCATCCCGGCGGCGGAATTATGGGCGCTCCCGGCCGCCTGGGCGCTCTCGCTATGCTCGACGATTTCCGGAGGCGCGCAGTTGCTTAGAGCCTTTCGAAAATGGCTTTCTAGGGGGTCGGAGCTTCAGCTCCGACATTTGAGAGCCTGGGAACTAGGGGCTTCAGCCCCTGAGGTTTGCCCTCTGTACTCCACCGGACAATAAATGACTACTCCCCGCGACATCGTCATCGTCGGCGGCGGCCACAACGCGCTCGCCGCTGCCTTCTATCTCGCCAAGGCAGGCCTCAAGCCGCTCGTCCTCGAACAGCGCGATGCGGTTGGAGGTGCTGCCGCCACCGCGGAATTCCATCCCGGCTTCCGCACCTCCGTGCTCGCTCATTCCGCCGGGCCGCTGGCGGCGCAGATCGCCGCCGACATGAATCTCTCCCGCCACGGCCTCGAAATGATGGAGCCCGGCATTCGCCTCGCCGCAGCCGGCCCCGATGGCCGCGGGTTCGCGCTCTACTCCGATGCCGGCCGCTCCGCGGAATCGCTGCGCAAACTCTCGCCCGCCGATGCCGACGGCTACCTCCGCCTGTGCGGTGCATTCGAACGCGCCGCCACCGTCCTTGGCCCGCTGCTTTCACTCACGCCGCCCGATATCGAAGCGCCTTCGGAAAATCTCCCCGATCTCTGGAAATTCGTGCAGACCGGACGCAGCTTCCGCAAACTCGGCCGCGCCGAAATGTTCCAGCTCCTGCGCTGGCCTCCCATGGCCGTCGCGGACCTCGTCGCCGAGTTCTTTGAAAGCGAATTGGTGCGCGCCGCCATCGCCGCTCGCGCGATCTTCGGCACTGCGGCGGGGCCGTGGTCGGCCGGTACGGCCGCCACGCTGCTGCTTCGCGCCGCCGCCGACCCGCATCCCGCCGGGCCTTCCGCTGTGCCCAAGGGCGGCATGGGCGCGCTCTCCGCCGCCATGGCCGCAGGCGCGCGCGAAGCGGGCACGGAAATCCGCACCGGCGCATTCGTCGCCCAGATTCTCGTTCGCCAGGGCGCCGTCGCCGGCGTCGCGCTCGCCACGGGAGAGGAAATCGCCGCCAAGGCCGTCGTCTCGTCGGCAGACCCCAAGCGCACGTTCCTTAGCCTTCTCGATCCTGTGCACCTCGATCCGTTTTTCCTCACACAGATTCGCAACTACCGCTCGCTTGGCAACGTGGCGAAAATCAATCTGGCCCTCGATGCGCTGCCGGAATTTCCCGCGCTCGCCTCGCTCGATGGCGGCGACCCCTCCAAGCTCCTCATCGGCCGCCTGCACATCGGCCACGAAATCGACTATCTCGAACGCGCCTTCGACGCTTCGAAGTACGGTGAGATTTCCAGTGAGCCGATTCTGGAAGTTGCCGTACCGTCGCTGCTCGACCCGGCGCTCGCGCCCGCGGGCAAGCATGTGATGTCGATTTACGCCCAGTTTGCGCCCTACAAGCTGCGCGAAGGGGATTGGGGCTCGCGCCGCTTCGAGCTGGGGCGCACGGTGATCGAGACGCTCGCCGCGCACGCTCCGGGCCTTGGAGACCGTATCGTTGCCGAGCAGGTGATTACGCCGCTCGACCTCGAACGCGACTACGGCCTCACCGGCGGCCACATCTTCCACGGCGAGCTGGCGCTCGACCAGATTTTCACCATGCGGCCGGTGCTCGATTCCGCGCGCTACCGCGCCCCCATTCGCGGCCTCTACCTGTGCGGCTCCGGCACGCACCCCGGCACGGGCCTCACCGGCGCATCGGGAGCCAATGCCGCCCGGGAGATTCTGAGAGATCTCAAGCGATGAGCGATTCGCCCCAGGTGACAGCCGGACGCAGCCACAGTAAAATCATACTTTGCAGCATTGACGCTGCGCGCAAAGAGGCCTTCCCCCAAAAGGAGACACGTTATGGCTACCGTTGAACTGATGGTCGAGCGCGGCGAGTTCCGCAACGAGCCCTTCACCGATTATTCCGAGACGCGAAACCGCGCGGCCATGGAATCCGCGCTCAAGAAGGTGAAATCACAGTTTGGCCACGAGTATCCGCTGATTATCGGCAGCGAACGCGTTTCGACCGCCCACAAAATCAATTCCACAAACCCCTCGCGCCCCTCCGAAATCGTCGGAATCTTCTCCGCGGCGGAGGCGGAGCATGTGAACAAGGCCGTCGAGGCCGCGCAGAAAGCGTTTGAGTCCTGGCGCCATGTTCCCGCCGCGGACCGCGCCGCGGTTCTCTTCCGCACCGCCGACCTGCTGCGCCAGCGCAAGCACGAAATGAGCGCCTGGATCTGCAGCGAAGCGGGCAAGACCTGGCCGGAAGCCGATGCGGACACCGCCGAAACCATAGATTTCTGCGAGTACTACGGCCGCGAGATGCTCCGCCTTGCCGGCCCGCAGCCGCTCACGCCCATGAAGGGCGAAAAGAATTTTCTGCTCTACATTCCGCTAGGCGTCGGCGCGATTGTGCCCCCGTGGAATTTTCCGTGCGCCATCATGGCCGGCCTCGTCGCGGCCGCCATCGTCACAGGCAATACGGTCGTGCTCAAGCCTTCCAGCGACACACCCACCGTGGCGCATAAATTTCTCGAGTTGCTGTTTGAAGCCGGCGCTCCCGCAGGCGTGGTGAACTGCCTGGTCGGACGCGGCGGCGTGGTCGGCGACGCGCTCGTGGCCCACGCGAAGACGCGCTTCGTCGGCTTCACCGGCTCAAAAGAGGTCGGATTGCACATCCAGGAAGTCGCTTCCAAGACGCAGCCCGGCCAGCTCTGGATCAAGCGGACCGTCCTCGAAATGGGCGGCAAAGACGCCATCGTGGTGGACGACGAGGCGGACCTGGATGCGGCCGCGGACGGCGTGGCCTCGAGCGCCTTCGGCTATCAGGGACAGAAGTGCTCGGCCTGCTCGCGCGCCATCGTCGCTGAAAAAGTGTACGACGCCTTCCTCCAGAAGCTGGTCGAGCGCACCAAGAAGATTAAAGTCGGCGCCGCCGATGATCCGGCCAATTACATGGGCCCGGTGATCAATCAGGGCGCCAGAAAATCGATCCTGGAATACATTGAAGTGGGCAAACAAGAAGGAAGGTTGATGGCCGGCGGCGCCGCGGCCGGCAGCGACGGCTATTTTATCGAGCCCACGATTATCGCGGATGTAGCGCCTCGGGCGCGCATCGCCCAGGAAGAAATTTTCGGCCCCGTGCTGGCCGTGATCAAAGCGAGGGACTTTAACCACGCCCTGGAAATCGCCAACGACAGCGAATTTGGCCTCACCGGAGCCGTGTACAGCCGCAACAAGGAAAAGCTGCGCCGGGCGGCCGAGAACTTCCATGTCGGCAACCTGTATTTCAACCGAAAGTGCACGGGCGCGATGGTCGGCGCTCACCCGTTCGGCGGATTCAACATGTCGGGAACGGATTCGAAGACAGGAGGAAAGGACTACCTGCTGCTGTTCTTACAGGGCAAGACGATCGCCGAAAAGCTGTAACCGGTTTCCGCCGCACAGTGCGGGAAGATCAGCCACCAGTCACGACTCGCTGGTCACCACTCACTCCCCTTCGCGTTCGAAGCCTGGCCGACGCATGAGCCGGTAGACGGGATAGCTGAGCACGAGCAGGCCAAGCGCCCAGATACTGTAGTGCCGCACGGCACCCGGCGTTTTCAGATCGGCAACGATCGAGCCCACAAGAAACGCAATCGCGCCCAGCAACACGAATCCGGTTGACCACGGATAGCCCCAGGCGCGATACGGACGCGGCGCGTCCGGCTTGCGCCGGCGCAGGATGAACAGCGAGACGAACGACATCGCGTAGTTGGCAACGAAGAAGTAGGCCATCATCTCGATGAGGGCATTGAACTCCTTGACGGTGATGAAGGCGATCGCGGCAACGGTCGAGGCCACCAGCGCGGCCGTCGGCGTGCCTCCCGCGTTCACGGTCGCAATGCGCCGGCTGAGCAGGCCGTCGCGGCTCATGGCGAACAGAACGCGCGTGGCCATCAGTGGGTATGCATTGGCCGCGCTGAGCAGCGCGATGATCATCAGACCCAGGATCAGCAGTTCGCCGCGCGGGCCGAACACCAGGTTCGCCGCCCTGCCGATGGCGAAATCGTTGCCGGCAAATGCAGCGGGAGGCAGCACATGCACCAGGGCCAAGTTGAAGAACAGG
>JASHRU010000056.1 GCA_030037225.1 Candidatus Acidiferrales bacterium | reverse complement strand
ATGCGGTTGATCGTGGCTTGCGAGCCGACCAGGTCGATCATGCCCTTCAGGTCGAAATTCTTGGGATAAAGCTTGGCGAGCGCTTCGCCCATTTCGATGCCGAGGAGGATGGGGAACACGCTCCCGCGATCAAAGACGACGAGCGCGACGCCCTCGCAGAGCTGATCCTTGTACATCCCGGACTTGGGAGTGAAGCGCGTGGCCACGAAATGGACGGCGGGAATGTGCCGTCCGTTCAGATACGCCGCGAACTCTTCGCCGTGAATCCAGGGAGCGCCGACGAGGCCGAAAGGACGGTCGGTTCCCCGGCCCACGGAAACGCCGCCTGCCTGCAGCAATTCCACGCCCGGATACAGAATGGCGTCGTCGAGCGAACGGAGGTTGGGCGACGGCGGAATCCAGGTGAGCCCCGTAGATTCGAAGTAGTCGCTGCGCTTCCAATCCTGCATGGCGATGACGTGAAGGTCCGCGCCGATGTGATTTTCGGCGTTGAACATCTGGGCGAGCTCGCCGACGGTCATGCCGTGGCGGATAGGCATGCGGAAATAGCCGACGAAATTAACGTGGTCGAGATCGAGCACCGGGCCTTCGACTTCGAGTCCGCCGATGGGATTCGGCCGGTCGAGAACGAAGAAAGCGATGTTGTGCTTGGCGGCCTCCTCCATGCAATAGGCCATCGTCGTGGTGTAGGTGTAGAAGCGCACGCCGGCGTCTTGAATGTCGAAGACGAGGGCGTCGATGCCGCGCAGCATCTCGTCGGTGGGGCGGCGTGTATCGGCGTAGAGGCTGTAGATGGGCAGGCCGGTGGCGGCGTCCTGAGTGGAGCGCACGGCTTCATCGGACGTGCCTCCGATGCCGTGCTCGGGGCTGAGAAGAGCGACGAGGCGGAGGTCGGGGGCGTGCGCCAGGAGATCAATACTTGAGCGGCCATCGCGGGCGAGGCCGGTGTGATTGGTGATCAGCCCGACGCGCTTGCCGGCGAGAGGCGCGAATTTTTGCTCGACAAGGACGTCAATACCGGTGAGCGTGTGGCCAGAACGAAGCTGAGGACGCTGGGATCCGAGGCCGCGCCAGAGGAGAGAGGACGTGGAGGAGGACGACGAAGCGACGGCGGCAGCGCCCGGAGAAGCGGATTGCTCGAAAGCCGCGGCAACTGCGGTGGCAACGCGCGATCGAAGGCTCGAGAGCGCCGGACGCGGATGCGGGTGAACACTATTTGCGAGCAGGATGTAAAACGCATCGCTCGCGGGATCGATCCAGACGGCAGTGCCGGTGAATCCAGTATGGCCGTAGGATTCGCCAACGGGGAAGAGATCGCCACGAGGAGAGGAGAACGCGGAGTCGATGTCCCAGCCGAGGCCGCGGAGGGCGGGGATCCAGGGCGGCTGTTCAGGCTGAGTGGCGAGCGTGATGCTTTCGGCTGTGAGCAGGCGCTTGCCGTCGGGCGTCGTTCCGCCAGCGAGCAGCAGGAAGCAGAACTTGGCGAGGTCGTCGGCGGTGGAGAAAAGACCGGCATGGCCCGCTACACCGCCCATGCCGCGAGCGCGCGGATCGTGAACCACGCCGCGGAGCAGGCGGCCGCGGCCCGAGCCGGGCTTGGCGCCTTCGGGGAGATCGATTTCCTCGGTAGGAGCGATGCGCGGGCGCCAGGAAGCAGGGGGAACGAAGCGCGTGTCCTGCATGCCGAGGGGCGTGAAGAAGGATTTCTGAGCGAATTCGTCGAGCGGCTCACCGGAAAGGCGGTGGACGATTTCGCCGAGCAGAATGAAATCGCAATCGCTGTAAACGAAAATCATGCCGGGAGGCGCGATGGGCTCGGCATCGTAAATCCAGCGGAGGACCTGTTCGGTCGTGGCATCATCAGGAGTCTTGGGGATGGGAGGAAGGCCGCCAGTGTGAGTCATGACCTGGCGGATGGTGATCTGATCTTTTCCGTTGGATTTGAACTCGGGAATGTAGCGCGAAACGGGGTCGGCGATGCGGAGCTTGCCCTGCTCCATCAAACGAAGGATGGAGGGGGTGGTGGCAAAGACTTTGGTGAGCGAGGCGAGATCGAAAACGGTGTCCACCGTCATAGGCTCGCGCTGGGGAAGAACGGCGCGGGAGCCGTAGGCGTGACGATAGATGACGTGCCCGCGATGGCCGACCAAGAGAACGGCGCCGGGCAACTCATCGTCGGCGATAGCTTTTTCGATGGCGGCATCTGCCGCCGAAAAATCGTACTGCGGCTCGGGGGGAGCGGGCTTCTCGCCGGACGCGACGTGAGGAGCAGCAGCACGCTGCGCCGCACGGGCGGCGGGAGCGGACTGCTGGGTCTTGGTGAATGCAGGCGGGGCTGCCGCGCCGGGCCAGAAGAGTGCGGCGAGGAACAAAACGGCCAGCGGTACGGAGACCGAAGGAAACAGGCGCGGAGACCGGAAGTTGTCGGCCATATTCCTCTGTGTTATAACCAGCCGGAGATGCAAGGGTCAACTGCGAACGGCGTTGCGTCGCCTTCTGTTTGATGCAATGCGGGCACGTTACGCTCTGCTTCTGCTTTTCCCTCTGCTCGCTACACTTCCCGCAAGCACCCATCCCGACGACGCACCGGTAATCCGGCCGCTGTCGCCCGAAGCGCGGCACTGGGTGGACGAGACGCTCTCGCAGATGAGCACGGATGAGAAAGTGGGGCAGATTGTCTTCCCCACATATTTCGGCGCGTTTGAATCGACGGAGAGCGAGAGCTTCAAAGAATTGATGGCAGAAGTGAAGGAAGACCACATCGGGGGCTTCATCCTGGCGACGCGGCGGGGGCCGCGAGGGATCGAGCTGAGCCACGTGTATGAGACGGCGGTGCTGACCAACGAGCTGCAACGCGCGGCGAAACTCCCGCTGCTGATTGGAGCGGACTTCGAGCGGGGAACGGTGATGCGCGTGGAGGAAGGCACATCGTTTCCGCACGCGATGGCGGTGGGAGCGACCGGGCGGCCGGAAGACGCTTACGCAATGGGTCGGATCACGGCGACCGAAGGGCGGGCCATGGGCGTGCATTGGGTGTTCGCGCCGGTCGCGGACGTGAACAGCAATCCGGACAACCCGATCATCAATATCCGGTCGTTCGGCGAGGATCCCAAGCGTGTGGCGGAGTACGTGGCGCAGTTTGTGAAGGGCGTGGAAGAAAACGGGGCGATGGCCACGGCAAAACATTTTCCCGGGCACGGGGACACGTCGATTGATTCGCATCTGGACCTGCCGCTGGTCACAGCAAGCCGGGCGCGGCTGGATGCCGTGGAGTTTGTGCCGTTTGAGGCGGCGATTGGAGCGGGCGCGGAAGCGGTGATGACGGCGCATCTGGCGGTGCCCGCGCTCGAACCGAATCCAGACACGCCGGCCACGCTTTCTGAGCGCGTGTTGACGGGCGTGCTGCGGGACGAGCTGCATTTCCAGGGGCTGGTGATTACGGACGCGCTGGACATGGGCGGAGTGACGAAGGGTTTTCCGCCGGGCGAGGTTGCGGTGCGCGCGCTACTGGCCGGCGCGGACGTGCTGCTGATGTCGCCGGTGACGGACGCGGCGCTGGGGGCGGTGAAGGATGCCGTGAGCTCGGGACGTGTGCCGATGGCGCGTGTGGACGACGCGGTGCGGCATGTGCTGGAAGCCAAAGCGCGGCTGGGTCTCGAGACACAGCGCGAAGTGAGCATCGAAAAGTTGGGCGAGGTGTTTGGCCGGCCGGACTTTCAGGCCACGGCCGCGGACATTGCGGCGCGCGGCGTGACGCTGCTGCGGAACGATGCGGGGCTGGTGCCGCTCGATCCGCGGACGACGAAGCGAGTCTTCCTGCTCGCCGTTTCGGCCGACCCGGATATCGTTCCGGCCGAGCCATTCGAGCGCGAGTTGCGGGCGCAGCTCGATAGCGTGGATTCCGTGCACGTGGATACGAAATATTTCCGGGTGGAGGAGACGCATCTGCCACCGCCGGAGAGCTACGACCTGGCGATTTGCGCGGTGGCGGTGCGCACGGCGGATCGAAAAGGAACGATCGGGCTGCCGGCGAATGAAGCAGAGATGATTCACGCGCTGCTGCGCGCGGGAAAACCGGTGATCTTGGTTGGCCTGGGCAGCCCCTACCTGATGGAGAGTTTTCCGGAGGCAGCGACGTGGCTTGCGGCATTCAGCACTGCAGATGTGGCGCAGCGGGCGGCGGCGCAGGCGCTACTGGGCACGTTCGCAGTGAGCGGGAAAGTGCCGGTGAGCCTGCCGGGCGCGGCGCCGCACGCGCTACACGTGGGCGATGGGATGACCACGGCGGCGATACCGCTGGTGTTGCAGCCAGCCCCCGCCGAAATGATGGCGCGCTTCGAGCATGTGTTTGCGCTGGTGGGTAATCCCAACGGGGAACCAACTTTCGGGGTACTGCGCATCGGCTATCGCGGCGAGGAGGTGGTTCACTATCTGAATGATGGGCGAGCAGCCGCGCCGCCCGAGTCGAATGTCCCTACTGCGCCTCCGGATGTCGAGAGGATCTATAAAGACGGACCAATCCGAACCACATTGATCGCACGCCTGGTTCAAACAAAGCAGCTCACGCTCGACACGCCACTTGCCACAGTCCTCGAAGGCACGCTCCTCATACCCGAAGGCGGCTGGAGAGACGTGACGGTGCGGCATCTGCTGGAAGGCACCTCAGGCCTGGAGCTAGTGCACCGCGCAGAGGGTGACAAGGCCGAGGTTCGCGACGTGCTGAGTTTTAGCGCCGGCGAGGGGTCGCGCGATGCCCGCGAAGAGGCAGAGCGCGAAATCGAAGCAAACATCATCACAACTTTGACGGGGTTGAAGTACGTGTCCGCGGCGGAGAAGCTCCTGTTTGAGCAGCTCGGTTTCTCCTGCGCTGGCTGCGAAGGAAGTGCGCTGGCGCTGGTGGGACAGCTCTGGCTCAACGGCGGGATTTACGCCCACAAGCGCCTGCTGAGCCGGCAGACAATCGAGCAGTTCACGATGCGGAGACGCGAGGGGAATGCAGTTTTTGCGGCGGGATGGGAGGTGGCTGATCCGCCCGGCCACTCCTTCTCACTGCGCAGCTATGGATGGACCGATCCATCGTGGAAATCATTGTGGATAGACCCGGAGCACGAACTGTTTGTGGTCATGCTCATCCAAGGCCCGGGCATCTGGGCGGAAACGAAGCCGACAGCTTCCCTTCCCCAGTGGCGTCGAGAGCGGGCCTACGGCGCAATATTCGCCGCGCTGGGACTGGAGGCGACGAAATAGCGGTTCACCACGATGCGAAATCGTCCCACAGGAGCGGCCACAACCGAACGGAGAAATCCGCGGACGCGAGGGATTGATCTGCGGATGACGCGGGAGATTCTGCGCGCGATGAACCGCGAGGATGCGGAAGTCCCGCGTGCTGTGGCGCGGGCAATTCCGCAGATTGCGCACGCCGCGGACGCGATCGCGGCGGCGCTCGAGCGCGGCGGGAGACTGATTTACGTGGGAGCGGGAACGAGCGGGCGCCTGGCGGCGCTGGATGCAGCGGAATGTCCTCCGACCTTCGGCGTGGCGTGCGAAAAGGTGGTGGCGCTCATCGCGGGCGGTGAGCGCGCGCTGACCGAAGCGGTGGAGGGCGCCGAGGACATCGCGGCGGCGGGCGCCAGGGACCTTCGGCGCGCACGATGTGCGAAGCGCGATGTGGTGGTGGGGCTTTCAGCGAGCGGGCGGACGCCGTACGTGCTGGGGGCGCTCGATGCGGCGCGGCGAGCGGGAGCTCGGACGGTAGCAGTCGTATGCAACCGACGCACGCCGATAGCCCGGACAGCAGAAATTGCAATTGTGGCGGAGACAGGGCCGGAGGCGATTGCCGGATCGACGCGGCTCAAAGCAGGAACGGCGCAGAAACTGATTCTGAACATGCTGAGTACGACGGCGATGATTCGGCTGGGACGTGTGTATGACAATTGGATGACGGGCGTGTCGCAGACGAACCGAAAATTGAAGGCGCGCGCGCTCGGAATTCTGCGCGAGGCTGCGGGCGTACGAGAAGCAGCGGCACGAAAGGCGCTGGCAGCGGCGCGCGGTGATTTGCGGATCGCGCTAGTGATGTTGAAACGAGGAGTCACCAGGGAGCAGGCGGAATTCGCTCTGGCTGCGGCAGGTGGAGATTTGAGAGGGGCGTTGGGAGAAAGGAAGTAGGAAAAAGCAAGACTCCACAAGTTGAATGGACAAATTTGTCATAACCGGAGGAAAGCGGCTGGAAGGCACAGTGGCCGTGAGCGGCGCGAAGAATGCCGCGCTGCCGGCGATGGCCGCGGCGCTGCTGACGGATCAGCGCGTGGCGCTGCACAACATTCCAAGGGTGCGCGACATCGCGACGATGGGACGGCTGCTGACGCACATCCAGGCGGACGTCGAAATTCCCGAAGCTGCGGAGGGAGCGGTAAGGATTCGCACGGAAAAAATCTCCCACGCGGAAGCACCGTACGAGCTGGTGCGGACGATGAGGGCTTCGGTGCTGGTGCTGGGGCCGCTGGTGGCGCGGACGGGGTACGCGCGCGTGTCGTTGCCGGGAGGGTGTGCGATCGGCGCGCGGCCGGTGGATTTACACATCAAAGCGCTGGAACTAATGGGCGCGAAGATTGAAACCGAGCATGGGTACATCGAAGCGCGGGCTCCGGCGGAAGGCGGGCTTCGCGGGGCGCACATCGTGTTCGAGAAAATCACGGTGACAGGCACGGAGAACGTGCTGATGGCGGCAACGCTGGCGAACGGAGAAACGCTGCTGGAAAACTGCGCGCGCGAGCCGGAAGTGGCGGACCTGGCGGCGCTGCTGGTGAAGATGGGCGCACGGATCGAGGGCGCGGGAACGGCAACGATTCGCGTCGAGGGAGTGGGACGGCTGGGAGGCGCGGAGCACAGAGTGATTCCGGACCGGATTGAGACTGGAACGCTGCTGGCCGCCGTGGCCATCACAGGAGGCAAGGTGCGGATCACGCGCGCGGAGGCTGCACACGTAGCGGCCGTGATTTCGAAATTGAGCGAAACGGGCGCGGCGATCGATACGTTTGAGCCGGGAACATTGTGCGTTGAGGGAAGCGGGCAGGCGGCTCCAGCGGACGTAACCACGCAGGAATATCCGGGCTTTCCAACGGACATGCAGGCGCAGTACATGGCGCTGGCAACGCAGGCGGACGGCACGTCGGTGATCACGGAAACGATTTTCGAAAACCGGTTCCTGCACGCGAGCGAAATGACCCGAATGGGCGCCGACATTGCGATCGAAGGACGGCGCGCTGTGGTGCGCGGGCCGTCGCGGCTGACAGGAACGGCCGTGATGGCATCGGATCTGCGGGCCAGCGCGGGGCTGGTGCTCGCGGCGCTGGTGGCGCGGGGAGAGACAGTGGTGGACCGCGTCTATCACATCGACCGCGGGTATGAACGGATTGAAGAAAAGCTATCGAAGCTGGGCGCGCGGATTCGCCGCGTTTCCTAGCCGGGGCGCGAGACGATTCCCCCGCTCGTCCGTCCAAGTCCTACGAATGAACTGCGGGGGTCGCGAAGGATGCGAAGATCGTCCCTTTTAATGGTGTTCCTGCTGGCGTGCGCTGTCTGTGCCGGCACACAGGCGGCGCCGATTGATCCGGACAGAGCGGCGAAGTATTTCGAAGAGGCGCGGAGCCTCTCCGCGGCGGATGGAGGACGGCTTTGGGGAGTGGCGCTCTACGGGCCGATGATGTTTGTCGATCCGGCGACGAGCGAGGTAGTGGCCAACCAGGCGGATGCGGAAGGAAAACTCAAGCGACAGGGCGCGGTGTGGACGGGAAAGCTGCCGACGGAAGTCGCTGCGGCGAATACTTCGGCTGAATGGGCGGGTGTGCGCTGGACGATGATCCTGTGGCCGGTTCCGATCTATCCCCGCGACCGCGCGGCGCTGATGATGCACGAGTGCTTCCACCGCGTGCAGGCGCAATTGGGACTGCCGGCGCGCGATGCGTTGAACAGCCAGCTCGACACACGCGATGGCCGCATCTGGCTGGAGCTGGAGTGGCGGGCGCTGGAGCTGGCGTTGACGGACTCGACCGACAAGAAAAAAAGAAATCGGGCGATAACTGATGCTCTCCTTTTTCGCGCCTGGCGGCACAAGGTTTTTCCCGGAGCGGCGGAAAGAGAAGTCGCACTGGAAATGAATGAAGGGCTGGCGGAGTACACAGGCGAACGACTGGCCAATCCCCTGCCGGCAGAAATGCGCGACGCGGCGCTTGCGGCGCTGCGCGGGGGGCCAAAGCGGAAGAGCTACGCGCGGTCGTTTGCGTATGTATCCGGCCCGGCATATGGAGCGCTGCTGGATCTTGCGGTAGAGCCCGCCAGCGGACAGCCGTGGAGGAAAGGGTTGACGCCAGACTCGGATTTCGGCGCGTTACTGGCCCGCGCGTACGGGATTACGCACGCACAACCAACGGAAGAGGCGGTCAAGGCGCGGCTAACAGACTACAACGGCGGCGAACTCATTGCGCGCGAGACGGAGCGCGAGGAGCATGAGAAGGCAATTATTGCTGCGGCGCACGCGCGTTTCGTGGACGGTCCGGTGCTGCGGCTCCCGGTCGCCGGAAATTTTGGATATTCGTTTGATCCGAACAATGTGATTTCGCTCGATGGCGACCTGACGCTCTACACGCCCGCGAAGGTGTCCGACGAATGGGGCGTGCTCGAATGCAAGAATGGCGCTGTGCTGGTGCGGGAGAAAGGAATGATCGTGCGCGCGCAAATTCCCGCGCCTGCGAATGCACAGGAGCGTCCGCTGAAGCTCGACGGCTGCACGCTGGATCTTCACGGAGGCTGGTCGGTAGAGCCCGGAGAGCGTGCCGGCGACTTTGTACTGAAACCCACGCCCTGAGTCCGCGGCAAAAACCCGGAACGGCGTGAGCACTTGCCGCGTCCCTCGTGCTGGCGTAAGGTGTGCGCCGCGACGCGGGGGAATCCATGAGAGCGATACGCTGGTGCGTGGTTGCGCTGCTGATGTTGCCGGGGGTGTGGATGGCGCACGGAGAGGCAGGCGGTCGGGAGTCCCGAAGCTTCGGGACGGGTCGCGGCTACCACAGCGGAGCGGCGGGATCGCCGGAGGAGCTGCGGTCTCTCGCTTCGGAATACTACCGCTGGAGAACAGTGAATTACCCGGTGGAGACCAGCGACCAGGGACTGCATACTCGCGACGCCGAACTCACAGACTACTCGGAAACGGCCATCGCGGAGCGGCGCGGGCACACGCGTGAACTGGTGGAACGGGTTCGCGCGTTGGAAACGAACGGCTGGGCAAAGGACGATCGGGTGGACTGGCTGCTGTTCCGCGCGGAACTGGAGGGCGCGGAGTTCTTCGACCGCGTGCTGGATTTCGAGCATACCAATCCAGAAACTTACGTGGACGAATGCTCGAACGCCATCTTCTCCCTGCTGAAGAAGGACTATGACACACCGCGAAACCGCGCGCTTTCCGCTACCGCGCGGCTGCGGGCCATGCCCGCGATGCTGGAGGAGGGACGAAAGAACCTGCACAGCCCGGTGCGGCTGTACGCGCAAC
>JASHRU010000055.1 GCA_030037225.1 Candidatus Acidiferrales bacterium | reverse complement strand
CGCGAAGTGACCTGTATGGGAGTTTCCTCGCCCCGCATCCCGAAGTGCCATTCGTCGTCTTGCACGGCCTGACGGAACCAGGCGTCGCCGCCAATGGGAGCATTCACTGTGGCCGAGCCCACGAAAGCGGTGAGGTCGTGCCCGATGGGACCGTCCGCCTCCATTTCGCCGACGAATGCCATGAGGCTGCCATTGATGTGCGAACGCGCGGTGGATTGGAATTCGCCGACGAAACTCAACACGTTGCGGCCCACCTCGCCTTCGATCGTCAGCTCGCCGTTGAAGGTGCGCAGGCTGCCGTCCACTTTTCCCGTGATGCGCACCGCGTGCGAAAAGGCGAAGACGTCGCCGGTCACGTGGCCATCCACATCGAGGGAGCTGCAGAAGCAGAACAGATCGCCCTCCACCGTTCCGGTCACGTGCATCGACGGGGCGAGCACGTAGAGGTCGCCGTGCACCGTCTGGCCATCGGGGACCTCGTAGCTGCTGTGCCGCTTCACGAACTCCGTGGCGTGCGCCGGGGCGGGCCAGGCCAGTGCCGCGACCAGAAGAATGGGCACGAACAGGGAAAGGGCGGAGAACCGGCGCAGGCTCCTTCGGAGGAGGAACAACAGCACGGCTCCCAGCACTCCCAGCGAAGCCAGAATGATGAATTGCAACATGGTGTTCCATCCTTTCCAAAGAGCTCCGTTGAAGACCAGCCAGGTGAAGATGAATTGGCCGTTGAATCCGGACTGGTCAAGGCGCTCGAGCCAGGGATCGACGTACAGGCTCCAGAAGGAGTAGAGCCCCGCGGCAGCCAGGCCCAGGGCGATCAGCCATCCCCAAGAAGTTCCTTCGGACGGACGGGGAGCGAGCAGGCGGGCGGGAAGCGGTTCATCCTGTTCGGTGAGCGCTGCGCGCAGCAGGAGCGATTCGCGCTTCAGGGTGTCCAGCAGCTGGCGGCAGGCCGAGCACTGCTCGAGGTGCAGGACCACCTCGCGGGCCGCCGCGGGCTCGAGCTGGCCTTCGATATAGAGCAGGCCGCTGACTTCGTCCACGTGACCGGAGGAGTTCACGAGTGTCGTTGGGTTCATCGCCCACCTCGCGCGCCCGCCGTCCCGAGGCTGCGGGACGAGGGGTCGTCCGCGCCCTGAACCAGGGCTTGGCGCAATTCGTGGCGCGCGCGCAAGAGCACTACGCCCACGAAGGCGCGCCGGAGCCCCAGGGCTTCGGCAATTTCGTCGTAGCTCATATCCGCGTAGTAGCGCAGCACCAGGGCCATGCGGGCGCGGTCGGAGAGCCGGCCGAGCGCCTGGCGAACTCCACCGCTGGTCTGCTCGGAAATCATCTGATCGAGCTGGCCGGGATCGGGGTGTTCGAGGGGCAGCGTCTCGGCCTCCTCGGTTTCCAGATCCTGGCGGATTTTGCGGCGGCGGAGAAGATCCCAGCAATGATTGGCCGCCACTCGATAGAGCCAGGCGGAGAATGGCCGTTGCGGATCATACTGGCCGAGTTTGGCGCGCAATTTCACAAACACATCCATGGCCGCGTCTTCCGCGTCCTCCCGGGTGGGCAGGACGCGGCGGCAAAAGCGAAAGAGCGGCCCGGCAAATTGCCGGTAAATCTCGCCCCAGGCCTCGCGGTCACCGGCCCGGGCTCGCGAAACAATGGCCGCAAGGTCGTCCCCGCCCATGCCCTCGGGTTTCCCTTTCCCCATCATTCCATACGCACCCGGAGCCCTCTTTCTTTCACCCGTTGCCGGGCGCAGTATAGCCCGTCCCGGACCGGGGTGGTGGAAGCGGGCGGCAGGCAGGCTACACTGTTGGGCCCGCGAATTCTTCAGCTGAATCGCGGAAAAACGAGAGCGCGTGGGTAAACCTCTTCCATCTGTCGTGATATTGGGCCGGCCCAACGTGGGGAAATCCACGTTGTTCAACCGGCTAACGGAAAGCCGCCGGTCGATCGTGACCGACGAGCCGGGTATCACGCGCGACCGGATTTACGGCAGGGCGCACTGGAGCGGCCGCGCCTTCGAGTTGGTGGATACCGGGGGCCTTCTGCCCGAGGAGAAGGCCGGAATCCCCGGCGAAATCTACCGGCAGGCGCGCGTGGCCATGGAACGCGCGAGCGTGCTGGTGCTCGTGGTGGACGCACGAGCCGGGGTGCAGCCGCTGGATGCGGAACTGGCGCGATTGCTGCGGCGAATTGGGAAACCACTGATCATCGCCGCGAACAAAGTGGACACGGCGGGACAGTCGGCGATGGCCGCGGAGTTCTATTCGCTGAGCGATCGCGTGGTGGGAATCTCCGCGGAGCACGGCTACGGGGTGGACGAGCTGCTGGACGAAATCACGCGCGATTTTCCGCGGGCGGAGGCGGAAGAGGCGCCGCGGGCGGTGCGCGTGGCCATCATTGGCCGGCCCAACGTGGGGAAATCCACGCTGCTGAACCGGCTGGCGGGCGAAGATCGCGCGATCGTTTCGCCCGAGCCGGGAACCACGCGCGACGCCGTGGATACGCGCGTGGAGCACGGTGGCGCGGTGTATGAGTTCGTGGATACGGCGGGCATCCGGCGAAAAGCGAAAACCAAACTGCTGGCGGAAAAACTGAGCGTGGTGATGGCGCGAAAGCATCTGGAACAGGCGGACGTGGCGCTCGTGGTCCTGGACGGCTCGGAGGGCGTGACTTCGCAGGACGCCTCCATTGCCGAGCACGCCGCGCGGTCGGGCTGTTCGATCCTCCTGGTGCTGAACAAATGGGACCTGGCGCAGAAGCTGGCCGCGGAAAGGATGGAAAAGAAAGCGTCGCCCGCTCAGCTCCGTGAGCAGTTTGAAGCGCTGATCCGCGCAAAATTGAAATTTCTGGCGTATGCGCCGGTGGTCTTTCTCTCGGCGCTGACGGGGCAGAATACGGGAAGACTCTTTACGCTGATTCGCGAGGCAAGCGAGGCGCGGCGGCGGCGCGTTTCCACGGGAGAGCTGAACCGCTGGCTGAAAACCGCGGACTTGCAGCGCGGGACGGCGCCAGGGGCGCATCCGGTGCGCGTGCTCTATGTGACGCAGGCATCGGTCGAACCGCCGACGTTTGTGCTGTTCACGAACCAGCGGAAGCCTCTGCACTTCAGTTACCAGCGGTTTCTCGAGAACCGGCTGCGCGCCAGCTTCAACTTCACTGCGACGCCTATCCGGTTTCTTCTGCGGCAGCGCCAACGAAAGGAATAGCCGAAAGGCGCCGGGCGCAAAACAGACGATGAAACGCAACATGCGGATGATGCTGAATTGCTGGCCACCCTTCCTGGGAGCGGGAATCCGGGTGAAGCGCCTCACTGCCGACTGGAAGGAAGTGAATGTGGAGATGAAGCTTCGCCGGTGGAATTCGAATTACGTGGGCACGCACTACGGCGGTTCGCTCTACTCGATGACCGATCCCTTCTTCATGGTCATGCTCATCGAGAATCTGGGGAAGGACTACATCGTCTGGGACAAGTCGGCGAGCATCCGCTTCCGCAAGCCCGGAAAAGGTACTGTATCCGCCAGTTTTCGGCTTTCCGACGAGCAGATTGAAGAGATCAAGCGAGCGCTCGAGAGCCAGGAGAAGATTGAACGAACGTTTTCGGTCGAGGTGAAGGACGAAGCGGGCACGGTCATCGCCCAGGTCGAGAAGCTGCTGCACCTGCGGAAGAAAAGCCCGGCTCCACGGTGACGGGCAGCTGCGATCTCCATTCGTGGTTCGCGAAGGGGAGGCTGGCCGGCCCGATTGGCCCCGCAGTTTTGATTGACACCCAGCCGCGCGGGCTTACGATAGACAGGCAGAATGTCTGCAGCCGCATCGAATACGCCGGCGCCGGAACGTCTCTACCG
>JASHRU010000054.1 GCA_030037225.1 Candidatus Acidiferrales bacterium | reverse complement strand
TTCCTCGTCGCCAAAGAGATTGCCGGGGTCGGGACCATCGAGAATGATTTGAGGATCGTTGGCGGGCAGGCCGAAAGCGAGGCGGAAAATCTGGACGTCGGAGAGATTGAGGTTCGAGCGCGCCACGATGGCGATGCTTTGGCCCGTCCCGTCGGTGCCGGCGGTGTAGAGCCCGGCCGTCGCGTAGATTTTCGCGAAGTCGCCGGGAGCCAGAAAGTGCTCGGGGAGGGATGCCCCGTTGTAGGTGAAATCGGGCTGCCAGAGACTCGAATTGCCGATGCGCGAGGCGCTGCCGAGAACGATGGCCGCGGGGTGTTTCTCGAAATTGTGCAGCGTACTGACGCCGGCCACGACGGGCGCGAGCGCGGAGGGGATTTGCGGGTCGGCGGCATTGGCGTAATGCGTGCGGCCGTTTACGGCAAAGATATGGATGGGGGCATGGAAGGCTTCGTTCACCTGCCCGGCGGTGCCGCTGAATTCGACGACCATTCCGCTGCGGGCGATCCTGCCGATCTGGAAGCCGTGGGACTGGAGCCAGGCTGCGACCGTTTGAATGTCGGCGGTGGCGGGCCCGAATTTCTCGCCGATTTGCGCAGGCGTGAGCCAGGAATGGAACTCGCGCGAATGGCGATCGTGCTGAGCGGCTACCAGACGGTCGAGCGCCGATTGCGCCGCGGGATCGCGCTTCAACACCAGGAGCATGCGTTGCATGGGAAGAGTGGAAGGAGCCGCGCCGCGGTCGCTCGCGGCAGTGGCCAGCGGATGGCGATTGCCAGGAAGCACGACGCGCGAGGATTCGTCTATAGCGCCGATGCGTTCCGGCGCAGTTGCCGAGCCCTGCGCGTAGAGCGTCGCAGACGGAATCCAGGGAAGACCGGCCAAAAGGAGAATCGAAACGGTGAGAAGCGGATGGCGAATCATGAAGCACCTGCATCTTTCCGGGGACTCGAGGAGCCTCTGTTTATATCCGAATTACCGGTCTCAGAAAAGCGAAGCGTGTCGCGGGGCTGTCTGGTCTTCGGGGGCAAGGCCGCAAGAGCGGGAATCAACACTTTGGAATGCTTCGCCAAATCCTGGACAGACTGAAACACATCATCCGGCGGCCGCTTATAACCTTCAGTGGGGAGTGAGGGTCAGGGATGGCGCGGTAGGGACGGCGGTGAAGGCCGCAATCATGTTGTAGCCCGTGGTGGGATCGAAGATCGGGTTTGAGTTCTGATCGAGACTGTTGAAGGGGAGGGCATAGGCGGGGAGAGCGGTCAACGAGGGAGCGGGGTCGGGGGCCAGAAGGGCCAGAGAGACAAGCCCGGACGTAGGAAATGTGCCGGGCAGCGCGACATTCCATTGAAATGTCTGCGGGACAGGCGGGGAGGAAGCGGAGAGCTGTGTGAGATCGAGATCGGAAAGCGGAACGGGGATCTGGGCGACAACGGTCCCGCTCGAGAGGAATACAAGGGTAACCGGCCGAGACCGGATGACGCGCCCGTAACCGGTGTTTGCGAGCGTGAGGGACACGGACAACTGACCGTTGGCAGTCGGGTTACCGGAAATCGTGGCGCTCTGGAGCTCGATGCGCGTCCCCACCTTGTTGTAGAAGCTGAGCGCACAGCCTTCGTCCTCCAGCTCGGTGGAGATGGTGGATGGATAGGGATTAATCGAAATCGACTGGGGATGATAGGTGTACGAATAGCCGTCCAGAGCGCTGCAGGTCTGCAAGGTGGAATAGACCGCGCCGAATTCGCCTGCGAACATGGTGGTAGTCGAGACGGCCGCGGCATAAGACTGAAACTGACTGGCCGTATCGCTCGACAAACAGTATCCCGCATCCGTATCGCAGGGGTTCCAGGTGCCTCCATCATCGGAGTCGGAAGCATAGTAATCGTCGTGAATCCCGAGGCCAGGCTGGGGCACTGTGTTACCGGTGTACTGAATCAAGTCGCCGGGGTAACGGACGAGAATGGGGAACACGCCGGCGAAATAAGACAATTCCTTATCGAGAACTGTTTGCTGCGCGGAGGCGGTATCGTTTCCGTTCGTGGAATCATGCCACTCGCCCCAGGTGCCAATGAAGCCGGCCTCCAGGGCGAAAATGAGGTCCTTATTTTGCAGCAGGACGGGTGCAACCTGATCGATGTTCGTCGAGATAACACTGATGGGCGCGTCCATAGCAGTGGGGCCGATGGGCCCGAAATTATAGGTGAAGCGGATCATCACACGCATGCCGGAACCGGAGTAGGCCGCCAGACGCGTGTTCATGTCACTAACCATTGTGGCGGGGAGCGAGCCTGTTACCGCGGGCTGCGAGGAACATTCTGTGAAGACAGACACCTCGCCGCTGAGACAGATGTATAGCCGCATCACCCTGGTCGGACCGTAGCCGAAGTTGGACTGGTCGTTGCAATCCGAAGGAGTGTCGACCCAAAAGTCACAATCTCCGTAAGGGGCTCCCTCGCTCGTCGAAATGGTGGTGGCATTGGGGGTGAACGTGCTGGTCAGTGGAAGAGACTGGGCACTTGCTGTTGGGGCCGCCAGCCCTGCCGTCGCAATCCAGAAAAGGACAGCCGCGAGGGCAATCGGAGCGCTGAGAAGCGGACCTGGTGAGGACATGGTCACCGCCAAAAAATTCGAGAGGCCGCGCGCCCCGAGATGGAGGCGGGCGGCCTCTCGCTCTGCAATTGAGGATGCGCTATGCCAAGAGCGAGCGAACCGTCAAACTAGTACGGTTCGCTAAGAGCCCGGGCGAAATTGGCGACGTCCATTGTGCCGGTTCCGGCGGCCGGACTGTAACCGTTGCGGCCGTAATAGAACCAGTTGTCGCCCGTGGAAATGACATTAAGAGGCGGTATCGGGCCCCCGTAAGCTTGCCCGTTCTGAACAAGTTGGTAGAGCACCGGGTTCAGGAATCCGAGGCGGCTGTGCAGGTCCTGGCCGAGCAGTGCCGTGACGCCATTCAATTGGGGCCCGACAAAGCTCGTGCCGCCCCATCCCGGCTCGATGCCGAATCCGGTCACGCTCGAAGTGTAGTAAACGACGTAACCGGTATAGGGGTCGGCATTGAACGAGACGTCAGGCAGATTGCGACCGGGGAAGAACGCCGGCAAGTTGTAATAGAAGGTTCCCAGGTAGTAAAAACTCTGCCCGGGCTGACTGAGCTGCACTCCCGGCAGGAAGTACTGGTAGGACGGAATGAGGAAGCTGATGCTGACGCCCCCTCCGGTGCCCACGGGATAAATTCCACACTCGGTGGGAGTGAGGCCGAGAGCGGCGCACAACCCAATGAAATAGTCCCACCCCCAGACCCTCTCCTTTGGGATGTAGATGTTGTAGGGCGGACTGCAAGCCGAGTTGATGCAGTACTGCTGGAGGCCCGGCAACGTCGTGCCACCACCGGCGGTAATGGCCGTGTCGCTCGCCGGATAATCGACGCTGAGGGTGAGGCTGCAATACGGCGGCGGGCAGCCGTCGTTTGCGTCGTAGGCGCCGTTGTCGCCTGCGGCCGCGAAGGTGGCCTGGCCCTCGATTCCCGCGCGGAGCAGAAGTTCGTGGATCGCTTGCGTAGTGGCCACTGTCTTTCCGGTGATCGGATCGGTGACCGGAGCGTTCTCCAGGTTGTTGAACCACTCCCAGTCGCCCCAGCTAATCGAGAGGCTCTCTGCCAGATTGGCTTCGATGGCGACGGCAAAAACATCGACGAAGCCCTGGTTGGTATTGGGCGCCTGATAGACGATGACGTTGGCGCCCGGAGCGATTCCGCCGGACTGTTCCACATCAAGCGTTGTCTCGAGTGAGCCCGATGCGTCGCTGGGCGCGCCCGGCCCGCCGTCAACATTGACAATCGAAATGCGGTTCGGGTTCACCTTAAGCCCGAGCGCAGCCCAATAGGCATAGGCATCGCTCGGCGTGAAACTGGCGAGGGTCATGATGCCCAGCGTGCGGCCCGCCCCGGTGATGCCCTTACTGTAGAGCGGCAAAACATTGTAGTAGCTCGCAAAATCAGCCACGGTCAAATAGCCGAACGGGTCAAGAAGTCCTCCCTGGGGCTTGGCCGAAGTCGGCGAAGAGAAGTGGGTCTGAGCCTGGGGAGCGGAGACATGGAGCGGATGCATCGAGGGGCGGCTATCGAGACCAACCACGGCAGAAACAGTTCCCGCAATTTCCGAGGGAATCATCGGATGGCTGAGCGGAGCATGATAGGTGTAGCCGGGCGCGTTGCCGTGCGCGGCGACTTCGTAGCTGTGCAGACTGACGCCGAAGGCACGCTCGAAGTTTGCGGGCATGCCGGTGACGTTGAGCGTGGTGGCGGTGGTCCGCTCGGCAGTCAGACCGTACTTGGCCAAGCCTGAAATGACTTTCGCAACGTCGGCGTTTGTGGGCCCAAAACGCGCCACGAACTGATCTGAGGTCAGAAACTGGTGATATTGCGGGCTTCCCGGCGTGGCCACTGCCTTCATCAGATCTTCCGCTTCGCTGAGATTCCGCAAACTGAGCGCGACGGTCACCGAAATTGGCGCCGCACCAGGCTGCGCCGAAAGCTCGCCCCGATCAATCGCTTTGGGCGTATCGGCGGTCGGATAGGGAACCGCGGAATGATTCGCGAGCGCCTCGGTCTTCGTTTGCGCCAGGGCGCACGGGACCAGTCCCACCGCGAGAATCAAAAGCAGGATTCCAATCTTGGAAGTATTCACGGGTTCTTCTCCTCATCGGGACGCGCCGGGCGTGAACCCGGCGACATCGGGAATTCGCAGCCAAACGGACGGTCCCACCAAAAAATCCACCCTCAATGGCTACCGCGAGAGGGGGGAAGTGTACACCCATCACGGTTACAGGCAATACCGGGAACCATCGCGACCGGGCGGTGTAGTGGAAGGCGGAGCTACTATCGCTCCTAGCGGTCCCGCGATAGGATTGGCAACTCTAGGAATCGGGGGAAAACCATGAGAACTCGCAATCATAAAGGATGGTGGTTTGCCGCGATGGGGGCGTGCGGACTCGCGGCGATTTGCACGGCGGCGCTAGCGACCACGCCGGGAGCGCGGGCGCAGTCGCCGGGCGGAGGCGTGGACAGGGCGCTCTACAGCGGGATGAAGTGGCGGCTCATCGGCCCCTTCCGCGGAGGACGCGTGCTCGCGGTGACGGGAGTGCCCGGCGATCCGGAAACATTTTATTTTGGCGGCACGGGCAGCGGCGTTTGGAAGACGACGAACGGCGGGCAGGATTGGACGCCGCTGTTCGACAAACAGCCGGTGAGCGCGGTGGGCGCGATTGCCGTGGCCCCTTCCGACCACAACGTCGTGTACGTGGGCACGGGCGAAGGGTGCATCCGCTCGACGAGCTCGTACGGCGACGGCGTGTACAAATCCACGGACGCGGGGAAAACGTGGACGAACGTGGGACTGAAGGACACGCGGCAGATCGGCCGGTTGATCGTGCACCCGAAGGACGCGAACATCGTGCTGGTGGCGGCGCTGGGGCACGAATTCGGTCCGAACACGGAACGCGGAGTGTTCCGCACGCTGGACGGCGGAAAAACCTGGGAAAAAGTGCTCTACAAGGACGACCAAACGGGCGCGATCGACCTCGCCTTCGACCCCACGAATCCGCATATCGTGTTTGCCGCGCTGTGGCAGGCGAACCGCACGCCATGGGGTATGACGGACGGCGGGCCGGGCAGCGGGCTCTACCGCTCGACCGACGGAGGAACCACCTGGAAACGCCTGGAGGGCAGCGGGCTGCCGGGAGGAACACTGGGGAGGATCGGAGTCTCGGTCGGAGGCGGCGACGGCAGCCGGGTTTATGCGTTGATCGAGGCAGAAAAGGGTGGGCTCTATCGCTCGGAGGACGGCGGCGACCATTGGACGCTCATTAACGGCGACCGCAACCTGTTCCAGCGCGCCTGGTATTACATCCACGTGTTTGCGGACCCGAAAAATCCCGACGTGGTGTACGTGCTGAACGTGCGCATGTTCCGCTCGATTGACGGCGGGAAGTCGTTCACGCGCATTTTTGTGCCGCACGGCGACAACCACGGTCTGTGGATCGATCCGACGAACCCGGACCGGATGATTCAGGGAGACGACGGCGGCGCGACCATAAGCTACGACGCGGGGAAATCCTGGACGAGGCAAGACAGCCAGCCGACGGCGCAGATTTACCACGTCTCGACCGACAACGCGTTTCCCTATCGCGTGTACGGCGACCAGCAGGACAACTCGAGCGTAGGAATCCTCAGCCGCGGGGATTCGGGCATGATCGGGCGCTGGGACTGGTATCCGGTGGGCGGCGGAGAGAGCGGGTTCATGGCGCCCGACCCGCGCGATTCGAATATCGTGTACGCCACGGGCTACATGGGACAGATCACGCGCTTCGACCACCGCACCAGCCAGATCCGCGAGCTCGGCGAAATCGCGGACCTGACCGACGGCGAGGGCGCGGCGAACCTGAAGCACCGTTTCCAGTGGACCTCGCCGGTGGTGCTCTCGCCGCAAGACCCGGACACGATCTACCACGGCGCGGAAGTGCTGCTGAAAAGCACGGACCAAGGCAAATCGTGGACGGCGATCAGTCCGGACCTGACGCGAAACGACAAGGCCAAAGAGGCGCTGGCCGGAGGGCCGGTCGAATATGAAGACACGGGCGCCGAGATTTACTGCACGATCTTCAGCATTGCTCCCTCGAAGCTGGAAAAAGGGCTCATTTGGGTGGGCAGTGACGACGGATTGATCCACGTTACCCGAAATGAGGGCAAAGAGTGGGCGGACGTGACGCCTAGGGAAATGCCGCCATTCAGCCGCGTGAGCATGATCGAAGCCTCCCCACACGACGCGGGAACCGCCTACGTGGCTTACGACCGGCACCAGAACGACGAATACCGGCCGTACATCTTCAAGACCACGGACTACGGAAAAACATGGACGAAAATCACCGGCGGCATCGCCGACGACGCCATCGTGCGCGTGGTGCGCGAAGACCCGAAACGCAAAGGGCTGCTCTACGCGGGCACGGAAACGGGGGTGCTCGTATCGTTCGACAGCGGCGGCCACTGGCAATCGCTGCAGCAGAATCTGCCGACCGTGCCGGTGCACGATCTGGAAGTGAAGAACGACGACCTGATCGCAGCGACCCATGGCCGGTCGTTCTGGATTCTGGACGACCTCGAGCCGCTACGGCAGATTCGGCCGGAGACGGCGAACGAAGCGGCGCATCTTTACCCGCCGGCGGTCGCCTATCGCGGACCGTGGGGTGGCGGGTTCCGTCCACGCGGGCCGGGCGGACAGAATCCGCCCTACGGCGTGATCCTGGACTATTACCTGAAGGCCGCACCCGACAAGAAATCGGAGGTGACGCTGGAAATATTGGGCAGCGGCGGGAAGACCATCCGCAAATTCTCGAGCCGCGCGGCGGCCGCAACGGACGAGCCGGGCGACGACGACGAAGACGGCAGCGGGCCGCCGACCGGCGAAAAACTGACGGCGGACGCGGGCATGAACCGGTTCGTCTGGGACATGCGGCTGCCCCCGGTGATGCGCATTCCGGGCTACACGGCGAGCGAATACGAACAGGGACTCGTGGGGCCGCAGGTAGTCCCGGGAACCTATCGCGTGCGGCTGACCGCGGACGGGAAAAGCCAGGAAGCGGCGATCGAGATCAAATTGGATCCGCGCGAGCACGTCCCCGAGGCGGACCTGGCCGCGGAATTCCAACTGCGCCGGAAGATTTACGACCGGCTGGTGCAGGACTACGGGGCGGTGACCCAGCTCCGCGACATCCGCGCGCAGGTGAGGGCGCTCCGCAAGCGGCTGGATGGTGACCAAGCGCACAAGGAAGTGGCCACGGCCGCGGAAACGCTGCGGAAGAAACTGGATGAAATCGAAAAGGGCTTCATCAACCCGAAACTCGAAGGCACGCAGGACACTCTCAATTTCGGCAACGGCATCGACGCGAAGTACGCGCTGCTGGGCGCGGGAGTGGAGAGTTCGGACGCCGCTCCTTCCGATCGCGAGCTGGAGCAGTTCGCGGAGCTCGAGACGCCGCTAGCCGGAACGCTGGCACAGTGGAAAGCGGTGCTGGAAAAAGACCTGCCGGCGTTCAACACACTCGTTGCGCATGCGGGACTGGGCCCGGTGATCGTCGCGGGAGGAAAATCCGGGGAGGGGAGCGAGGATCCGGACTAACGCGGGCAGCCGCCGTCAGGGCAGCAGTTCCTCGGCGATGGCCACCGAGGAATACATGGGGAATATGCTCTGCAGGCGGGCGATTTCCAGCACCATGCGCACTTTTTCCGGGACGGAGGCCAGCACGAGCTGGCGGTTGCCTTTCGCCAGGCTGACGTGAATTTGCAGCAACGCGCCCACGCCGGAAGAATCCATATATTCGATGTCGCCCATGTCGAGAATCAGGGTGGGAGCGGTTTCCGTGCGAGCGGCGGCCAAAAAGGCAGGGACGGTCTCGATGCCCAGCCGTCCGGCCAGGTGCAGGACGCGCCGGCCGGGCCGCGAGCCGTTCGACGGCGTAATCCCAAGTACAGGGTGCGGCATAAGGGGGGCATTGTAGCGGAAAAGGGCGCTCCCAGGCGAGATGAATCTCCCAAATTTGGCCGCTAAAGGCGAAGCCGATAGAATAGCGCACGTAGTATCGCTCGTGTCTCAATTCCAGCGTTGAAGCCGCCGGGCATGGATGGCGCGCGGCGGCCTCCAGGGTTGCACGGATTATTTCCTCATGATGTGGCTGGTCCAGATCGCACTGCGGCGCCCGCTCACCGTGGCGGTGATGGCGCTGCTGATGCTCGTGCTCGGCGGCCTTTCCTATTCCCTGATGAATGTGGACATCTTCCCGGCCATCAAACTGCCGGTGGTGATGGTGGTGTGGAACTACCCGGGGCTGCCCGCGGTGCAGGTGGAACGCCGGATGGTCTGGATCAGCGAGCGGGCCTATTCGACCAGCGTCAACGATATCGAGCACATCGAATCGGAATCCATCAACGGCCTGGGGCTTTTGAAGGTGTATTTCCAGCCGGGGTCGGACCTGGGAATCGACATCGCGCAGATCAACGCGGTGTCGGAAACACTGCTCACCATTCTGCCGCGCGGGACGCAGCCGCCACAGATCATTTCCTACGACGCGTCGAACCTGCCGGTAGCGCAGCTCAATATGTTTAGCGAGACGATGTCGGAGCAGCAGCTTTTCGACTACGGCCTGAACTTCGTGCGAATCGCGCTGTTCACGATCCCGGGATTCTCCACGCCCGCGCCTCTCGGCGGCGTGCAGCGTGCGGTGATGGTCAATCTGGACCCGCTGAAGCTCTATGCGCTCGGGCTTTCGCCGCTGGACGTGGGCCAGGCGCTGGCCACGACGAACGTCGTGATTCCCTCCGGCACCGCGAAAATGGGGAACTACCTGTACGACATCGACATCAACATGAGCCCGGACACGGTGGCGGAATTCAACTCGCTGCCCGTGAAGGTGAGCGGGCAGACGCCGGTGTTCCTGGGCGACGTGGCGCCGGCGAGCGACACGCACCAGCCGCAGACCAACGTGGTGCGCGTGGACGGCCGGCGGGGCACCTACCTGATGGTCATCAAGCACGCGGACGCCTCGACGCTTCGCGTGGTGGACGCGGTACGCGAGCGGCTGCCGAAAGTCATGGCCGCGGTGCCGAAGGCGCTCGCGGGGCTCAAGCTGTCGCTCACGTTCGATCAGTCGAATTTCGTGCGCGAGGCGCTCTGGGAGGTGGTGCGGGAGTCGGGGATCGCGGCGCTGCTCGTCTCGCTGATGGTGCTGCTGTTTTTGGGCTCGGGCCGGAGCATGCTGATCGTTATTGCTTCCATTCCGCTTTCGATTCTCACCGCCATCATAGGGCTGAAGCTTTCGGGCCAGACCATCAACACCATGACGCTCGGCGGGATCGCCCTGGCCGTGGGTATGCTGGTGGACGACGCCACCGTGGAGGTGGAAAACATCCACCGGAACCACGCCATGGGCAAACCGCTGCTGGGCGCGATTCTGGACGGGGCGTCGC
>JASHRU010000053.1 GCA_030037225.1 Candidatus Acidiferrales bacterium | reverse complement strand
GTATTCAACAGCCAAGCTGCCAAACCCAATCCGACGACAATCGCGACTGCTGCTCCTGTCCACCGCAACCGAGCAGACTTCCCCCGCCGCTTCGGTTTGGCTTGTTCCGGCTCTGCGATTTCTGGCGCGCGCTCCCTCGCTCGCTCCGAAGGAACGAATGCAGCGCCGGAATCGCGCTTCAGCCGCTCGAAATCCGCGCGCATCTCGGCCGCGGACTGGTAGCGCAGGTTCTTGTCCTTCTCCAAGGCCTTGTTAATCGCATCCTCAAGCTTCGGCGGGATTTTAGGATTCAGACGCACCGGCGCCACCGGCGCCTTGTGCAATAGCGCCTCGAACAGAGCAGCCGAACTCACACCCTGAAAAGGCAGCTCGCCCGTTGCCATCTCGTAGAGCACCACCCCGAAGGAAAACAGGTCCGTGCGCGCGTCCAGCTCCAGGCCCAGCGCCTGCTCGGGCGACATATAGGCAGCCGTTCCGACGGCTCCTCCTGTCCGGGTCAGCGAGTCCGCGCTCATCTCTACGGGCCCGAGCGTGTCGAGCGTAGGCGCATCCGCCGATCCCGGCTTTACCGTCAGCTTGGCCAATCCAAAGTCGAGAATCTTGGCGTGGCCGCGCCGCGTTACGAAGATGTTCGCCGGCTTGATGTCGCGATGGACGATGCCTTGAGAATGTGCTGCGTCGAGCGCGTCGGCGATTTCGATGCTCAGGTTGAGCAGCAGGTCCAATTCCAGCGGCCGCCCGCCGATGCGATGGCTGAGCGTCTCGCCCTCCATGAACTCCATGGCGATGAACGCGCGGCCGTTGTCTTCCCCGATGTCGTAGATGGTGCAGATGTTCGGATGGTTGAGTGCGGAGGCAGCTTTCGCTTCGCGCCGGAACCGCTCGAGTGCTTTGCGGTCGTGGGCCACGTCTTCCGGCAGGAACTTAAGCGCCACAAAGCGGTCGAGCCGCGAGTCCTCGGCCTTATACACCACTCCCATGCCGCCGCCGCCCAGCTTCTCGATGATGCGGTAGTGCATCCTTCGCGCCTGAGATTCCCCCCGGCCCGGGCGCTTCCCTAATACGTCAGCCGGAGCGCCAGCTGAAGGATGCGCTCCGAGCCAGAGCCATCGGGGTGGATGACGGTGCCCGTAATCTGCCCGAAAGTGGGGCTGAAGATGTTCGTATTCGGAGCGGCGAATTCCGCGTGGTTGAACAGGTTAAAAGCTTCCGCGCGGAACTCGAGCTTGACGTTTTCATGGATCGGCGTCGTCTTGGCCAGCGCCATATCGAGATTCGTTAAGTCCGGGCCGTAGAAGTAGTTCCGCGGCAGGCCGTAGGGTTGCGCCGGCGTTACGTCGCTGCTGAACGTATTCGGATTAAAATAGTAATTCCCAGTCATTCCATTGAACGTGGAAGGGTTTTTTGCGTTCAGGATCTTGATGCTTGTGAATCCGGTGCTGAATACGGCGTCCGCCAGATATCCGTCGCCGGCGCCCGAGGGACCGGGCAGAGCAGGGTTGCTGGAAAGTCCTGCATTGACATTGAGCGGAAAGCCGGTATGCCAGGTAAGGATGGGATACAGACTCCATCCGGTGGTCAAGCGCTTGGAGCCGGAACTCCACATGCGGTCGAAGGGCAGGTCCCAGCCGCCGCTGAAGGTAAGCCGCTGCGCTAGATCGAAATCGGAGGGCCCGCGAAATGCGCTGTGATCGTATGCGGGTACCTGCGAAGTTCGGTTCCGAAACCCGGAGGAGTTGTCGATACTGCGACCATACGTATAGCCCAACGTGAAATAGGCTTTTCCTATGTAGCGGTTGTCGCCCAGCCGTTTGGTCAGTGACGCTTCGAGGCTGTTGTAAGTCGCAAAGCTGATGTTGGCAAACTCGGGCTCAACGGCGAAGGGACAGGTGGCTTCGTAGTCCGGGCCGAAGGAAGCCGAGCAGAACGCCTGAAATTCAGGATTCGGCTGATCCAGATTGAGCGTCCGAGCCGGGGTCGCGGTGCTGACTGTCGATAGCACGAAAGGATCGATATCGACGAGCGAAGTGAGGCCCTTCGAGCTGCTCCCGACATAATCGATCTCGAATGTAAGAGCGTTGACCAGCTCGTGCTGGACGCTCAAGTTGTACTGGTACGTGTAGGGAGTATGCAGATGCGGGTCCACATAAAAGAGGCCACCCCCATAATTGTAGGGAATGAAACCCGCATCCACGAAGTCGACGTTGGACGCGGGCGGCTTCGATGGAAACGGGCTGCCATCGGGAAAAGAGGCCCAGGGATTTGTGAAAAAAGTAAAGGGGGCGCCAACGGCCGGACACCCGATGCAGGCGGGCGGAGCAACGGGAGTGTACGGACCGCCGGGGCCGCCGAAGCCGGGCCCGGTTTCGCTGTAGAAGGGCGGCGCGCCGTTGAACTGTAGGTTGTCTTCACCCTTCAGGATGTCGTAGAAAATCCCGAAGCCCCCGCGAATGCTCGTCTTTCCGTCTTTCCAGGGATCCCAGGCAAAGCCGATGCGGGGAGCGAAATTGGTCTTGTCGGGAAAATTTACGCCGCTGGGCGCCCCCGGATCGCCTGGAAAAACCAGTCCCAGCGGAGCATTGGGGAACCGCACCGACTGGTCTCCCGGAATAATGGAGAAGGTTCTGCCCTCGGTGTCCCTCTTAGGCGAGCTGTATTCGTAGCGCAGACCCAGGGTCAGCGTGAGATTCGGTTTCGCGCGCCACTCGTCCTGGAGGAAGGCATAAGGCGCTTTGCTTCGCAGGTTGTTCACTGCGTTGGGTCCCTCAAAAAGATAGTTCGGAATCCCCAAATCGAAATCGGCGAAGCTGTTGCCGGTGCCGATTCCTCCTTCGGCGTACGGTCCAAGAAAGAAGAAATACCCGTCGCCATAGAAGTCATAGAGATTATTGTTCTGGTAGAAAGTGAGGCCCGCGCCGAATTTCCAGGTGTTGCGGCCCTTGGCCCAGCTCACCGTATCCGTATAGCTATATGTATTGTTGATTATTAATCTGGGTCCTGCGGGACTGAATCCCGTCTGCAGGCCGCTGTCGAAAGAAAGGATGGGCGGCCCATTCGGAAGGTCCGGGGTGATGCCAAATCCAAAGTCGCTGGGCGGCTGGCCTGGGGCCGCAGGCAAATCGCCTACAGCACTCAGACGTTGAGCCGTGAAGCGGAATTCATTGAAAACATGCGAAGTAAAAGTTCGCGTGTATAGTATGCTCCCGAAATAGTCATTCGTTTGATCGTTCGAAGGAAATCCGACCACGTCGGCGCCGCCGAGGCCGAAGGGCGCAAGCCGCGGACTGCGGAACCCGCCCAGCGTTATCGCGAGGCTGTCTTTCGGGTCAACGACGAAATCCACTCTCCCGGTTAGCTCGTTGTTGTTGGTGGTGCTCAGGGCTGCCTGTGAGATCAGGCCCGTCGGCGATGTGGGTATCTGGCCGGCCGCGATGACTTTCTGGGAGACGGGATTGATTTTGGTGGGGTCAATGATCGCCTCGGCCGCATTTCCATTTGGGCTGGCAAAGTAAGGATTCGCGGCCAGAAACGCGGCCACATTCGGGTCCGGGCACCCTCCTGCAGTCGAGCAGGTGAACGTGGCGCCGCTCGCTAGAGTCACTGAGCCGCCATTGGGCACGGCATGAGAGAAATCACCGGCCAGTTCCGCCGGAGTAAACGTAGGTATGTCGGATTCTACAACCGTCTGCGTCTGACGCTGGCCCTGATACGCAACGAAGAAAAAGAAGCGGTCCTTGCCGTTAATCAAATGCGGAATCGTGATGGGTCCGCCGAGCGTGGCGCCGTACTGGTTGCGATGGAGGTCGTCCCTCGGCAAACCCTCGATCTTGTTGAAGAAGGTGTTGGCGTCAAAATCGCCGTTGCGGAGGAACTCAAACAGGCTGCCGTGAATCGTATTCGTGCCGGACTTGATTACCACGCTGATGATTCCGGCGCCATTGCGCCCATATTCGGCGGTGTAGTTGCTGGTCAAAATTCGAAACTCAGCGACCGAATCAGGATTGGGATTGTATACGACTCCGTTCGAAAGGATGTTGTTGTTGATGCCTCCATCCAGCAGATACGTGATCGAGTCGGAGCGTCCGCCGCCCACGCCGAAATTGCCGGCGCCTGTGTTATCCGGGTTCGTCTCCAGCACTCCCGGCTGCAACAACGCCAGGCTCAATGTGTTCCGGCCGTTCAAAGGCAGGTTCACCAGCGGCCGGCTGGTTACAGACTCACCGATCGTTGGATTTATGGTTTCGACGCTCGGCGCTTGTGCCGTCACCTCGATGGCCTCCGAGCGCGTGCCGAGCTCCAGTTTGGCGTCAAACCGCAACGATTGATTGATTTGCAGAGTCTGGTGTTCAAACACTTGCTTGCGAA
>JASHRU010000052.1 GCA_030037225.1 Candidatus Acidiferrales bacterium | reverse complement strand
ATGTCCTGCTCGTGAGTGACGAGGATGATGGTGTTGTTCTGTTCGTGCAGTTTTTCGAACAAGGCCATGATTTCGGCACCGGTCTTGGAGTCCAGATTGCCGGTGGGCTCGTCGGCGAGCAGGATGGACGGCCGGTTCACCAGGGCGCGGGCCACAGCCACTCGCTGGCGCTGGCCGCCGGAGAGTTCATTGGGCTTGTGCATCATCCGATCCCCGAGATCCACCATGCGCAGGGTTTCTTTGGCGCGTTCAATGCGCTGCTCCGCGGGAGTGCCGTTGTAAATCAGAGGCAGCTCGACGTTGTGGAGCGACGTGGCGCGCGCCAACAAGTTGAACGTCTGGAAGACGAAGCCGATTTCCTTGTTGCGGATGAAGGCGAGCTCATCGTCGTCGAGCGAGCTGACCAGCCGGCCCGCCAGCCAGTAACTGCCGGACGTGGGCGAGTCCAGACAGCCGATCAGATTCATGAGCGTGGATTTGCCCGACCCGGATGGCCCCATGATGGCGACGTATTCGCCGCGCTTGATTTCCAAATCCACGCCGCGCAGGGCGTACACCTGCTCGGAGCCCATCTGATACGTCTTGGTGAGGGCTTCGGTAAAGATAACGGTGCCGCGATCCAGCAGGTCCTGGCGCAGGGGGGACTGGACAGCAGCGGCGGGCTCGACGGGCATGGGTGGCAGGCTCCTCCGATTCCCGCGCAGCGGGGTCAGGACGTCTGTTCCGTCATCTTCGGCGCTTCGTTGTCCACCTTCACGCGGTCGCCGGGTTTGAGCGAGCGCAGCGCCTTGTAGCTTCCGGTGACGATTTCGTCGCCGTCCTTCAGGCCGGATTTTACCTCGATATCGGTGACGCCGGTGATGCCGGTGTCCACCTGGACGAACTGCACCTTTCCGCTGCGGACGACAAACACGCCCTGGATCTCTTCCTTCTTCGGGTCCGAGCCGGGAGGTAGGGGCTTGGCAGCAGCGAGCACGACGCTCCCGGAGCTGCCGGCATTTTTCTTTTCCGCGGCCTTCTGGGCCTCATCCAGGTCCTTGCGCGTGCGCAGGGCGAGCGCCTGCAAAGGAATGGTGAGCGCGGCCTTCTCCTGCGCGGTCTGAATCTTCGCGGTGGCCGAAAGTCCGGGGCGGACATTGTCCGGCGGACTATCCAGGGTGACTACGACCTTGAAATCCTTGGCTTCCTGGTTGCTTGCCGTGGTCTGCGTAGTGGCCAGACCGGAGGAGCGGATGATGGCCTGGTCGCCCATTTCCGTCACGTGGCCCTTGAAGGATTTGCCGGGGATGGCGTCAATCGTCACGTCGGCGGCCTGGCCCGGATGAACATTCACAATATCGGTCTCGTCGGCCATCACTTCCGCGGTCACCACAGACATGTCCGAAATGGTCATCAGGTAGCTCCCGGAAGCATTTTGGATTCCGGGGACGACGTTTTCGCCCACTCGAACGGCGATGAAGCTGACAATGCCGTCGATGGGCGCGACGTAGGTGGTTTTGCGCAGCACGTCGTCGAGCCGCGTGAGCGTAGCCTTGTTCTGATCCAGATTGCCCCGCTGGCGGTCGAGATCGCTCTTGGATTGCTGCATCTGCGCCCTGGCGGCGTCGAGCGCGGCCTGGGCTCCGTCGAAGGTAGCTTTGCGGGTGTCGTAATCCTGCTTGGGGATCAGCCCGTCTTTCAGCAGCCGCTCGCCGCGGTCAAAATCGAGCTTGGCGTGCTCAAAATCGGCCTGGCGCTGGGCCACGGTGGCCTGTGCCGAGCGGTAGCTGGCCTCAGACGATTTCACGCCATCCTCCGCGGAACGGATGGCGGCCCGCTGAGCGTCCACATCGGCGCCGGGCTGGATGCTTTCCAGCCGCAGCAGCACGTCGCCGCGCTTCACGTGGTCGCCTTCTTTCACAACGATTTCCTTGATCTTGCCGAACCCTTCGCCGAGCACATTTGTGTAGGTGCGCGGCTTGACTTGCCCCGAGGCGCTGACGATGGAAATCAAATCCTCGTGGGAGACCTTGCTGGTCTGCACGGTCACCACGTCTTTTGTGGTCTCGTAGCGGAACACGCTGAAAGCGATGAGCAGGCAAATCAGCCCGCCCGCTCCGAGTAGAACTTTTTTCCAAGTCTTCATGGCATCCCGTCCGGCTTCATCCCCGGCCCAGACTCCTGCAGAGGCCGGGAACACCCCAGATTCTGATTCGCACTGTTTAATACGCCGCGCGGCCTCCGAAAGTTTCCTCCACCGGACAGCACCGGCACTGCGGGCCACGGGCGGAAGGCCTCAGCCAGGGTCTGCAGGGGCTGCCTTTACGTACGTTCCAGGGCAGTCCGCCACCCTGCATCCCGCTCATTCATTTTAATCCAATCCCTCGCCCGCCCCCAACCGGCAGTAGAGGCGATCTGCTGCGAGAGATGCAACCCGGCTGCTGATAAGACGCGAATTTTGGCGCGCGGTAAGTGGCTTTCTTTGCGCAGGACAACGCAATGCAAACAACGCAGCCGCTCCTCGCGATCAATTCTTGAGGGGATAGGGAAGGCTGCACAGTTCGACCGGAGGGGCGCGTGAGGATGCATCAGCACGGGGGGAGATGGAGTCGGCTTTGGGGCGGGTGTGGGGGGATAGGTCGAAGGAGCTATGGTTTTCCATATGAGCCAGCGTGAAAAGTCCCAAAAACGAGATTGGATGCTCTCCATTTCGATGTAAGTGTTTTATTTACATATTGTTATGGAAGTGTCCGTTTGGAATAAGGCTTGCGAGAGCATTGACGAAGTCGCTCCATTCAGGAGCATTGTCCCTTGGGGGGCTAGCTGCATGACGTTGATTTCCAATGAGCTTCTGCAGAGGGCAGGCCAGAGTTCAGTAAGGAAAAACCGTTCAGGAGGGCAACTAATGTCACGGATGCGTACGAGCTTTGTAATCGGTTTGGCAGTGCTGGTGGTTGCGCTGCTCGGACTGATGCAGGCACCGGTATACGCCCAGAACGCCACGTCCGGCCTTATCACTGGAAACGTGGTGGATGCCTCGAACGCGGCGGTTTCGGGCGCCACGGTGACGCTGCAATCCAAGGAAAGGGCCGAAACAATATCGGCCACCTCGAACGCCGCGGGGACGTACACGTTCCCGATCGTGAAGCCGGGGAATTATTCCCTTACGGCCACGGCGAAGGGGTTCGAGAAGTCGGTGATCAGCAGCCTCGAAGTCGAGGTGCTGCGCTCCTACACCGTCAACTTCACACTGCAGGTCGGCGCCTCGACGATGACAGTGGAAGTGAAGGCGGGCACGACGGTGGAAATGGAAACCACGAGTTCGACAGTGGGTTCCACGATCTCCGGCGACGCACTGGAGCATCTGCCCACATACGCGCGCAGCGCCACGGCGCTGATGTTCCTGCAGCCCGCGGTGACACCTCCCAACCTGGGCGGCACAGACTACCTGGGCGGGCAGGTGGCTGGATCGCGAAGCGAACAGATTACCTTCCTGCTGGACGGCGGAGACGTGACCAGCGACATGGAAGGAACCAACGCCTACAACTCCCCGAGCGCGGAACCCCTTCCGGCGCCCGTTGTCCCCATTCCGCAGGAAATGACGCAAGAATTCCGCGTGGGTGTGAGCAACCCGAACGCCACCTTCGACCGCTCCTCGGGCGGCCAGGTGGCCATCCTGACCAAGTCGGGCACGAACGCCTGGCACGGCGAAGGATACGAGTACAACAACAACGACGGCTTCAACGCCAACGGCTTTAACAACAACCTTGGCGACATCCCGAAGCCGCATGAAGTTGACAACCGCTTTGGCGGCAACGTCGGCGGGCCAATCTGGAAAGACAAGCTGTGGTTCTTTGCCGGATACGAAGGCCGGCGGTTCTATGAGAACGCCACGGATTCGGCGATCGTACCGATTCCCGGCCCCGGTGGCTTGGACGCGGGCATCTTGAACTTTGCGGACGCGACCGGGACAGTGCGTTCCTACAATCTGGCCACAGCCATGGATTGCTCGCCCACGGGGGATGCGGCATGCGACCCGAGGGGCATCGGCATCAGCCCGACCATCGAGAAGTACTACAGTCTGTATCCCTCACCGACGGCCGGCCCGGGCGGGGCGACCTGCGGTGACGGGACGAACACGGCCTGCTACTTGTTCAGCGCGCCCACGCCGTTCCTGGAAGACATCGGCGTGCTGCGGTTGGACTGGACCATCAGCCCGAAGTGGACCTTCTTCGCGAGCTACCACACCGCCGACGCCCGGCGGACGAGCACCGACCAGTTCTCCATCATCAACACGGGTGCGCCTACCTACGTAAGCGCCGACCCGTACTATCCGAACTACTTCTCCTTCCAGGTGACCGGGCAACTGACTCCCAACCTGACGTTCGTGTCGCACGGCTCCTACCTGCGCAACTGGTGGGCCTGGGACCGCGACGATCCCGGACAATATGGGCTGCCAGATCTCGGCGCACCGGACGTTCTGCAACTTACGGGAGAAGGCACCGGCACCGGAAACAGCGGAAGCAAGTACCTCGCCGACCTGGTGAACGTAAACACGCAGCAGGCCCGCGCGCGTGAGTGGAACGGCCGCGACGTGTACATTGCGGAAGACCTCAACTACACCCGCGGTGCGCATCTGTGGCAGTTCGGCGCCAGCTTCTACCGGTACGACGACATCCACGTCCGTACCGACGACGTGCTCGGCGGACTGACCAACTACCCGCTCCTCTATCTGAGTTGCGCGGGCTGCGGAAACTCCTACGGCAGCGCAAACGCCGTTGGGGCCACGTACGAGCCGCCGCAATGCGCCACCCCGACGTCAACGTTCTGCCTCACAAGCGTGCCCAATTACGATTGGGATGAACTGTATTCCGCCACGCTGGGCATTGTGGACCACAGCGCACAGATCATCACGCGTAACGGGGAGTTTCAGCCCAACCCCATTGGTGATCCTTTGTCCGACAACGTGAAAATCTACGCGCCCTACGGTTATGTGCAGGACGTGTGGAAGGTCCGTCCGTCGATCACCATCACTTTGGGCGTGGACTGGGGCGCCCAGCTGCCTCCCTCTGAGCAGAACAACAAGGAAGCCATCTTCACCTCAGCCGAGACGGGAGCGGCGATCAACTACTTCGGATACATCAGCCAGCGCGCCCATGTTTTGGGTTCGCAGCAAGTTGCCGGTGAGCCCTTCCCCGGAATCGTGCCCGGGGAACCGTTCAATCCCCAATTTGCGCTGACTCCGGTGTCGGATGTTCCGGCGCCGCTCACGGGCCAGTTCATCCAGAATGTGTGGAAGGACTTTGGTCCGCGCTTCTCCGTGGCCTGGAACGTGCCGTGGAAGAACAGAATCTTCGGGAACAAGCAAACCGTAATCCGCGCCGGATACGTGCTCCTGTACGACCGGACCAGCGCGGTGAGCGAGGTGCTCAACCCGTTGCTTTCCGGCGGTCTGGCGCAGGTCGGTGGGTGCGTCGGCCCAACTTCCCCCGCTGTGACGGGAGCACTTACTTGCAGCGGGGCAACCACGCCGGCAGACGCTTTCCGCATCGGTGTGGACGGCAGCACCGTGCCGGTGCCGCCAGGGACGGCTCTCTCGATCCCGTACGTAATTCCCACGGGCTTCTCGCAATACCTGACCGCGGGCCTGGACCCCTATATCTCGCCGGCGCATAGCCACAACGTGAACTTGGACATCCAGCGTTCACTGCCGTGGAATATGGTGCTGGAACTGGGCTACATCGGCAAATTCAGCCGGAACCTGATTCAGAGCCAGTCCTTGAACGACCCGTACTATGGGACCAAGGACGCGCTCAGCGGACAGACGGAAGGCGCGGCCTTTTCCGCTATCGCCAAGGCCGTGCAGACGGGCGCGCCGATTCCGACCGAGCCGTGGTTTGAAGACCAGTTGGGCGGCGCAACATCGTGCGTCAATGCGGCTACCACGCTTGGCCTCACCGGCGTCACCAACTGCAGCACGCTGGTTGCCGCTGCCGACCCGGTCGACCTCGCTATCGGCGGGTTCGGCAACTGGGCCTTCAGCCAGGGCGGGGCCGGGTTGAGCACCTTGCTGCCTCTGGTTGGACCCGGCAACACGGGATACCCCCAGATGGACGACCAGCAAATCCTGCTCTTCAACACGGACTCGGACCATGCCTACTCGAACTACAACGCGTTCATCCTGGGCCTGAACAAGGCCGTATCGCACAACCTGCAGTTCCAGTTCAACTGGACCTACAGCAAGGCGATCGGCACGCAGGGCATCAACTCCCAGTACCTCTACGCCCTGAACACTCCGTACAATCTGGGCACGGATTACGGGCCGGAGGTGTTCGACCACCAGCACGTGGTCAACTTCTGGTGGGTGTACGGCCTGCCGTTCGGCAAGGGCCAGACGTATCACTCGAGCAACAACTGGGTGAACAACGTCATTGGCGGGTGGACGGTGTCGGGAATCTACACCGTCTACACCGGGCTGCCGCTGGCCGTGGATTGCGACGGCGACTCCGGCTCCGCCTACTTCCTGCTCGGCGAGGGAACGCCATGCAACTCGACGCTCAACCTCGACAACGCCGCGGGCTACCATACCAAAGTGGGTGCGGCGGTTCCGACCAACGCCAACTTTATTTACAACGACGCCTTCTACGGCGGCGCACCGGTTGGCGGCGGAACGGGCTTGAACATCTTCGCGAATCCAGCCGGCGTGCTGAGCAGCATCTCGCCGAACAACATGAACACGACGACGGGGCTTCCCCCGCAGAGCGCGTGGGGCCAGTTGCGCATGATCCCGACTTGGAACGTAGACTTCGCGATTGCCAAGAAGTTTGACATCACGGAGCGCGTCAAGCTGGAAATCAACGCACAGATGCTGAACATCTTCAACCACGTGATCTTCAACTCGCCGTCTCTGGACAGCCTGTTCGCCGGACCACAATTCGGCGAATTCACCAGCCAGGAAAACGCTCCTCGCCGCATCCTGCTGGGCGCCCGGATCACCTTCTAGCTCCGAGCGAAGCGCAACTTCAACCAGCGGGGCACCCTTCGGGGTGCCCCGCTTTTTTTCCCGGCGGGCGCGCTCCAGCGGACAACTCTCCCGGACCTGAAAGAATCTGAATCACTTAAAGGCGGCGCAGCCGGGGAAAAAGTTTGACGCATTCGCGTTCGCCGCACTAAAATTGCTGACGGCTAGGGGCGCAGGGTGCCAAGAGAAATCCCACTCAAAGTTGTCCGGAAGGGTCTCCTTTTCTGGTGCGCGATGGGAGCGTCCCTGTGCGCCCTGGCAGGCTCGCCGGCCCCGCAACAGGACGGGCCGCCTGCGAGCGCCGTCCCTTCGGCGGCCAAAAAGAAGACCGACCGCAAGCTGCTGAAAGAGCTGGACAACCAATACCGGGACTGGCTGGAGGAGGACGTCTTCTACATCATCACGCCTGAGGAACGCAGCGCATTCCTCAGGCTTTCCACGAACGAGGAGCGCGAGCAGGCCATCGAGGAATTCTGGCAGCGCCGCAATCCGAACCCGGAGACGCCGGACTACAACCCCTTCAAGGAAGAGCACTACCGGAGAATCGCCTACGCGAACGAACATTTCACCTCCGGGCTCCCCGGCTGGAAGACCGACCGTGGCCGCATCTACATCGTTTGGGGGCCTCCCGACCAGGTGGACCCCCATCCGGCCGGCGGGCCTTACGAACGAACCCCGGATGAGGGCGGCGGTCTCACAATGGCGTACCCCTTTGAAGACTGGCGCTACCACTATATGGAAGGCGTAGGCACGGACATTACGTTGGAATTCGTGGATCCGGGCATGGCGGGCGAATACCACCTGACCATGGACCCCTGTGAAAAGGACGCCCTGGCAAAGATCGGGAACGCCGGCCCGACCGAGATGGAACAGAACGGGGAGACCACGAAGGCTACCCGATCGATGGGAAACGACCTATCCACATGCGGCCCCTCGCAGATCGGGACGCAGATGAGCACCACGGAGTTCGACCGGCTGCGCCAATTCACCCAGGTGAAAGCGGCGCCGCCGACCAAGTTCCCAGACCTGGAAGCGCTGGTGACCACCAAGGTGCTGCGAAACCAGGTCGATTTCGAATACCGCGTGGATTTCATGCGAGTGACCTCGGACACGGTGCTGGTGCCGATTACGGTGGATATCCCCAACCGGCAACTCAGCTTCGAATCGAAGTCGGGCGTGAACTCGGCTGTGCTGGACGTGTTCGGACGCGTCTCTTCGCTGGGCGGGAAAGTGGTGCAGACCTTCGAGGACACGATCAACCGGGAGATCCCCGACAGCCTGCTGCGCCAGGTCTCCACGGGAGACTCCATGTACCAGAAAGCGGTGCCGCTGCGCCCGGGGCTCTACCGGCTGGATCTGGTAATCAAGGACACGCAGAGCGGGAACGTGGGGACACTCTATTCACGGCTGGTGGTGCCGCGGTTCGACGAGGAAAAGCTCTCCACGAGCACGCTGATCCTGGCCGACCAGCTCTCGAAGGTGCCGCTCAAACAGGTCGGGCTGGGCCAGTTCGTGATCGGCGGGTCGAAGGTGCGTCCGCGGATGGACAAAACGTTCACTCGGGATGAACCGCTGGGAATCTACCTGCAGATCTACAACGTCGGCGTGGACGAGAAGACGCAAAAGTCGGATGCGAACGTGGTGTACCTGATCTACCGCCTGGAGCCCGGCAAGGATCCGCGGCTGGTGTACCGCCTGGCAGAGACTTCTGCCGGGCTGGGCCAAACGGGACAGCAGATCACTCTGGAGAGGCTGCTGCTGCTGAATAACTTTGCCCTCGGCCGGTACAAGCTTACGGTGGAGGTCAACGACAACCTGACGAAGCAGTCCCTTCTCACCGCTGCCGAGTTCACCGTCAAGGCGTCCCCCGTCGCTGCGGCACGGAACTGAGCCGGGTTGCAGCATCATCCGATCTGGCCGGGCAAGCTGGCTTGTGATTGGCACTCTTAATCCAACACATTAGATTTTTTGTAGCACCAGCTTCCACATTTTGTAGCGAAATTCCAGAACATAGAGCTTCTCAAGCCGCTTTCTACTTCATCCTGCTCGTAAGTCAGCACAAATTCTAAAATTAGAAATCCACAGGTCGCGGAGTGGGAATTGCAGGAACCCCTGCAACTTGGAGTGTTTTAGGGGCACTCCTGTCATCACGGGTCGTTACAGGTCAGGTCGAAAGTAAGTTATCTGCGCGCTCTGGGAGGGGGGAAATGTTATCAAAGCACCGGATTTGGGTCGTTGTGGCATTGGTGTTTCTGCTCC
>JASHRU010000051.1 GCA_030037225.1 Candidatus Acidiferrales bacterium | reverse complement strand
AACACCATGTTCAAGACGGCGCTCAGGGACAACACCATCACTGTCAACAATCCTTCGATTTGGAGGCCAATCCTCAGCATCGACGACGCCGCCACTGCCTACATTCGTTCAATCGAAGCCAACTTCAAAATCTCTGGCATCTTCAACATCGCTTCGGGCAATTACACGGTCGGCGAGATTGGCGACCTCGTGAAATCAGCCATCGAAGAACGTTTGGGGAAGCAAGTTAACCTGTGCATCAAGCACATCCAGGATTTCCGAAACTACAAAGTCAGCATCGAAAAGGCGAAAAACGTCCTCAGCTTTCATCCCGGCGGTAATGCCAAATCCATAGTCATCAACCTTATCGACAACATGGACAAATTCCAGGACTGGGACAACCCCGCCTATTCCAACATCCAGGCGTTCAAGGCGTTAGAAGGCGGAATCGAAGTCTACGCCATGGGGCACACGAAATGAAGGTTGCGGTCATCGGTGCAAACGGGCAGCTTGGCAGCGATGTGGTTGGCGCGTTCGAGAGACATGGCGACGTTGTCAGCCCGCTGACACACACGGAGATCGAACTCGCGCTTCCCGATTCCGTGTCAAAGTGCCTCGCTGATCTTCGGCCCGAGCTGATCGTCAACACTGCGGCTATGCACCACGTGGAGCGCTGCGAACAAGAGCCGGAACGGGCCTACGCGGTCAACGCGGTCGGTAGCAGAAACTTGGCCCTTGCCGCTCGGAATCTCAGCGCAGTTCTCATGCACGTCAGCACGGACTACGTGTTCGACGGAAGCAAGGGAGCTCCCTACGCGGAGCAGGATCCGCCCATGCCGCTGAGCGTTTATGGAAACACGAAGCTCTCCGGCGAATATTTCGTCCGGGCGACAGCGCCAAAGCACTTCGTGCTGAGAACGTCCGCACTTTACGGAGCGAGGCCATGCCGTGCCAAGGGGGGTCTGAATTTCGTCGAGCTCATGCTGAAGCTGGCGAAGGAGCGGGGCGAGGTCAAAGTCGTGGACAGCGAGTTCGTCACACCGACGGCGACTGCCGAACTCGCGCGACAAATGGTCGCGCTCAGCCGCTCGAATGCTTACGGGCTGTATCACGCAACCGCAGAGGGTAGTTGTTCCTGGTACCAATTCGCCCGGCAAATCTTCGAGCTCACCAATACGAAAGTGAATTTGAAGATTGCGGGCCCGAACGAATTCCCCGCGAAAGTTCCGCGGCCCCGGTATTCCGTGCTCGAAAACCGCGCGCTCAAAGCACTGGGACTGAATAGCTTCAATACATGGGAGCAGGCGCTCCGCGAATACCTGGAGCTGAAGACCGAAGCGATCGGGACGCCATGTGTAGCGTCGTAATTGAATGCCGGCACTCGTGCAGAAGGATGGCTGCTCGCATTTCGGCCGGGCTCAGCCGTTGTGACTCTCCCCGAAGTTCTTGTTGATCCACAGGCACCCCATGACTGAGCGGAAAAGGCCACCGCAAATCGTCCTTCTTGGCGCCAGCTTTGGCACCCAGAATCTCGGCGTTAACGCTCTGGCGCACAGCGCCATCTCCGGTATTCTGGTGGCATCTCCGGACGCACGGATATCCCTTTGGGACTACGGCAAGCGGCCCTTGACGTACTCCGTCCGTGCATGTGGCCAGGAGTTTTCCGTTCCTCTGGTCAACCTCCGGTTTTCCTGGAAGGTCTTCCTACCGAACAATATCGGCCTGCTTATACTCTTAGCCGCGCTTGCACGCATTGTGCCCCTCCGGGGCTTGCGTCGCAAAATCATCGCGGCCAATAGTTGGCTGCGTCGGCTACAAGAGGCGGACGTCGTCTGCGCCTTGTCCGGAGGTGACAGCTTTAGCGACATTTACGGAATCGACCGTCTCCTTTATGTCTCGCTTCCTCAGATACTTGCGCTGCTCCTGACCAGGCCGCTGGTCCTCTTGCCCCAGACGATCGGTCCATTCCGAACGGCATCCTCCAGGTCCCTTGCTCGATACATTCTTCGGCGGGCCTATCAGGTCTACTCGCGGGATTACCGTGACGTGAGCGGGCTTCACGCTGGGACCGGCCTGAACGCTTCCGGGACAATGCCGAAATTCTGCTATGACCTCGCATTTACCTTGGAGACATACGCTCCGCAGAAAATGCAGGCCGCCGGCAATGCTCTCCCTGCCGAGCGCCCCGGGCTGCTTGTCGGACTCAATGTAAGCGGCCTTCTCTTCATGGACGAAACCAAGCGCAACGGTCGGTTCGGTCTCCGTGTCAGTTACCACGAACTGGTGAACCGCCTGATTGCCTTCTGCATCGAGGAAAAGCAGGCCACCGTCCTTCTGGTTCCACATGTATTCGGTACTGACCCGCGCTCGGAAAGCGACCAGTTGGTTTGTGAAGAACTCTATAGTCGACTCAAAGAGAAATACAAAGGTCGGCTTGATCTTGTCCGCGGTACCTGCGACCAGAACGAAATCAAGCACTGGATCGGCCGCTGTGACCTTTTCCTAGGCTCCCGGATGCATGCCTGCATCGCCGCTGTTTCCCAGCAGGTTCCGACGATCGGCCTAGCCTACAGTGGAAAGTTTGAGGGAGTGCTGGGCTCTCTTGGTATCAAGCCCTTGGTGGTGGACCTGCGCAAGTGCAGCGAGCCGGAAATCATGATGGCCATTAAGGATTGTTTCGATAAACGGGAAATTATCCGCCTACAGCTCCAACGTAAGATCGCACAAGTCACATCCACAATTAGGGATTTTTTCGCGGAGGTCGCGAAAGTCAGCGAAACGGAAGACCCTTCTATTTTTAATGCAATCACACGTGGCAAGCTTGCGTCAGAGCCTGCGGAACGCTTGATAGAACGCGTCCAGTAGGGCGACCTCGCCCGGTCTTCGGCCGGGCTGCTTGCGAAGATGCGTAATTCTGAAATGCCCGTTTATACGATTGACCCACTACATGACCCGCGCTGGGCGGAGTTTGTCGAGCGCCATCCCCGTTCTTCTATTTTTCACACATCTGGCTGGATGGAAGCGCTGCGGAAGACCTACGGCTATCAACCCGTTGCATATACTACGTCCCCTCCCCAGCAGGAACTGAGAAACGGAATTGCATTTTGTCGCATAGATACCTGGCTAACGGGCAAGCGGTTAGTCAGCCTGCCATTTTCCGATCACTGTACTCCATTGGTAGAAAATGCAGCCGAGATGGATGATTTGCTCGCGACTGTGCGCAGAGATTCTCAGAAGGAAGGCTGCAGGTACGTTGAAATCCGGCCCGAACCGACCGATTTTCACGGCGGATCAGAGTTTCGGGAAGCGCAATCTTTCGAATTCCACATACTGGACTTGCGTCCGAGCGCGGAAGAACTCTTCGCTAGCTTTCACAAAACTTGCGTGCAGAGAAAAATCCGTCGTGCCGAGCGAGAGGGCTTGGTTTATAAGGACGGAACTTCCGACGCCCTGTTGAAATCCTTCTACGACTTATTGCTCCAGACTCGACGGCGACAGGGTCTGCCCCCCCAACCCTTATCATGGTTTCGCAATCTACTGAGTGGCCTAGGCGACAAAGTCAGGGTCCGTGTGGCGTACAAAGGCGGCCTTGCCATTTCCGCCATTCTGACGCTACTCCATGGGAAAACAGTTTCCTACAAATATGGTGGTTCAGCGAAGGCATTCCAGAATCTTGGCGGCAATCAATTTCTTCTTTGGAAGACAATTCAGGAAGCGAAGAATAAGCACCTTCTCTTATTTGATTTGGGTCGCTCTGACGACAACGACTCCGGGCTGATCCAGTTCAAAAGTCGTTGGGGCGCGTCGCAATCGAGCCTGGTGTACTTCCGGTATTTCTTGGGTCAGCCCACGAAAGCGACCTCGCTTCAGCGGTGGAACATCGCCAAACATTTATTCTGTCATATTCCCAATCCCTGTCTGGCCGCCGCGGGACGGTTGCTCTACAGACACATCGGCTAGAACGGATAGACCCAAACTTGTTGCTCAGAAAATCCACAGCAAACTCGCAGGTTGACGAGCGAGAACCGAGCCTCGAGGCTTCGCGTTGGGGGACTTTGGCCAAAGAGACAGGTGCGCCGGCTGTAGTAAGGGGCTCGTCGACTCGTCGGGACGAATACGATGCCTTGGTCACCCACGGCTGGGGACGAATCGCGTACAACATTGCGAGGAGTCTGGGCCGCAAAGGGCTCAGGGTGGTTCTAGGTACCGACGAATTCTTGGGTATGGCGGTACTCTCGCGCTACACTACGGCAACTTTCCGGCATCCATGCTTCATCCGCCAGACGCCGGATTTCCTCGCCAAACTCAGAGAAGCACTGTTGGCTTATAGGCCACAAGTATATATCCCTTCGGAGCAAGAAGTGCTCGTGGTAGCCCAGGCGAAGGATCGATTCAGCGGTCTGGAGACGAAGATGCCGATCGCTCCTTTCCCCGCGCTCCGCGCACTCCACAAGAAGGACGAGCTGATGCAGATGGCTGCCTTACTGGACATCCCGACGCCCGAGACATTAGTTCCCCATACCTTACAGGATATCCTTCAGTTCGCTCGCGAATACGGTGATCCCGTGGTCATAAAGCGACTGAGTTCATCGGGCGCGCGCGGCGTCTCCTACATGACGCAGAACGCACTCCTCGCACGGAACGGAGATCATTCATCCTTTGAGCTGCCGTTTGGGGAGTTCCTGGTGCAACGATACGTGTATGGAACTGGATACGGCGTCTCTATGCTTTTCAATCAAGGCGAATTACGAGCAAAGTTCACGCACAAGCGGTTGCGTGAGCGGTATCCCGTCGGTGGCATAAGCACAGTGCGCACAAGCGTTCAGAATGCACTCTTGGAAGAATATGCGGAACGGCTCCTGCAGCATGTGGGCTTCCATGGTGTTGCCATGGTCGAATTCAAATACAACGAACAACACAAACAGGCTTTTCTCCTGGAGGTCAATCCGCGTTTCTGGGGATCGCTGGCGCTGGCTATTCACTCGGGCGTGGACTTTCCATATCTCCTCTACCGGATGGCGCTCGACGGCGATGTCGATCCTGTCCTCGATTACCGTAAGAACGTGACAGTGCGATGGATTCTGGGAGACGCGGTGACCAAAGCTCGCCAACCGTTCCACCTTTGGTTGCCGGCGGTGTCATCAAGCGAGGGTTTCACGGCCGACGCTTATGACGATCTGGACTGGAGCGATCCTCTGCCGTTTGCTGGAGAGTTCTTTTTCTCGGCTAGGAAATATTTGAAAACCAGACATTTCAGCGCCGACGAGGTCGACCTTTTGCCAAGCCGTTTATGACCGTCAAGCGCCATTCTGATCGTCTACGAGTCAGGGTGAAATGTGCACTCAAGGATTCGAAGTGAGGCTCGTCTTCTTTGACTTCGATGGCACGCTCACCACCACAGACACCCTGTGGCCTCTGGCCTGTCTTCTTTCCGAGGGACATCGCCATCGACGCGCTATGCGGACTGCCGTCCTTCTATCCCTCGTCCAACTCAAGCTTGGTTTGATGACGAACACTTCTTTCAAGAAGCGTTTCTTGCAATTAACGCTGCAAGATGAATCTAAGAGCCGGATTGACGGGCTGGCCCAGAAATTCCACGAAGCAAAATTAGACCCGATGCTCAACAGAGATGTGTTCCAAGAATTGGCCAAGCACACTGCTGCCGGGGATCATGTCTATCTGGTTTCTTCGAATTTTGATTTCTTCCTGGAGCCGCTGAGGGAAAGATGGAACCTCAAAGGCATCTTCGCGACTCGAGCGGAGGTTATGGAGAGCAAATTCACCGGCCAGATTCTGGGCAGGGCTTGCCACGGAAAAGAAAAGCTCGCGCGAGTCCTTGCATGTTTCGGTGAGAAGCAGATCCGCGAAGCCGTGGCCTATGGGAACAGCCGCAGTGATTGGTTCCTACTGAACTTCGTCCAGACTGCGAACTGGGTGAGGGTGCGTGACAGCTTCAACGTGGTGCAGGCCCCTCGCGCGGCGTGAGCCGATACAGGGAGATCATGCTTTTCAGCATCATCATCACCTCCCACAACCAGCGGGAATTCATCTGCCAGGCCGTGGACTCCGCGCTGGCTGTTCAGAGTGCCGAGGTTGAGGTCATTGTCGTGGACGATGCCTCTAGCGACGGGAGCCTGGAGATTCTGCGCAGGTATGGCAATGCGATCTGTCTTGCGGCGTTGCGGGCGAATCGGGGCGCCGCCACCGCGCGTAATCACGGCGTCAGTCTGGCTTCCGGAGACTATCTCGTTTTTCTCGACGGTGACGATGCCCTCGCGCCCTGGGCCGCGAAGGTATACGAGCGCGTCATACGGACCGGTCGGCCCAAGCTGATTCTTGCGGCGTTGCATCGATTCGTGGGCGAGCTGCCCTCCGTGGGACCCGCCGAGCATCCACGGGAAATCTGCGTAGCCAAATATGAGGACTACATGCGGAAAGACCGAACCTTCGGCCCCAGCGCCACGGCGCTGGTTGTGGAGCGGCGAACGCTGCTTCAGGTCCGTGGCTGGTCCGACGACTTTCTCGTCCTGGAAGACGTCGACCTCTTGATCAAGCTCAGCGATGCTGGGCCCGTCGTCCAGATTCTCGCCCCCGCCACGGCCTTTTATCGCCTGCATGCGGGAAATACGGTGAACAACGTGTCCCGCTATCTTAAACAAGTCCATCGGCTGCTTGCCAAGGAGCGCGGGGGAAACTATCCCGGCGGCCGGAGACGCCGCCGCGAACGTTACGCGGCGATGGGTGGACACGTCATGTCCTTCGTGAAACGCGCCATCAGGTCCGGTTTATACCGTGACGCTGTCACGCTCGCCGCCCTCGGATCGCCCATGCTGGTAGCCGCGATGCTCCGTAGGTGCAGTGTGTGGCTGCTAGGACCGCGCCCACTCGAAACCCAGGCATTGTGAACCGAGCGATGCAGTTTTCCAAGAGATCCGCACACAGCTCGTCGAGCAATCTGTCAGAGGAAACTCCCCTGCCTTCTAGCCAGAGAATAAGGGGACAAAGGGGCTTGCACCATGCCGAGGCGCAGTTCAGCATCATCATCACGTCCCACAACCAGTGCGAATTCATACAAGACGCTGTAGACTCGGCACTCGCGACACAACACGCGGATATGGAAATCATTGTCGTCGACGATGCCTCGACCGACGGAAGTCAGGAGGTTCTTCGCTCTTATGGCCAAGCCATTCGCCTGGTTTGCCTCGAAGGCAATGGCGGCGCCGACGTCGCGCGCAATTGCGGAGCTTCTCTGGCTGCCGGTCGATATCTCGTTTTCCTCGACGGGGACGACGCTTTTCTTCCTTGGGCCCTGAACGTCTATCAGCGTATCGTGGAGACAAAGAATCCCAAATTGATCCTCGGCAGCGCACGATGGTTCCGAGACGGATTGCCAAACATCGAACCTTCGAAAGCCTTCCAGGAAGTCCGTTTGGTAGATTACGTAGATTACTTGCACAAAGACCGGCCATTCGGAAACAGCGCCAGCGCTCTGATCATCGATCGCCAATCCTTCCAGACTGTACATGGATGGAACCAGGAGATGTTTCCGATGGACGATCAGGATCTTGCCATCCGGCTCGGGGACTGCGGACGGACCATTCAGATCCTCTCGCCGACAACCACGCTTCGTCGTGCCCACGACGGCAATACGGTCAGATCCGTCCCGCCCTTCCTTCGCGTTCTTTCAAGGCTGATCGACCGTGAGCGGCTGGACGGGCTTCCCGGGGGTCGGTCGCGGCGTATCGAGCGGTACGGACTGTTGGGAGGCCTCGTGTTTTTCTGGACCAAAAGGGCCGTCAAGCAAGGGCTGATTGAGCAGGCCGCCGCGCTACTTGCTCGAGGCTGGCCGATGCTAATGGTTGCCGTGGCTCGCAGATTGAGTGTCATGCTCACCGGCCGGCAGCCCTGTGAAACCATCACGATCTGACGACGGGTACCGTAGGAACCCTATCTGCCTTCCGTACACGTCCCGATAAGCTACCAGCCCACACGAATCGTCAACAGGGGACCAAACAGATCATGAAGGAACAGTTCCGCGAACTTTATCGCTATCGCGATCTGCTGTACATGATCGTCTATCGCGACATAAAAGTCCGGTACACCCAATCAGTCATGGGTTTCCTATGGGCCATGCTCATGCCCGTTCTCGTCTTCTTCTCGGGAGTCTTGGTCCGTTATGCCTACGGTCTGGCCGCGCACAAGAGCCTTCACACGGCAGACTTGGCAAGTGTGGCTGTTAAGTCTCTTCCATGGGCATTTTGGGTTTCGAGCATACGCTTTTCATGCAACAGCCTGATCCAAAACCGAAACCTGGTCACCAAAGTCTACTTCCCTAAGGAGATCTTTCCAATTGCGGCTGTGTTCGCCAGCCTCTTCGACCTCTTCGTGGCCTCGGGGGCCTTGGTGGTCTTTCTGGTGACAATCCGTACGGGCTGGAGTGTCAATCTACTCTGGATTCCATTGCTGCTGGTAGCCATGGTGATGGTGGCCCTGGGTATCGGAATGATTGTGTCAGCTGCTAGTCTGTTCTTCCGTGATGTCAAGTTCCTGGTTGAGCTACTACTCACTTTCGGAATTTTTTTCACACCAGTTTTATACGAAGTCGGTATGTTGGGAGACAAAGGAAAATGGTTGTTGTTGAATCCCATCGCGCCGATTCTGGACGGGCTAAGTGCTTGTATCACCTGGCATCAATCCCCGGACCCCGCATGGTTCGCCTATAGTTTTATGTTTGCGCTGGTTTCATTTATCGGCGGGTTCGCATTCTTCAAACATCTGGAGCCAGCCTTCGCAGAAAGCGTTTGATAGGAGTAGCCCGATGTCAGACACTGCGCTCCGAGTGGAGCATGTTTACAAGAAATTCCGAAAAGGAGAGGTCTACAACTCCCTCCGCGACCTGCTCCCCGCCTTGACCGGCAGGATGTTTCAGCAATCGGAACTGAAGCAGGACGACCGCCGTGAGTTTTGGGCTTTGCAGGATCTTTTTTTCGAAGTGAAACGCGGCGAAGCGTTTGGCATCATCGGCCACAATGGAGCAGGCAAGAGCACGGCATTGAAAATCCTCAGCCGGATCATGAAACCCACCAAGGGGTCCATGCTTGTAAATGGACGCCTCTCAGCTTTGATTGAGGTGTCGGCCGGATTTCATCAGGATCTTACCGGGCGCGAGAATATTTTCCTCCAGGGGACCGTTCTAGGCATGACTAGGCCGGAGATCAATTCCAAGCTCGACCAAATTATCGCCTTCTCAGGAATCGAGGAATTCATCGACACGCCGGTACGGCGCTACTCATCAGGGATGTGTGCTCGGCTGGGCTTCTCGGTGGCCGCCCACGTCGATCCCGAAGTATTGCTCGTGGACGAGGTTCTCAGCGTAGGCGATTGGGCTTTCCAGCGGAAGTGTGTCGAGCGCATGAATGAAATTATCCGCGGCGGGGCAACGGTACTTCTCGTCTCCCACAACCTCGCAACCGTCGCCGACTTCTGCCATCGGTGCCTATTGCTTCACAAGGGCCGAACAGTCACGACTGGCCCAGCGCAGGAGGTCATTTCTACTTACCTCAATCGCTCGCAGAAGGAGCGTGATCAAGACCAGATTTCTGGCCCGGTTTCGATCGTGAATGTTAGCGTTCGCGCTGAGCACGGAGCGTCTCTCCATTTTCGCTCCGGCCAAAAAGCGTGGGTCGATGTAGAGCTGGCCGCCTACAAGAGCTGTCGGAATCTCTCTGTAGGTTTATTCATTAAGAATGAACAATTCCAGGATGTCTTTTACACTTCGACGGCGGAACTCGGGAGCGGTGAGTTTTCACTTGAGCCGGGAGATCGTTTCCGGTGCACCTTCGAGCTGAATTTGAACCTGGTCGGGGGCATTTACTATCCGACTATATTAGTGTGGAAATCTCTCAGCCACACAACTTACGACAGGTGGCTGCCCGCCGCGACGATTTACGTTGACTCCACGCACGGTGTGCGGGGCGCCGTTCAGTGTTTCCCGGTAGTGGTCCAGCACGAGGTTCTGGCAGCGCCCCAGAACAAACTTCTATCTCAACCACCGGCTGCGATGTCCACGGAAACCGGATGCTAGCTCTCGCTGGGATTTGCGAAGAGTAAAAGCTTCGTTCTCAACGCACGATTGTTGCGCTGGCTGTTCGGGTTGATAGCGACAACCAGCGCTCCATGCGTGCCGAGGCAAGGTGGGCGTCCCTGCAAATCCTTCGTCGTATGAATGTGAGGTTTTTCTGGCTACAGATGTGATTTCGTCTGCTAGAGAGCGCGAACTGAGCGCCCTAA
>JASHRU010000050.1 GCA_030037225.1 Candidatus Acidiferrales bacterium | reverse complement strand
TTGGAGCCGCCGGCGGCCAACCGGAGAGAGTGATCGAAGGCGCCTCAGGGGCGGCAATTTCTCCGGACGGAAAGACGATTGTGTTCAGCCGGTTCGAGAAGGGCAAGGAGAGACTGTGGACGGCAACCGCGGACGGAAAAGCAGCCACACAGGAGATCGAATGGGGGCTCGCGGAGTTCGCGGGGTCCCACACGTTTCAATTTTCCCCGAACGGACAGAATCTCGGCATGACCGGCTATGCACACAGCGGGCTCGGCGTGGTCCGGCTTCCGTTCCAGAAGGAACGAACTCAAATCCAGCCAATTGATTTTCATGTTCCCGCCGACACATTTCTCGAGGGGATATCGTGGTTGCCGGACAATCGACATGCCGTGGTGGGTTTGGTTTCCAGCTTCTCCACGTTCCGGCTGGCGCGCGCGGACACTCGCGCGGGCACACTGGACCTACTTCCTGCCTCGGAACTGCTCCAGACCGCTCCCTCCGTTTCTCCCGATGGGACGCGAATTGCGTATTCCACAACCAGTCTGAACTGGGACATTCTCGAGGTGGATCTGGAGAAGCGCACGGTTGCACCGCTGGTGGCCAGCGCTCGCTACGACGGCTGGCCGGCCTGGACACCTTCCGGAGATTATCTGCTCTTCGCCACGAACCGGACCGGACGCCCCGAGATCTGGCGAAAAAACATGCGTGAAGGCTGGGAGCGGCCTGTTCTGACGCCGGACGATTTTGACGACAGATCGACGCGACTACTGGTCCAGCCGGCCGTCTCACCCGACGGGCGCAGCATTGCCTACCAACGATGGAGCGGGTCGGGCACACAGATTTTCATGTCCCCTCTCTCCGGCGGAAAGCCAGTGGCGCTCAATCCGCAGGACACGAGACGGGAAGACAACCCGGCATGGTCGCCTGACGGCAACTGGGTTGCTTTCACCTCTGCCGGTGAGCTGAAGAAGGCGCGTCCCGGCGCGCCCGGCCCGTCCATTCGCATTCGTGATGATCAGAGCCATGCGACACTCGCCTCCTACTTGCGTTGGTCCCGGACGGGCCAGATTGCGTATGCCTCCACGAACGGTCTGACTGTAACGGACGAGACGGGAACGTCTGCGCGAGTGGTTTACAAAGAGGCGCTGATCGCGTGGGATTGGTCGCCCGACGGGTCGCTGATCTATGCCATTCGGGAAGCGCAGGCACGGCACATGGAACTCATCACCATCGAGCCAAAATCGGGGCAGGTTCGAGTGGTGATGGATCTCGGGCGGATTCCGGTGTCGCCGGAACCTATCGGATATCCCGGCACGATTCGAGCGCTGGCTGTGGCGCCGGATGGAAAGCACGCGGTGTTCGCCTACCTGCAGCCCGACGCGCACATCTGGATGATGGAAGAAATTAAAGAGAAGCAATGACCGCACGCGGGCGTTCCAGAGACCTCGGACGCCCACCCCACGGGAGCGCGGAGAAGAGCACAGGCTGAAAGCCTGTGCTACTGGAAATCAGTACTTGCGAAGAACGCCGAGGACGCGGCCCTGAATCTTTACGTCGTTCGCGGCGACGCGGATGGGCTGCATCTCGGCGTTGGCAGGCTGGAGGCGAATGCGGCCGGCGCCTTCGCGGTAGAAGCGCTTGAGCGTAGCCTCTTCGCCGCCGACGAGCGCCACCACAATCTCGCCGTTGTTCGCGACCTGTGTCGGCTCGACCACGACGTAGTCTCCGTCCAGAATGTGATCCTCGACCATCGATTCGCCCTTGACCTTCAGAACGAACACGTTTTTCGAGCGAGTGAAGTCGGAAAGCGATATCGTCTCGCGGTCTTCGACGGATTCGAGCGGGCGACCCGCGGCGATCCGGCCCATGAGGGGGAGCTCGCTGACGGCGGCGCGCTCAATGATTTCCTCGCGGACAGGCCGCGGGAGCTGCAAGATCTCGATGGAGCGGCTCTGGTTGTAGCCGCGGCGGATGAAGCCTTTGCGCTCGAGCGTCATGATGTGTTTGTGGACGGTGGCGAGCGAGGCGAGGCCGAGGCCTTTGCCGATTTCCTCGTAGCTGGGCGCGTAGCCCTTCTTGTTCTGGAAATGGACCAGGAGATCGAGGACTTGCTTCTGCCGCTTGGTCAGGGCCATGGCACGCTCCCGGGCGTTGCTACTGCAGACGCCCTTGACCGCAGATTAGGCGAAGATAGAGCGAAAAGTCAAGGGGCAGCAAGCCATCTCGTTCCCAGAGGAGGGGCCGGCTTGCTCCCGGCATCGGCGATTGCCCCCAAGGTGAGCGCGCGCGGGTCCGAGAGCGCGGCTCCAGCGGGTTGACAGCCACGCAGGGCGAGGGTATCGTTTTTAGCAAATTCAGGCCAATTTCAGGGGATTTGAGCCTGAATTTCCTTACGGGGTGAGTCCGATGCGCACACTGGTAAAAATCGGAGGAGCATTTGTGTTGGCGGTCGTCTTGGTGTCGGCAGCTCTCGCTCAGGGGGGACCCACCGGAGCCATCAACGGAACCGCGCAAGATTCGTCGGGGGCAGCGATCGCTTCGGCCAAAGTGGAAATTGT
>JASHRU010000049.1 GCA_030037225.1 Candidatus Acidiferrales bacterium | reverse complement strand
CTTCATCCTTTTCTCCGGCGAAGAGGAGGGGCTGGTCGGCTCGCGCGCCTACGTCGCCGCGCACAAAGACGAATTGCCGAAGATTTCCGCCGCCATCGCCCACGACACCGGCACCGGCCGCGTGCTCACCCTCAGCCTGATGCGCAACTATCAGGACCAGGAAATCATGGCCAAGGTCATCGCCCCGCTCAACTCGCTCGGCCTCGTCGAGCTCTCTGAGCGCTGGATGACGGGCACCGATCACGCCTCCTTTGAACAGGCCGGTGTGCCCGGCTTCTTTTTCATCCAGGAGCCGGCTCAATATTTCCAGACGCATCACACCCAGGCCGACACCTTCGACCAGGCTCGCGAAGACGGCCTCGTGCAGGGCGCGCAGGTCATGGCCGCTGTGGCCTACAACATCGCGCAATTGCCGGAGCTGCTCCCGCGCAAGCCTGCGCCGCCCCCGGTGGAAGCATCCGGCCCGTAGCTCCGGCGTGCTCTGCGCGGAAAAGAAAATTCCATGCGCGCAGTCCTCCAACGTGTCAGCCGCGCCCGGGTGCTGGTGGACGGCGCCGCCTCTGGCGAAATCGGCCCCGGCCTCGTCGTCCTCCTCGCCGTGGGACGCGACGACACTTCCGAGACCGCGCGCACTATGGCCGAGCGCGCCGCCCATCTTCGCATCTTTGCCGACGACGCCGACAAGATGAACCGCTCCCTCCTCGATTCCCGCGGCGCCGCCCTCGTCGTCAGCCAGTTCACACTCTATGGCGATGCCCGCGGCCAGCGCCGTCCCTCGTTTATCGAGGCCGCCCCGCCCGACCTCGCCAACGCGCTCTATCAGGAGTTCGCCGTGCACCTGCGTTCGCTCGGCGTACCGGTCGAAACCGGCGTCTTCCGCGCCCATATGCAGATCGAGCTCATCAACGACGGCCCCGTGACGATTCTCCTCGATTCCGGCAAACTCTTCTGACCGCCCCCTGGAGGCATCCATGACGGATCCCGCTCCCGCCCCTCGAATCCGCCAGGCGACCATCGACGACGCTCCGCAGCTCGCCGTACTGGCCACGCAGCTCGGCTATCCGTCGTCCCCCGCCGACGTCGTCGCGCGCCTGCGCGCCATTTTCGCCGACCACTCGCACGTCGTTTTCGTTGCCGTTCTGCCCGGCTCTGGCGCGTGTGCCTTCGCCCACGTTTGCGCCGGCATCGCCCTCGAATCCGGCCCTCGCGCCGAGCTGCTCGGACTGGTCACCGACGCCGCTCTGCGCAGCCGCGGCCTCGGCGCGCTCCTGGTGGCCCAGGCGGAGCGTTGGGCGCAGGCCAAAGGTCTCGGCACCCTCTGCGTCCGCTGCAACGTCGTCCGCCCCGACGCCCATCGCTTCTACGAGCGCCTCGGCTTCCAGTGCTCCAAAACTCAGAAATATTTCCGCAAATCGCTCGGACCGGGTGCGGCATCAGAGCACGCATGAGCCTGCGCCTCTCATCTCCACCCGCGGATCCATCTTCCCGCGCCCGCCGACGCGTCCCGCCTCCGCAAGATCCAGCCAGCGCCCGCGAGCGCTGCCGCGCTCTCATCGAGCGAATGGCCCAGCTCGGCTCGCGGCGCAGCGTCGAAAAACTCTCGTATTGGGGCATCCAGGCTCCCCGCGCCTGCGGCCTTTCCGCACCCCAGATGCACGCCCTCGCCCGTCAATCGGGCCGCGATCACGCCCTCGCACTCGAGCTCTGGCACTCCGGCGTCCACGAAGCCCGCCACATTGCCGCCATGGTCGCCGATCCAGCTCTCGTCACCGAATCGCTCATGGAAGAATGGGCCGGCGACTTCGCCTCCTGGGACGTGGTGGACACCTGCTGCTGCTATCTCTTCGTCCGCACCGCTCACCCGTGGAAGAAAGCGGTCGCCTGGTCCCGCCGACGCGAGGAATTCGTCAAACGTGCCGGCTTTTCCACCATGGCCTATCTGGCCATCCACGATAAATCCGCGCCCGACTCGAAGTTCCGCGCCCTGCTGCCCATCCTCGAACGCGAAGCGCACGACGAGCGCAATTTCGTCCGCAAGGCCGTCAATTGGGCGCTTCGCCAGATCGGCAAGCGCAATCTGAGCCTCAATCGCAGCGCCATCGCCGCCGGAGAGCGCATTCGCCGTCAGGATTCACGCTCCGCCCGCTGGATCGCAGCCGACGCCCTTCGCGAGCTCCGCAGTCCCGCCGTCCAGAAGCGCCTGCGCGAGCGCCGCCGCGCCGCCCCGCCGAGACCCTCATGACCATTCATCTGCCCGGCTTCGTAGGCTTCGCGCGCCTGTTCATCGCGCTCTGCTGGCTGGCCTTTCTTGCAGGCTTTGCCTTTCGCAAGCGGCCGGCCGGCGGCGTCACCCAGCGCCGTGCGCCAGCAGCTGTCACCGGCATTCTTCTGCAAAGCGTCGCCGTGGTCCTCGTCTGGACGCTTCTGGCCGAGCGCTTTCCCGATTTCGCTCTCCCGGAAGTCGTGATGCGCGTGCTGTCCGTGCTGGCCGTCTTGCTGGCGGTGGCTTCCGTCTGGCTCGTCGTGGATGCAATCCGCGTGCTCGGCCGTCAGTGGAGTATCCAGGCGCGCCTGCTCGAAGGACACCGCTTGGTCGTTGCAGGGCCCTACAGCCACATGCGTCATCCCATTTACACCGGCATGCTGGGAATGCTTGTCGCCACCGGATTCGCCTTCAGCGTCTGCTGGGCGTTGCTCATCGCTCTGCCGATTTTTGCCATGGGTACCGCGATTCGCGTCCGCGCCGAAGAACACCTGCTGCACGAAGCCTTCGGTGAAGATTACGAGGCCTACCGCCGCTACGTCCCCGCCGTCATCCCCCGCTGGAAGATTCGCTCCCCGTAGGAACACGTCCCGAAGCTTCGGGATCGTGCCCCATCTCGCCCGGACCGAGCCCGCGGCTCTCCTCCTAAAACTCCCCCGCGCTCCCGCCCCCGAATCCCCCGCCCGAAAATCCGCCGCCACCGAATCCTGAACTCCCCGAGCTCGACGGTGCAGACGCCATCACGCTGCCCGCATGCGTCGCCATCCCGCTCAGGCTGTCCGCAAACGACGACGGATAGAAGCGCGGCCCGTAGCTCGGTCCCACGTACCACTGCGGCGGCTCTGTGTAGATTCCGTCGAAGGCCTTTGACCAGTGCGCTTCGCAGCCGAATGCCATCGCATACGGCAGAAACTTCTCGAACATCGCCGGAGTCTTCACCGCCAGGTTGTAACGGTCGCTCTCCACGCGCGCCAGGAATTCCTTGAATCCCAGCACGCCTTCGAGCGCCCGCGTCCCTTCCAGCGTCCTCGCGTGCACCGCTCGCCCGTACAGGAACACGATTACTGCCGTCAGCACCGCCGAAATCACGAACGGCAGAATCTGCATCCCCGTGTGCTTCTCGATCAACCGTCCCAGGAAGAAAATCCCGAATCCCGCCGCCAGCGCCCCCGCCGTGAATGTCTGGTGCATCGTGTCCGGCCGCCTGCGGTAGTAGCTTCGCAGCATCAGCTCGCTGAAGATGCTGTCCCGCAGCATTTGCAGGTTCTTGTAAAAGCTGTTGTGCAGGTCGGCGAGTCTCACCGCGCCCTCCTGACCGTACTCGCCGCCGAACAACGCTCCCATCAGCGCCTGCTCGTGCGGCCGCAGATCGCCCCATTTGTCCCGCGTCTTCAAACGATGGAAAACGTAGTCCTTCGACGACCCCAGCTTCAGCAGTCCCGTCGGCCCCAGCTCCTCGATCTTCACGTAGCCCCGCACCGCCAGGTCCACGATCGTCGCCGTGATGTCCCTCATGTCCGCCGAATCGTCCATGAGCGCTCCCGCCCCTGCCGGCGACATCCCTTGCGGTGGCGCGTACTGCACGGCAAGCGGTCGCAGCGCCGGATCCCGCCCGTGAGCGAAATAAAACCAGATGGCGAAGAACAGTGCCGCCACCGGTATCCCCAGCGGCCAGTTGCTCGTGAGGAAATCCCATGCCTTCGAAGCCCCGCTCGGCTCCGCAACCAGCCCTTTGTCCCAGCCCGTGACGATCGTCATTCCCTCGCCGGCGCGAAGCGGCATCGGCGTGTGGTAAATCACGCCGTCCGGCGTTTGTGTAATGTCCGCGTTCGACCCAGTCGCGCCGGCCCTCCCGGTGAACGCGCGCGTCCGCACCCCGCTCGCCCCCGCCGGCAGCTCCACGCGCGCTTCTGTCTCCTCGATGGTGTTGTCGTGGTCGGTTCCGGTGACGTTCCAATACAGCTCGTCGTGGTCCTGGAAGAATCGGAGCCCGTTCTCCACCCGGTATTTCAGCACCACCGTGCGCGTCGCCTGGTAGGCGCCGGGCACGTAAATCTTCAGGTTTAGATTGCCGCCCCGCTGGTTCTGTTCGTAGCGAAGATTGCGGAGGTCGCCGTCCGTCACGCTCTCCACGCGCACGTCCAGGCGATAGTCGAATCCCTCATTCGTATGGTATTCGAGCGGAATCGACCGCGTGATTCCCTGCCGCTGAACCGTGAACCGCACCGTCAGGGTTTCCGTCACCACCAGCGTGCCGTCGGGATTTACCTGGAGGGTGTCTGCCCAGCGTTCAAAGGTGATGGTGCCCGCCGCCGCCGGCAGCGCGCATGCCAGCGCCGCGAGCCACAGTGCGAACGCCGCAAGAATTGCCCGGCTACGGTTCGTCACGGCGCGGCCCCGCGGATCACGCCGACGGCGTCTGGAAGCTCACCTTCGGCACCGCCCGTTCCGCCTCGTCCTTCAGCTCGAAGAATTCGCGCTCTTTGAAGTTGAACATGCCCGCGATGATGTTCGAGGGGAACTGCTCGATCTTCGTGTTGAAGTCGCGCACCACCGCGTTGTAATACCGCCGCGCGTTCTGGATGGTCTCTTCCAGCCCGTTCAGTTTCTGCTGCAAATCGGAAAAGCTCTCCACCGCCCGGAGCTGTGGATACGCCTCCGAAAGCGCGAAGAGCTGCCGCAGCGCTCCGGTTAGCATCCCTTCCGCTTCCGCCTGCGCCGCCGGCCCCTTCGCGGACACGGCCTGATTCCGCGCCGCGATCACGCTTTCCAGCGTCTGCTTCTCGTGGCCCGCGTAGCCCTTCACCGTTTCTACCAGGTTTGGGACCAGGTCGTGCCGCCGCTTCAATTGCACGTCGATGTCCGCCCAGGCATTCTCCGATTGCACTTTGTACCGCACAAGCCCGTTATAGCTGCTCATCACCCACAAAAATACAAGGATGATGAGGGCGGCCAGAATTCCGATTCCAATCATACGGCGCCCTCCCGAGGCGTCACTCGCGCGCGGCACGCCCTCGCCGCCGCGCCGTTTCTGTCCTCGACAATACAGGAAAGCCCTCCGCTCTGCCACCACTCCTGGCAGCCCGGGGAAGTGTCGCTGGCGTTCAGTGGCACTTTCAGTTACCCTTCGCGCGGGAAGCTCGTTCCTTCTCGCATCGGCCATGCTCTATAAGGTTCTCAGCGCCGCCGTTTACGGCATCGAAGCCAGTCTCGTGGAAGTCGAGGTGGATGTGGGCTCGAGCCGCCAGGGCGAGTTCACTGTTGTCGGTCTGCCTGACCTGGCCGTCAAGGAAAGCCGCGAGCGCATCCGCTCCGCCGTCAAAAACTGCGGCTACGAATTTCCCAATCCCCAGAGCGTCACCGTCAACCTCGCTCCCGCCGACCTCCGCAAGGAGGGTTCGGCCTTCGATCTCCCCATGGCGCTCGGCATCCTGGGTTGCAACAATCAGTTTTTCGGCAAACAGCTCACCGACACGGTGTTTCTGGGTGAACTTTCGCTCGATGGCGGCGTCCGCCCCGTGCGCGGCGCGCTCTCCGCCGCCATCACCACGCGCGACCGCGGCCACAAGCGCCTCATCGTCCCAGAAGCCAATGCGAAAGAAGCCGCGCTGGTCGAAGGCATCGACGTGTTTGCCGTTCGCTCGCTTCCCCAGGCCGTGGATCTCGTCAACGCTCCGGAAATGGCCCAGCCCGTTCGCGTGGATAGCCGCGCCATGCTCGCCGAAGCCGGCGCCTATTCCGTGGACCTTCGCGACGTGCGCGGCCAGCAAGCCGCCAAGCGCGCCCTCGAAGTCGCCTGCGCCGGAGGCCACAACATCCTGATGATTGGCCCGCCCGGCGCCGGAAAAACCATGCTCGCCAAGCGCATCCCCACCATCCTCCCGCCCATGTCCCTCGAAGAAGCCATCGAGACCACTCGCATCCACAGCGTCGCCGGCGTGCTCGAAGAAGGACGCGGCCTCACCGCCACCCGTCCCTTCCGCTCTCCGCATCACACCATCAGCGATGCAGGCCTCATCGGCGGCGGCGCCCTCCCGCGGCCCGGCGAAGTTTCTCTCGGACACAACGGCGTCCTGTTCCTCGATGAGCTGCCCGAATTCCAGCGCAACGTCCTCGAGGTCATGCGCCAGCCGCTCGAAGACGGCATCGTCAATATAGCCCGCGCCGCCGTCTCCGTCTCGTTTCCCGCCCGCTTCATGCTCGCCGCGGCTATGAATCCCTGCCCCTGCGGCTATTTCGGCGATAGCGCCCGCGAATGCCATTGCACGCCGCCGCAAATCCAGCGTTACGTTTCCAAAGTCTCCGGCCCGCTGCTCGACCGCATCGATATTCACATTGAAATTCCGGCAGTAAAGTACCGCGAACTGCGCGAAGGCTCCCAGGGCGAGGGTTCCGCGGAAGTGCGCGCACGCGTCGTCCAGGCGCGCGGGCGCCAGGCCGCGCGCCTCGCCGGTGAGAAGAATCTCTACGCCAACGCCCAGATGCCCCCCAAACTCATCCGCAAATACGCCGCCATCTCCGCGGAGTCCGAAAAGCTGCTCGAATCCGCTATGGCCCGCCTCGGCCTCTCCGCCCGCGCCCACGACCGCATTCTCAAGGTCGCTCGCACCATCGCCGACCTATCGGGCGCGCCCGACATCGAGCCGAAGCACTTGAGCGAGGCCATCCAGTACCGCACCCTCGATCGCACCTACTGGGCCTGAGTCGTAGAGACGGAACCACGCGTCACTAAAGGTGCTCACGCCGCTAATTGTCCCGAAATTCGACGAATGAATGTCCTTAGGGGGTCGGAGCTTTAGCTCCGACATTGAATGCTGATCCTCACGGGGGGCTTGAGCCCCTGAGGCCCATCATCTTCTCCTGCCGAGCATTCGTCAGATAGGTTTGAATCGTCTGCTGTCGCCGTCACGATTCTTCAACTGATACAACCGCCTTCATCCGGTGCTGCGCACCCGGCTCCAGCGTCACCGCGTGCTTCGCCACATTGCACGTCTCCACGCACACAAACTGCCTCCACTCGTCATCGCCCATGTCGGACATTGCCTTCGCCTTTTCGAACCACGGATTCCACACCACCGTCGCCAGCGAATTCTCTTTGCTCACGCGAATCCTTCGCCGCATCGCCGGATCCTCGATCTCCACCGCGTGTGCGGTCCCGAGATACACGTTATCCGTCTCTTTCCCGATCACCACGTCTCCCAGTTGCGTCTTCTCTTTGAATCCGTCCGTCTTGTCGATGTAGCGAATCCCGTCCAGCCCTCGCACGCGCACTTTCGTGATGTCCTCCACGCGGAAATACGTGTGCAGCGCTTCCTCAAATCGCAGCGGCGCGCTTCCCGTATTTCTCATTTCGAGTTCCATCGTCAGCTCGGCGCCAAACGTCGCCCGATGCACCAGCCGGAACTCCGCCGGCCACAATCTCTTCGTTCCGTCGTCGCTTGCTGTCGACATGCTCACCGCCACGGTATCGCCTTTCCGCTCGACGGATTCGAGCCGCCACGCCTTCGCCCGAACGAATCCATGCGCCGGTGCTTTTGGATCATCTGCTTTGTTCCCGAACCACGGAAAGCAAACCGGCACGCCGCCGCGAATCGCCTTCCCGTCTTCCCATTTCGAGGCCGCGCTCACAAACAGTGTTTCTTCTCGCCCGCGCGGCACCCACGACGTGACTTCTCCTCCCAGCAGATACATTTCTCCTGCTGCCGCCGCGCCCGTCACCTCAACCTTCGGCAGCCCGCCTTTGCCCTCTACGACGCGGGCCGCACCCGCGATTCCAAATTGCGCGTTCATCTCCGCGATGGTTTCTTTGGTGCCCATGCTGGTGCCTCCTCCTGGCAAACTGCGACACGGGATTATCGCTTTAAGCCTCAACTCTGGGTGGGTTTTCTCGCCTGCGGCCCGTTCGAAAGTCAGTCGCGTGGTTTTGTGGGACCGTTTGCTTCGGGCTTCTGCGGATTCGCCGGCGGTGTGGTTGGACTCGCCGCGCCGGATTCGGCCGAACCTCCGCCCGGAGCGGGAACCGGCGGCGCTACCTTGAAATCGGTCATCCGCACCGTCAGCCGGTATTGCGCGTCGCCGTCTTTCGTATGCACGTACCCATCGGAGCGGATGTACGTCGGAAACCAATATTTCCCCCCGATATTTTCGTAGTACATCTCGTACACCGAAAAGGGGACCCGCCGTTCAGCGGAATTGTCTGCGTCGTCGTCCGTGAGCGACTTCCACGTCCCATACACTTTCACGATGGCCAGATCCCGGTCGTCCACATACACGATTCCGCTGAACAGCCGGAAGTTCGGCAGCAGCTTTTTGGGTTTTACCTGGAAGATGTACGTGGTCAGCTCGTCGAGCGGCTGTGACCCCATGTACTTCAGGTCGTAATACTGCATCTGGTTCGAGGTCAGTGGAAACAGCGGCACTTGCGCGGATTTCTGCATGTCCACCGAGCCGGATTTTGTGTCCAGGAAGCGCTGCTCGCCGTCCTTCGTCGAACGCTCATACCGCTTGCCGTTGTCCGCCAGGAACACCTCGCTGTCTTGATGCGCGTCACCGGCCTTTTCCCCGCCGGGGCTGAACACCTGCACGCGCACCGAGCGTTTGAACCCGTACATCGTGTGGGCGCGAAGATAGTCGTCGGAATGCGCTGCGAAACCCTCGATGATCTTCTCCGGCGGAATCGGCGCGGTCTCCGCCCGGCCTTCTCGCGGAATCACGTGCACCTGGTGCGGGGGCACCGGCGTGAGCGGATTGTCGGACGGCGCCTGCTGCGCGGCCGTCGGCAGGGGCCAGGCGGCGAGTGCCGCGAGCAGAATCAGTCCCCGCGGCCCACCTTGCCGCTTCCGGACCATCGCCGCCATGTCGCTTCTCACGGCGCCTCCTTCACACTGAATTCGATGCGATACGTGGAGGCCGCGCCGCCTGCATCGAGTGGCGGAAACGCCAGCCGCACGAGCACGCTATACTGTTTCGGCTCGAGCGTCAGCCTCGCTCCCTCGTCTTCGCACTCGATCGCAAGCCCAGCGCGCCGTCCCTCGCGAACCTCGGTCTGCCGGACTCCCGCCGGCGGCGAAATCGCCGCGCCGCCCGGCTCGAACCGCTCGCAATGCTCCGCGCCCGCGCCGCCTTTCGCCTCCGCTCCTGGCTTCTTCCAGCAAAATTCCGTGCTGCTCGCTCCTCCAGCGGTCGCGGGAATGGAGTTGAGAATTTCGAACGATTGAGGTACCGGCTCGCTCGGCGCCGGCGCTGCGAAGATTCGGCCCGCCGCTTCATCCTCCAATCGCCGCGCGTCCGCCGGCAGCAGAGATACTCGATAATCCGCGGCGATGGTGCGCTCCCCGGTCAGCCGCACGGTCTTTTCGATTCTCGCACCGTGAGGATATGCGTCCGGCGCGTCGTAGCGGAGTCGCAGCGCGGGCCCGTCCGCCTCCCGGATCCACTCAGCCGCATAGCTCCGGTTGAACGTGCCTGCGCGTCCGCGCGCCCGTTCTCTCGGCACGCCCTCAGGATTCGGAGTAAACGCGAATACATCCTCGAGCAGCCCCATCGTGGACGCCAGATTGCGCTCCAACGGTTTCTCCAATAGCCCGATGATCCGGCCGCCGTCGGCGGGAGAAACAATCGCACGCACCCCCGAATTTTCCAGCACCCAATCCGCGCTCCCGCTGTCGTCGAAATCGAATTGATAGCCCACCGCTCCCTTTTCCCGCAGGATGGCGTAGGACACCGGCAGCTCCTGCTTTTCCCCGCCGGCGGCGAAGTGCAGCACGCCGTGATAGAGCCCGTCTGCCGCGGGCGCCTCCGTCGCGGCCTTCTCCACGGCCGTGCCGGGAAGCCTCAAATTGATGCTGCGAAGTTCTTTCCCGCTCACGTAAGCCCGCGTCGAAGCGTTGAATTGTCCTGTTGTTTCCACCTGAACGCTTTCTCCCTGTCCGCCCAAGTCCTCCGCCAGCACCCACAGCGACCCTTCCTCTCCCTGGCGAAACACAAACAGTGGCGGATTGGAAAGCAAAGACTCGTCCTCGCCCAGCGGCAAGCGCACTCCCCCCGCCGGTGAAAAACGGAAGTGCGCCGGCCCGGGATGCCGTCCATCCGCCTTGGGCCTTTCCGGCAACGCCGGCTGGTAGGACAACGGCAGCCGGAGCTCGTGCTGAAACTGCGGGGATGCCCCGCGCAGCATCTCCACCACAAGTTCGTTGCTCCCCTTCGTCCAGTGTGCCTCGGCGGGCGTGTCGTCCAGTTCGATGTGTTCCGGACGCGCCCCGAGATGGATTCGGGCCGAAGCCTTTGTAGGCCCGTAAAAGGTAAGGAGCATCGCCTTCTTCTCACGCTCCGCCCGCACCAGCTCCGCGCCGGAGGAAATCACCCGGTCTTCGCATTTCATGTCGCCGGTCGGCTCCAGGCACAGTTCCACTTCAATCGGCAGCAGCAGCGATTCTCGAGGCGGGAGTCGCACCGGTACTTGGATCCAATCGCTGGCTGCGCTCTTCTCCAAGCGCGCGGAGGCCCGCGGAGAAAGCACTTCGAGCGTCTCGCTGGCCGCCTTTTCATAGCTCAAGTTCACAACGCTGAGCCAGGCCTGCCCTCCCGAGCGGTCGCCGAGCGGCAGGGTCCCTTCATTAGTCACCAGTTCGCTGGCCACCAGCTCCGGCGCTTCCGCCTCCGGGGCTGCGCGGCGAATGGCCCGACGCACCCCGGCGGACTTCAGCAAAGCCACCAGCATGGGGCCGGCGGAGGAAGCTTCAAATTGTTTCGTCCCCTCCTCATATGCTTGGCGGGGAGAGACCCACGAATAGAAATCCTTTGTCAGCACCACCAGCCGGCCCGTGCCGACGCGCCACACCTTCGTCCCCGCCGGCAGATCACCCGATCCCGCCGGGGGCCCGGTCTCCATCTCCTCGAACACAGCTCCCGTAGGACGCCCTGGAAAGCAAGCGAGCACTCCACCGCTGCGGACGTAGGCGTCGAGAGTGTGCTGGGCCTGCGCGGTGAGTGCAAAGGACGGGTCTTCCGGTTTGTACACGGGAAAGAGTAGCAGGGCGTGACGCAGCAATTGCTCGGCCGGCTGATTTTGAGGGTCCACAATCTCGGGCGACATTGCCGCGTACTGCGCAAGCCGCTCGATTTGCATTAGCGAGTCCGTGATTGAGGTCACGTCCACTCGTGCCAGACCCTTGGCCGGCAGCGCAGCCACCGGGTCCACCAGCCCGAAATCCGCGCGCGGGTGTGACGCCGCCAATTGGCTGCCCCACGTGCGGAGCCAATCCCCGATGCGCTGCACTTCACGCGCCGCGGCTTGTTTCGACCCGTTCAGCGCCAGCGCGGCATCCCAGCGAAAATACCGGTTCGCGTCGGGCGTCCCATATCCGCCCGGCGTAAGCGAATCCTGTAACGGAAACCAATTGAGTCCGCGAAGTCCATAGCCGAGCAGGAGATGAGTGCTCATGCGGATGTTTTCCGCAGGGGTGAACTCGGGCCGTGCATCGTCCTCTGGCGCGTACCAGCCGGGATTGAACTCGGCGAGCACCGGCGGAAATCCGGGCTGTGTGGCCAGCGAGGTCTCTGTGATCTCGAGTTCCGCGAAATCTAGAGGCGAAAGCCTTCTATTCTCCCCAGCTCCCGAAATGCCCGGGCCAAAAAACCAATGTCCCATCGCGGCCACCTGCGGTGCCAGTGTGCTACCTGCCGTCGCGGCACGCGGTTGTGCCGCGTCAACCACGCATGGCGCGTCCAGGCCTGTGCGGACCACAATGCTGCAGAGTGCTTCCACGTACTTCCAAAATGCGGCGCCAGTCGGCTTCACGTGCTCGCTGTCGACTCCCATCCCCACTTGGACAAGAAGCAGTGGGCCGCTCGCTTCTCTCTCGCCTCCGTTCTCCCTTGCGCCAGCAGGCTCTTCCGCCTTGACGCTTACGGTTGTTGCGGCGCGATAGGGTAAAAGTTCGCGTGCCACCGACTCGAGCCACCCTTCCGAATATTTTCTGTGCACCGCATTCTCAAGCCACATCCTTGCCGCGGCGTCAGCATCCGCAAGTTGCGCAGCGGCCGGCCCCCGCCCTTCCAGCCGGTCCACCATCGGCATCCGGTAGTCGGCCCGTTCGAGCAGCCAATCGGGGTAGCCTCCGTTCCGCCATTCGCTGGCCACCATAGGCCCGGGCCGCGCGATGAGTCGAAATCCCGCGTTCGCGATGAGCTTCAACAACCCTCGCAGGTCTCGGCCCGGAAGCGTGTGACCGTCGAAATCGAGCTCGCCTTCGCGCGGCTCGTGCCAGTTCCAGGGGATGGACAGTGTAATCGTGTTGATGCCCAGTTCGCGGTAGCGTTCCAGGCTGCGTTCCCAAAGGCTTCGCGGAATGCGCGGGTAGAAAAACTCCGCGGAGTCGATGAAGAAAGGTCTGCCGTCCACCTGCAACTCCGGATAGCTTCCATGGAGCGCGACGCGCACGCCGCGTTGTCCACCTGCAGTGCCTTGCGCTGCTCTCAGTTGGCCGGGCGCGTCCGTCGGCGACTGCAAGTCCGCCGACGCACTGCGCACCGCCATTCGCAACATACCGGCGCACACGGCAACACACGTCATTGCGGCGGCAGATCGAACTGTGATTGCGCGAATCGATGATGCTCGCCGCATGGAACCTACATTCTGGCATGGGCCTTCGCGGAGCGGCCAGCTAGAGGTACTTGCTTCCCGTCCCGCCCCGCCACCTCTGCTACAATTTCTGCTCTGGGAGGTCCCGGCGCTCCCGCGCAGCGCGCACATGACGGCGAAGCGGTACTTCATCTCTGGCCAGGTACAGGGTGTCGGTTACCGGTTTTTTGCCGTGCGCGTGGCGCAGCGCCTGGGCATTGCGGGCTTCGTGCGTAATCTGCGCGACGGCCGCGTGGAAGTTTACGCGATTGGCGACGGCGGCCAGCACGAAGATTTGCGCGCGGCGCTCGAATGCGGCCCCAACGCGGCACGCGTTTCCCGTGTGATTGAAGAGGACGCGGAGGTGGTTCCGCGCCATTCCGACGGCTTTGCGATTGAAGAGGAGTGAACGCGAGCGACGATCCGAGGAGACAACGATAGCGATGGAGCACCTGAAAAAGCTGATCCGAGAGGTTCCCGACTGGCCCAAGCCCGGCATCCTGTTTTATGACCTCACCACTCTGGTGGCAGACCCAGGAGGCTTGCGTACCGTGGTGGATAGTCTCGCTGAGCGCTACGGCGATTCGAAGATCGACGTCGTGGCCGGAATCGAAGCCCGCGGCTTTATCCTCGCGCCTGCCGTGGCACTGCGCCTAGGTACTGGTTTTGTGCCTATCCGCAAACCGAAAAAACTCCCCTGGAAAACCTCGCGCGTAACCTATGACCTCGAATACGGCACCGATACACTCGAAATCCATCAGGACGCCGTGAGTCACGGCCAGCGCGTCCTGCTGATTGACGATCTGTTGGCGACCGGTGGAACCGCAGCCGCAGCCTCGGCCCTCATCCGCCAGCTCGGAGGCGAGGTTGCCGCCGCGGCCTTTATCGTAGAACTCACGTTTCTGAACGGCCGCAAGAAACTTGGCGACTTGTCAGTACATTCCTTGTTGCAATACGACTCTTAATCGGCTGCCTCGAACAATTCTCCCCTGCCGCACTCAGAGCCCAACGACATCAATCACCGCTTGGCGCCGCTCTTTGCCCGCCGTTGCCGCACAGCTTCAAACAAGACGACTGCCGCAGCGACAGAGACATTCAGCGAACGCACGGGCCCTGTGGTAGGAATTGCGACCATGAAGTCGCAGCGTTTCCGGACCAATTCGTGGAGGCCTATTCCCTCGCCGCCCATCACCAGCGCGATTTTTCCCGTCAGGTCCTGCTCCGTATGCGCTTTCTCGGCGCGCTCATCAAGTCCTACCAACCACCAATGAGCCTCCTTCAGTTCCTCCATGGCCCGTGCCATGTTCTTGACACGCGCCACGGGGAGATGCTCGAGTGCGCCGGCTGCCGCGCGCGAGGCAGTATCGGTCAAGCCGGCGGCACGCCGCTCGGCAATCACCATTCCGGCCGCTCCCGCCGCCAATGCGCTACGCGCGATGGCACCCAGATTCCTCGGATCCTCGATGCCGTCGAGCAGGACGAGGAGCGCGTCGGTCTTGGCGTCTGCGATCAGGTCCTCGAGCATTCCGGCGCGCCGCGCCGCTACCACAGCCACCATGCCCTGATGATCCTCGCGGCCGGCTATGCGATCCAATTGCACGCGGTCTTCAAACCGGACAGGAACGCCCCCCTCGCGGGCCAGCCTCACCAACTCTTGCACGCGCTCACCGTGCCGCCCGCGCGCCACGAGGATGCGCTCGAGCGCCCGTCCGGAAGCGAGAGCCTCGCGCACAGCATGTATGCCCGTCAGCCGTTCCATTTTCGCGCCGTGACCCGAGTCAATTGAACGCTGCACAGAATTCCAGTATCCGTTCCCGACAGCTCTTGACGTGTACGCACCAAACCAGACGGGCTGCGCCATCCAGCAAGAGGATCACGCGATCGAATTCTCCCTCCCCGGCGCGGCCGGCGAGTGCCAAGCGCACGGGATGGAAAAGCTCCTGCCCGCGCCGACCGGTGCGCTCCTTCAGCGCGGTAACAATTTGCTTGTAGCGGTCGGAATTCATCTCGCTCGAATCCAACACGAGGGAAGCCAGATCTCGCAGGACGCGCCGCGCACCCTCGCGCGACATCACCGCCTGATTCTCCACACGCATCAGATGCTCGCCGGCATCGTACTGGAAGACGCGCTCCACAAGCGCTTCCAAAGCGGCCGCATTGGAAACCTGCGCGCCTAAGAGTTGCGCAGCTTCCGCCATCCACGCCTGCCGCATGACCTCATCCGGGTCTTGCGATTCGTTCGCATCGCCCGGCGGAAGCCATCCACGCCGCGCGGCAATCGATTGGACGTCTCGTACCGTGAACAGTGACGACCGGGCCGTCAAATGCCCGGTCTCGGAGAGCGGTTGCATTTAAATAGCTCAGGATTCCAAAGTGGCGATGGCATACGCTGCAATTGCTTCGCCGCGCCCCACGGCGTCCACCCCTTCGTTCGTTTTCGCCTTCAGATGTACCTCGTCCGCTGCGATACCCAGGGCACGCGCCAACGTCTCGCGCATAGCGGGAAAATGCGGCCCGAGTCTCGGCCGCTCGCAAATCACCACTGCGTCGATATGCGCAATCTTCAGGCCGCGGGCATCCACCAGCGATCTCGCATGCTCGAGGAACTTGAGACTAGCGGCGCCCCTCCACTTCGGATCCGTGTCCGGAAAATGCGTGCCGATATCGCCCGCGCCTGCGGCGCCCAGCAGCGCGTCGCAAATGGCGTGAGCAAGCACGTCGCCATCGGAATGACCCAGTGGGCCCTTTTCGAACGGAACGGTGATGCCGCCAATAACAAGCGGCCGTCCGTCCGCCAGCCGGTGCAAGTCGTATCCGATGCCCGAACGGGTCATGCCTGCACGCGTTCCTGCTGGAGATAGAAGCGCGCCAACTCCAGATCTCCCGGCCGAGTAATCTTCAGGTTGCGTTCCGAGCCATGGACGACGCGAACCTCGTGTCCCAGCCGCTCGACCAGAGCAGCTTCGTCCGAAGCCGTGAACCCATCCTGCGCGGCATGAACGAACGCCTCCTTCAGCAGAGCGGTTTGGAAGACCTGCGGCGTCTGCGCTAGCACAATGCGCTCGCGGTGAATCGTGGCGGTGATGAGTGCGACGTCTTTTGGCAGGCTGGACCGCTTTACTTCCTTGATGGTGTCCGTGGCCGGAATCCCCAGAATAGCCGCGCCGCAGGCCTGCGCCTGCTCGATGACGCGCTCCACGTGCTCGCGTGTGACCAGCGGACGAACTGCGTCGTGGACGAGCACGAAATCCGTATCCGCCGGCACTTCCGCGAGGGCCCGTGCCACGGACTCCTGGCGTGTCGCTCCGCCGCGCAGCACGCGAAGCGGACGAGCCAGCCGCTCCTGTCCCAAGCGGCGCTCCAATCCCGCCACTTCCTCCGGAAGCGTGGCAATGTAGAAATGCGTGAGCAGTTTCGATTCCGCCAGGCGCCGAAGGGTGTAAACGACGAGCGGCAACCCGTCCAGTTCCATGAACTGTTTGGGCGTGCCAGCGCCCATGCGTGTACCTAAACCGGCGGCGGGCAGGATAGCGGCGATTCGCATCGTCAGGGGCATAAGAGTCTAGCGCAACGCCAGGAGGAGAGAAAGAAATCAGCAGCGATCGTGGAACGAGGCGCGGCATGGAGTGCGGACGAGAACTGTGCCAGGGAAGCCTTCGGCTCTTGTTCGCGATTTTTCCGATCGCGTTCCCGGGAGCGGCGCTTAGGGCCGCCCCGACTCTGGAAACACCGGCCGCGGCCCGTGCTCGCCGGCTGCTCCTTCGGGCATGCGGCTCTCGGGGGCCGACTGGGGCCCGCGCGGGGCCGAAGGTTCGGACGCGTTCTTTTCCTGAGCTGGAGCGGTCTGGCTGCTGCGGTCTTCCACCTTTCCAAAGATCATTTTTCCAGCAGTGGTTTGATGGACGGACGTGACAACGATGTCCACAGCGCGGTTAATCAAGCGCCTTCCGCCATCCACAACCACCATGGTTCCGTCGTCCAAATAGGCTACGCCCTGCCCGAACTCTTTCCCCTCGCGGAGGATGAAGACTTTCATGGGCTCACCGGGCAGAACCACGGGCTTCAGCGCGTTAGCGAGCTGATTGATGTTGAGCACGTCGATTCCCTGAAGGGTGGCCACTTTGTTCAGGTTGTAATCGTTGGTGAGAATCTTGGCGTTGTAGCGTTTCGCTGCCTCGATCAGCTTCATGTCCACATCGGGGATCTGCGGAAAATCGTCTTCGGCGATCTCTACCCGAAGCGCCTCGTTCTTCTGCATGCGCTGGAGGATTTCCAAGCCACGCCGGCCGCGCTGCCGTTTCAAGGGGTCGGCAGAATCCGCGACCATCTGGAGCTCGCGGAGCACGAACTGGGGAACGAGCAGGGTGCCTTCCAGGAATTGCGCGGTGCACACGTCGGCGATGCGGCCATCGATGATCACGCTCGTGTCCAGAACCTTGCACTGCTGGCTGCCGCCTGGTTCGCCACTAAAGACACCGCCAAACGCGTCGAGGTTGAGCATGTCGCCCTTGGCGGCGCCGATGGCGAGCCCGAGATAGGAGAAAACGAGCAGCGCGGCCACGCTGGTGAAGGACCGCAGGACCACCGCCATGGTCGTGTGCGCGAGCACCAGGCTCACGAGCAGGGCCCCGAGCAGCCCGGCCAACGCACCGACCGTACCGCCGATGAGCCGCCGGAGGCTGACGTGCTCGAGCTGCATCTGGAAAAGCACGGCGACGAGAGCGAGGCCTGCGCCCAGCAACGCGGACATCTCCTCGGACAATTCCATGGGCTGGAAGTGAACACAGACGAGCACGAAGGCCACGAGAAGAACGGCGCGGACCAGCCAGACTCCGGGACGGCCTTGCGAGGCCATCTTGTCCGCCACTTTCGCGTCGTACTTCCTAAGCGACGGCACAGCGGGAGCTGCACCAGCGGCAGCGATAGCGTTTGGAGGACGGCCCATCTAACTTCCCCTGTACTTGCGAGCGGCCCGTGCCAGGACGGATTCAACCCGACGCGGCGCCTCCGACTCCCTCGCGACCCGATCCGGGCGGCCCGACCCAGAACCGCACGAACCGTACTCCTTTAGCGCCAGTATAGCGCGCTTCGGCCCGAGAAGCAGCACCTTCCGCTAACGGCAGAGCTAGCCCCGGGTGTAGTGCCTGGGAACGCGCTTGCCGAGCGAACAGAGCAGATCGGAAGTGACGGTGCCCAGTTCGCGGGCCACCGCCGCGGGACTGATCCTGCACTTCCCGTCCTGTCCGAATACGGTTACGAGATCTCCGACGCCCACGCCCGGGACCTCGGTGACATCGAGCATGCTCAGATCCATCGAAATCGCGCCGACGATAGGGACCTCCGCGCCGCGCACGAGCGCGTGACCCTTGCCCGAAAGGCGGCGTACCACTCCATCGGCGTATCCCGCGGGAATGACGGCAATGCGCGACGGCCGCACGGTCCGGAACCTGGCGTTGTAGCCGATGCCTTCGCCGGGAGGAACTTCGCGGATGCCGATGATGCGGGCGCGGAGGCTGAGAGCCGGCTCCAGCTTCAGTCCGCGCTCGGCCGTCTCGCTTCGCTCGGCGGGATCGTAGTTCTGGTGATAGCCGTAAAGCAGCGCGCCGGGACGAACCATGTGTCCCCAAGAGGAAGGACGCGAGACGACGGCGGCGCTATTGGCCATGTGAAGCTCGCCGGGATCCACTCCAACGCGCCGCAGGCAGTTGATGGCGCGCGCGAACTCTTCTTCCTGCGACTCGGTCTGGCGGACGGAGAAATCCTCGGAGGAAGCGAAGTGAGTAAAGGAGGCCTCCAGCTCCAGGTGAGGGCATTGCTTGTAGCGGCGCGCAAATTCTTCCACATCGCCGGACGAAATTCCGAGCCGGTTCATTCCGGTATCGATCTTCAGGTGGAAGGGATGGCGGAATTTGGGCCGGCGCGACTTCTTGGCGTGGGCTGCAGCCGCGCTTTCCAGCGCCGCCAGATCTTCGAGGCGATGCAAGGCGGGGGTGAGATTGTATTCGAACAAGTACTTCGATTCGCCGTCCCACCAACCGGTGAGGAGCAGGATGGGCCTGCGGATTCCGGCTTCGCGAAGCTCGGCACCCTCGGAAACGCAGGTGACGCCGAAACATTCCGCTCCAGCGCGTTCGAGCACTTTGGCGACGGGAGGACCGCCATGGCCGTAGGCGTCGGCCTTGACGACGGCGAGGACTTTGCGGCCGCCAACCCATTTCCGGATGGTGCGGAAGTTGGCTTCGATGGCGTCGAGAGAGACGTCGGCCCAAACGGGGCGTCCATTGCGCGGGATGTGGTTGGTGCCTTTCACGTGTTTCCGACTCTTTCGACCATGGTCCGCGTCCGGCGGGGCATTTCCATGCCTGGCTGGGGTGCCGGGACGTCGCACGACCGCGCTGTGCCTTCGGCGTGGCGAGAAGCTCAGCTACTTCACTAGATGCCGGATGCGAATGGAGTGTAACTTGCCGGGGCAGAAGAAGCGGTTAGTGGCTAGTGGATGGTGGCTAGATATGTACCCCCCTTGAAGAGACGGCAGAGAATCCAGAGTAGAAAGTGTGAAGATCGGACGTGCGGAAAGATTTTTCCGGGTTCTCCGTCTCACGGGAAAGCGAGGTGGGGTTCCGCTCCTGAGGAAGTTTAGGAAGATTACCCCCTACCCCCCGGCACATGACATAAACATTCATTCTAAAGGACTTAGAAAAACAGCGGCGAGTGGCTAGTGGGGAGTGGTCCCGAGGCTTCGGGATGGTTGGTGGGCCAGCCGGAAATGCCACAGATTTGGGTTCTAACTTAGAATATCGGCCCCCCTCCCCCTTTTTTGTGGAACGTTGTGATTCCACAAGGACTTTAAGTCTTGTGTTTTGGAAGAGTGGCAGATAAAGGACTTGCGGGCGGATTTTGCGTAAGAGTTGCCAACAAAGGAGTTGCAGGAAAACGCGCCCCTCTCGGATTGATGCACCACACGCCATCGTCATTTACCGCGAAGATATGATATCACAGTGGATATCTAAAAGTCAATAGAAAAACACTGACAAAAAGTGGCAAGACGGCGGCTGGTTGATCGCCGCTGCTCAGAACACAGAAATCAACCGCAGGGTGAAATGAATTGCTATCTATCGCTTGCTGGGGCGATTTGCGGCTGCATCAACTTCCGATTAACTGGGTAACCGTCCTCGCAGGATGGCGGCCCGGATTGAGGCGAGCGTTCTTATCGCTAAGATTTGGGACGTTCGAAAAAGTCGACCGTGACCGTCCCAACGCCCCACCCTCCGCCGAATGGCGGGAAGCATGGGCCAGCGGCTGCGAAGTGGTTCGCGCCCGGTTCTGAAAATTAAGGGTTCTGCGAGAACAA
>JASHRU010000048.1 GCA_030037225.1 Candidatus Acidiferrales bacterium | reverse complement strand
CGACTTCGCCAGCGGACCCAATTTCACCCTGAACGCCCCAGCAGGCATCTCCGTAAACAGTTTTCAGGTGGCGAGCAGCACATTGGTGACGGCCTCGATTTCCGTCGCTGCAAATGCTGCCTCCGGTCCGCAAAGCATCTCGGTTAGCAATGGCCCGAACCTGACCAGCAACAACGAGCCGTTCACGGTGGGCACGGACTTCATGATTTCCGCCAATCCCACATCCGCTTCCGTGACGGCAGGCGGCAGCGCGAGCACGACGCTGACCATCACCCCGGTAACGCCGAACACACAATTTCCCGCCAATCTTGTCCTCAGCGCCTCCGGAATCCCCGCCCAAACCTCTTGCAGCTTTACGAGCACGGCAGCGGGTTTCATGGGCGGAACGACCGGCACGGTCCCGGCAGCAGACGGAACCGCGGCGAGCACGACGGTAACGTTTATGTGCACAACCACGGCGTCTTCGACTACGCTCGTGGCGCCGCGAGTTCACGCGCCACGGGAGCCGTGGGGCGGGCATCCGTTTGCGCGCCTCGCCTGGAGTGCGCTGCTCCTGGCCCTGGGTGCGGGGACTCTGGCGGCTGGCCGCGGGCGCAGCGCGCGGCTGCGCTGGACCGGGACTGCTCTGCTGATCCTGGCCATGAGCGCTTTCACCGGCGCCTGCGGCGGCGGGAGCAGCGCCCCAACACCGCCTCCCACTTCTCCAGGCACTCCCGCGGGTACGTATATGATCACGGTGTCGGGGACCACGGCCAATGCCCTACACACCGCCGCGTTCACGCTAACGGTTCAGTAAAGCGAAGCATCACTCGTAGCCGATCGCTCGACCACGAGCACGAGCCGGTGGCGGGGTGTGTGTGGCGGGTGCCAGCGGTGAATCGACGCGGCGGAGGCACGCGGCAGATCGCGAAAAGAAAAAGGCCCGGCTCCCCGCTGCGGCGGAAAGCCGGGCCTTCCGAAATCTCCTGCGCCCGCCGGCTACTGCGGGATGGGAATGTTTGCGACGCGCGCCGGGGCTGAGGTTGGCGTCAGGGCGATGGTGCCTGGGGTTGTCGGCGGGGCGCCATCCTCCAGATAGCCCGCTTCGTTCTGGCCCTGGAGCATGAGGTACGCATCCACGGTTCCAGATGCAGAGACCGGCGGGATGATCACGCCCTCGGGCGTGAGCGTCATCATGTTGAAGAACGACATGCTGTCGAGGCTGAACGGAGCGTTCGGGATCTCGCCCGGCGGCGAAACATTGTTCAGCACATCCAACTGGTCGGTGCCCGGCAAGGTCACATAGACGCGCGGGTTGGGAGAGCCGGGAACCGCGGCCACGCCAAAGGGCGAGGATGAGGCCGGCTCGGGAATCGACACGACCGCGGTTAAGGGTGTGGCCGTCGGGTCATTGGTCAGATCCACAACGTCAACACCGGGCGCCGAGGCGGGCTGCAGCGCTACTACCCCGACCGCCCACGTGTGCCCCATCGCGCCCCCGATCGTTGCTCCAAGCGTGCACGTGCCAGCGGCTGGCTGCGCGATGTCGATAAGGGCTGCCGTCTGGGACGCATTGCCCACCGTGGCCTCAAGCGTTCCATCCCCCGCGGTGGCGGTGATCGCCAGGGTGTCGTTTTCCAGAAAACCACCCACGCAAACGTTATTGGCGGTCGTGGTCGTCACGGAGTCAGTTGGAGTTTGGGTAGTATTTCCCGTGGTAAAGGAGTCGTTTGGCTTCTCGGGACCAATCGGTGTCCCTACGCCGAAGAATTCCGCGGCAACCACCGTAATCGCCGCGCTCGGGTTGACGGCAGTCATGGTCACGTTGATGTGGCCGCCCGCATTGACGGCTCCGGGAGCGGTCACATAGCAGTCCATTGTCGCCGTATCTCCGTTAGTCGAAGTACAGCCCGTTGCGCTGCTCGGTTGGTGCATGTACACATTCGCCGTCGGCATGGCGTCGTCCGTGATCGTGTCCACGCTGGTGGTGTTCGTGTGCCCCACAAAAACCACAATCGCGGCGTTGGCATTGGCCGCAATCGCCAACGGACAACTCACGCTGGAAGAGGTCGCCATGGCGGCCATCGCTCCCTGGTCGACCTCGCAACTCGCCACGTTGGTGCCCGTCTGGGAATTGGGAGGCAGCCCGATCATGCCGCCTGTGGGAGTGGACTTGGCAATATAAGCGTACTGCCGGGGAGGCATGGCAGCGGCTGTGTTTTCTGCCACGGCAAGCTCCACCGGACCGGTTCCCACCGTGGTGGGCAGTGTGAACACACCCTGCGGACTCCCGTTTGCGATCGGGGCCGGCGGAGTCTGAGTCGTATCCAGAATCAGCAGTTGGTTCGAGCCGCTAAGCGTGACCGCGGCCCGCGTCTTCGAAGCGCCGTTGGTGTACAAGGCGACGCTGTCGGGCGTGTTCGTGGTGCACGGCTTCGTGGCGCATGTGAGGATTTCGCCCGACACGCTCAAGGTTCCTGATTCCAGCGTAGGAGTGCTCAGGATCAGGACCTCCTGCCCATTGGTGGAATCCGTTCCGTCGCAAGCCACATAGACATAGTTGGCGTCCGCGGCCACGCCCGCGGGAGTGGAGCAATTGGAGGTCGTCGGATACAACGCGAACGGCGAGCCTGGGGTCAGTGTGTTTGTGACAGTGTCCACGACGTCGATCTGCCCGGCCGGATTCCCCATCACCATCAGATCCTCGGTCACGATGGCATAGCGGCCGTCGGGAGTAACGGCCACGCCGTTCGGCGTCGCGCCCCCGCTGGTGGCGATCGACGCCACCGACGCGTTGCGCGCGGCGGGCATCGACGTGGAAGCTGCCGACGTGCCGAATACCTCGATGGTGTCGGTGAACGTGCCCGCCGCGTAGGCGTAGGCATTAAGCACCGTCAAAGAATAGGCACTCGAACCGGAATTCCCCGGGCCCGTAACGCCGTTGCCCGGATCCTCGACGCAAACATCGAACGGCGAGCCGCTATCCGTTGTGCTGGGCGAGGTGGGCCCGGACATGCCGGACGAGAATTCGCCGGTCGAGCCAGCGATCATGGTGCCGGGGGGCATTGTGCCGGCCTGCATCGGACACGACATCCCCGAGGATCCCGATTGGACCCAGGCAACGGCCGCACCGCTGCCCGTCCCGGGAACGGCGCTGAATTCGACCATTCTCTGCGCCATGCCCCCGCCGGATGCAGCCAAGCCTGTGACACTAGGCGCGAGGCTATACGTAAAGGTCGTAGACGACGGAGTGGAGGCGACCACGTACACGCCGTTGTAGCCGGCAACGCCCACGTTGGAGATCGTCACCGTCTGGCCCGCAACCAATCCATGCGGGGTGCTGGTAGTGATAGTGACCGTGCTGCCCGCCTCCGTGGCGCCGCCAGGTGATGCGGCGATAGCCACCACCGGATACGTCTGTGGATAGGGGTAGTTGATCAGCCCGTTGGGAATGCCGGACTCCATCGTCGCAATCTGCAGCTCCGGATTGATCGTGAGCGACGAAGTCGCCGACGCCGACCCCGAAGCGGTCGTGGCGCTGTTCGTTCCGTCCATCACGGTGAGGCTCACGGACGCAGTCGTGCCTTCATCGCCCGCGACAGGGGCGCCCGTGACCGCGCATGTGGCGGGCGAGCCCGGGGTAAACGCGGTTGTGTTCGGCACCGGGAACGACGCAGCCGGGAACCCGCTAGCCGTGCAGCTCTGCCCTGTCTCGGCCGCCCCCGTCAGGCCGCCGGTGGCGTCCACCGTCTGCGTATAGGAGCGTCCGGCCACGCCGGTGAGAAAACCGGTCACCGGAGTCATCATCACTTCCGCGAAGGCCACGCGCAGCGGCGGCTGAATCACGATCGTGTACATCGCGCTGTTCGCCGTGCCCGTCGAATCCGTCACCGTTACCGTGAACGTGCAGCTCGTGGTGGCCGGCGCCGTGGTCGAAGCGCTTGGCATGCCGGTGATCGTGCTGGTCACCGTTGTTGTGTTCATTGCCGTGGCCAGGGAGAGGCCGGCACAGTTGGCGTTCGACGAGAGAGTGTTCGTCAGCGTGAGCGTTCCCGTACCGGGAGCGCCCACCGTGCCCGCGCTCACCACGAGCGAGTAGGCGCGGCCGGCGATGGTTCCGGTGGCATCCGTGCTGCTTACGCCGTCGTCCGCGGGCGACGTAATTGTGGTGGTAACCGTAGCCGGCGAATTGACCACGAGAGTACCCGAAGTCATCATGACGGCCGATGGCGGCACGGCGCTGTTCCCATTGTCCATGACGTCCACCGTCACGGAGGTTCCCGTAGTGACCAGCGTGGGGTCGCCGCTCAAGAAGCAATCGGGCGCCGTCGTCGTCACTGTGAGGCCGTCACCGGTGTATGTGGTTAGCATGCACATCAGGCTGGTTTGGACGCCACCGCTGGTCACGATGGTCTGCGTGGGGTAGGGATCTGTTGCGCTCGCAGTCCATGGGGGCAGCGTCCCGGGCAGTGCCGTCGTAATCATCAACGTCGGCTCAACTGTCAGTACCGCGGTTGCTGTCGTGCCTCCTGTGGTCATCGTTGCCGTGTTCGAAGGAACCACCGGGAGCAGCGTCAACGGATCAGAGATGCCAGTATCCGTGGCCGTGAACGACAGGGTATCCATCTCCGAGGTGATCAAACCCGAAGCATTGCTCAGCAGGCAGTTTGCGCCTGAGGGAGCTACTGAAAAGCCCGCGTTCGTGCCCGTGGTTACGGCGACGGTGCAAGCCGTCAGGGGTGCGTTGCCGGGGCCCGTGCCGCCCACATTGGTGCCCACTGGCGGCGGGGTGGTGCCCATGGCCGTGCCGTACGGCCGCGATTCCACGGCAACGGGCAGGCTGGCAGGAGGATTGTTGAAGGCGAATTCCTGACGCACAGTGAACGCATACGTAGCGTTGCCTACGGCCATCGTGCTGTCGGTTACCGTGAGCATCGGCGTGGACATTCCCGCCGCCAACGTGCCGGAAGTGGCGCTGAGCTCACACGACGGCCTTCCCACAAGCGCCCCGCCCGGAGGCACAGGCACCGAGTTGGGAGAAGCTAGGGTCAAGCCTGCGGGCAGGTCCGAGGCGGCACACGTATAGGGTCCCACGCCGCTGCGGATAACCACGTAGAGTGTGTAGGAACGATTCGCCACTCCGTCCGGCATCGTCGAAGCCACGAATCCCAGCGGAGCCGGCGGCGGTGGAACGCTGGCAATGCGGCCGGGCATGGACGCGTTATTGGTGACGGCCACGGGACTGCTTCCGTTCACACTCGCGAAGGGCGACATGCTGGTGTCGTTGTACACGTCAACATTCTCGGTTGCTGGTATCGAGAAAAACGTGAGGAACGGGAACGAGCCCGTCATCGATTGCGCAACCGCCACTCCACCGGGCACACCCGAGGCCGGCAAACTGAAAGGAGACCCGGAGAGTTGGGCGGGAGTCGCCAGCGTGTTGTCCAACGCAGCGAACTGCATGGAACCCGGCAGCGTGACAAATACGTGCGCATAGGTGGGGTCCGGGGCAACGGCGTCGGGATTGAAGCCCGTTCCGCCCAGGAAGACCTCGGTAACCAGCGAAGTAGTGCCCAGGAGCGCCGAGGAGCCCACGTTTGTCACGTTCACCACTTCAATGCTCTGCGAATTCGTCTCCGTGGCCGTGCCGGTCCCGGAGTTGTCTGCACCCAGGCCTGACGTCGGGTCCGTATAGGTAAACGTCGTCGCACCGGTAACAGTAATGACGTACGTTCCGTTGTATCCCGTGACGGAGGCACTCGCGATAACGACCGTTTCGCCCGTCTGAAATCCATTATTGGCCGTGGTCGTAATGGTCGCCGTATTTCCCGTCTCCGTGGCGCTCGCAATCGAAAAGGCGGTAGTAGGCTGATTCCCCACGCCGTTCTTGCTGATATACGCATAGTTCCCGCCAGCACTCGAGACGATGGCGATCTGCGTCGGATCGCTCGTGGTCGGATCGAGAGGAAAGGGGTTGGTGACCAACGGAGGGTCGCCGAGCACTGGCGCGGGCGGCAGCACCGTATTGTCGAGCACATAGAGCTGGTTCGTGCCATTCAGCGTCACGTAGGCGAGCGAATTATCGGCCTGAATGGCGACTCCCGTCGGAGCGGTCCCGGCGCCCGTTCCATAATTTGTAAGAAATATGGGATTCGCAGGAGTGGTCGTATCGAAGATCGCCACGCCCGGCGTCCCAGTGGGGTCGGTGCATACCACGTACAGTCGGTCATGCCCCGGGTTGGTAGCGTTCGCCGTGGTCGCCACTTCGGTGGGCAGGCGGCAGCCGGTGGGCAGTGGAACTCCCGCGCCGGCCGTCAGCATCACGGCGTCGATAGGAATGACCGTGTTGTTCTGGAAATCTGCTACATACGCTTCCATGCCGCTGGCATGCACGGCAATTCCCCGCGGCACGGCGCCGGGGTTGATCGTGCCGCCGGCCGTCAGGTCAATCGACGCAGTCGCCGTAAGGGTAGTAGCGTCGATTACCTGTACCGTGCTGTCTGCCGGGCCGCTTGCGAACACGTAATTCCCCAGGATGTCGATTGTCACGACGGATGAGTTCAGTCCGATGGCCGCCGTGCTCGAGGTGCTCGCATTCTCCGCCGCGCAGACTTCGAACATGATGACGCCCGCATTTGCCGGAGTTCCGTTAAGAAGTCCGGTCATGGCGTTCAGCGTGAAGCCCGTCAGTCCATTCGCGGGAGTGGGTGCGGGCGGATTGCACGGGCCTACAGGACCCTGGCCTGCCAAAGTCCAAGTTGTCCCGCTGCCGCTCAGGCCGCCCGCGTCCGTGAAGGTAATTCCCGGGTACGACGTGCCCTGCAGACCGACGGGAATGGTCGTGGGTACATTGATCTGAAGAGGCGAGAAAATGGTGAACGCAGCATCCGAGTTGGCCGTGCCCAGGCTGGGTTGTGTCTGGTCCGGGCCCGGCGTATCCGTTACCTGAATGGTGATCGCGGCGGGGCCGAACGCGGCCGCAGGCGTTCCCGTGATGTTGCAGGCCGCAGTGCCCGCGGCAGGCGATGTGCCGTTCCAGGCGATCGACAGGCCATTCCACGTGGACGTTGGCACCCCCATCACCACAAACATGCAGTTGTAAGCGCCGCCGGTATTGCCGCCCGTGAACGTGGCGGGCGCCGCGTTCACGACTCCCGTGCCAGAGGTGGCGGGAACCGTCTCCGCAAACGCGCGTCCCACGACGCCGTTGCCCAACGTGAACGGATTGTTCGTAAACGTGATGGCCGCATTGATGAGCAGGTTGTTTCCTGAAGTGGTGGAGTTGGAGCCGGCCGCCGAGTAGTTGCTCGGCGTTTGATTCTCCGTCACCGTGATCGTGACCGGTGCGTTGATTTGCGCGGTCGGCATCCCGGTCACCTGGCAAGTCGCGCCCGAGGCAGAAGGGGAAAGGCCCGTAGGCAGGCTTGTGGACGAGCAGGTGTAGGTCACTCCGGCAGTCGTATTTCCGGGAGTTATGGCAATCCCGGTGAGCGAGTAGGGCGCATTCACTTCCCCCGCGCCCATCATGAAATTCGCCAGCGAAACCTGTGAGTAAATCTGAATGCTATTCGAGGTCGCCGTCACCGACCCCGCTGCCGAGTAATTGCTCGGCGCAGGCGTCTCCGCCACCGTGATCGTGGGTGTGGCCGGGCCAAACGTGGCCAACGCCTCGCCCGCCATCGCGCCGGCTCCAGCGCCCTTCACCGTGCAGCCCGGCGCCCCGATGTTGCCGTTATACGTCGCGGTTAGCGACGCCGCGATCGCCCCCGTAGCCGTGCACGTGTACGAAGTGGCCGCCGGGTTACCTGGTGTGATTGTGGATGCCGTGGTTCCCGGGTTCAGGCTGGAATAGAGCGCGTTTACCTCGCCATTGCCCAACGGAACCGAAGCGGTTAGCGCGGGGAAAATCTGAATTGCGTTCGACGTAGCCGTTACCGCTCCGGCCGCTGAGTAGGGGCTCGGCGCCTGACCTTCCGACACCATTATGGTCGGCACCACCGCCGTGGGAATACCGAAGGTAGCCAGCGCCTGGCCCGCCATCGCGCCAACCCCCGCGCCCGTCACCGTGCAGCCCGCCCCCGCGCCCGTGTTCCCGTTCCAAACGGCCGTCAGCGAGGCGGCTATCGCCCCACTGGCCGCGCATGTGTAAAAAGTAGCGGCTGGGTTCCCTGGCGTAATCGTGGACGCTGTGGTTCCCGGATTCAAGTTGGAATACACCGCGTTCACCTCGCCGTTCCCCAGGGGGACCGAGGCGGCCAGAGCGGCAAAAATCTGAAAGGTATTCGAAGTGCCGACCACAACGCCCGCGGAAGACGATGCGCTCGGCGCGGTCAGTTCCGTCACTTGAATCGTGGTGGTTCCCGGGCCAAACGTGGCCGTAGGCGTTCCACTCACCGTGCAGCCCGCTCCGGCGCCCATGGTGTTGTTCCATGTCGCAGTCAGACCGTCGAAGGCATTCGTGGGCGGCGCAATCACGCATGTGTAACCCGTAGAGCCGAAGAAGCCTCCTGAAATTGCCGGTTCCGTCGCATTCATATTCAGGCTGGAATACAGCGCATTCACTTCTCCGTTGCCCAGGGTCACCGCGATGGCCAGCGCCGAATAGATCTGGAACATGTTGCTGGAAACCGTGCTGGCGGTTGTGGACGCGGAATCCGCGTCCCCGGTGTCGCTGGCAGTGATCGTGACCGTCGCCGGGCCAAACGTCGCCGTGGGTGTCCCCGTGATTTTGCAGGAATCGAGCACGCCGGGCCCGTTCGTCGGGCTGGGGTTTGTCCCGCTGGCGAACTCGGTGATCGTCAATCCATCAAACGTTCGCGCGCCCTGAATCATGCAACTCCCGGCCTTGAGCGGCAGAATGCCGTTCGCCGTCTGAATCACTTGGCCCGGGGTGTACGGGGCGTTTACCTCCGCATTGCCGAGGGAATAGGCAGGAATCGTGAGGGGCGCATACACCGTCAGCGAGCCCATCTGCGCGGAAGTTACGGGG
>JASHRU010000006.1 GCA_030037225.1 Candidatus Acidiferrales bacterium | reverse complement strand
ATGATCTTGCGGAAATTCGCGACGATGTCGTCGAGTTGCTGGGCGATGGGTGCGGGCGGCGCCTCGACAACCTCATGAGCAGCAGGAGCGTGAGCCGGCGCCGGGCGGCGCGAGAGCGCGTACCAGCACACGCCGGCCAGCGCGAGTCCCAGGGCCAGCCCTATCAATAGATATTTCGAACGCACGTTCCTCTTCCCAGGGAGCGGTCCGACCGGTCCTGCCGGGCGGGACGTAGAGACACACTAGCAGGCCAGGCGCGAAAATCCAGGGCGTGCAACCCGCCTGATACGGAAGATGCAGCCGGGCAGCCTTGTGCCGCTCGGGCTGCCGCCGGAGCGGGCGCAGTGAGAACCGAGAGGTCAATCCTGGTGAAGGCAGGTGAGGGCCCAGGCGGCGTGTTCGGCAATTACCGAGTCATGCGAGGCGGAGAGGCGTTCCAGGAGTACGCGAATCCGCGCTCTCGCGGCGGAACTCAGCGTTGCCGCTGAATTGCCGAGCGCCACGCAGGCATTTCGCACCAAGCCCTGATATTTCGCGCGTTTCATCGCGCTGCCCCGGAACACACGGCGGTATTCCTCCTCGGATAGGGCAGCCAGCCACTCCAGCGAGGGCCCGCACAATTCAGCGGGCTTGGGTTCGAATTCGGCCTGGGCTGTGAGCGGCGCTTTTCGATTGAACGGGCAAACATCCTGGCAAATGTCGCAGCCGAACACATGAGCACCCATCCCGGCGCGCAGGTCTTGCGGCACGCTGCCTCGATGCTCGATGGTCAAATACGAGATGCAGCGGCGCGCATCGAGGACGTAGGGCTCGACGATGGCCTGAGTGGGACACGCGTCGATGCAGAGGGTGCACTGGCCGCAGAGGTCCGGCTGCGGCAGCTGGTCCCGCGCGAGGGATGGTGCGAGCTCAAATGAAGTGACGATTAGGCCCAGGAACAGCCACGAACCCAGCTCGGGATGAATCAGGCAGGTGTTTTTCGCGAGCCAGCCGAGGCCGGCGTGCTTTGCGGCGACGCGTTCGGCAATGGGTCCGGTGTCCACGTAGGCGCGTGCGACAAAGGGTTCGCTGAATTCTTCACGCATCGCGGCGATCAGCCGCTCGAGCCGTTCCCCCAGGACGCGGTGATAGTCCTCGCCCCAGGCGTAACGCGAAATCCAGCCGCGCGGGGCGCCATCGAGCAAGGCTACGGGCAGGCGGTCCATCTGCCGATAGGAAGAATAGGAAGAGACAGAAGCGGCCGCTTCCGCGGTGTGCGGATGGGAAGTGTTGTAGTTGAGCGCACAGACGATGAGGCTGCGCGCGCCCTCGAGAACGCCGGCGGGCGCAGCGCGGCGCGGATCGGCGAGGTAATTCATTTGCCCGGCATAGCCAAGGGCGAGCCATTCCTCGAATCGTTCGAGCTCGGGAAATTCCGCAACGTTCGCGACGCCGCAGAGCGAAAAACCGAGGGACCGCGCCTGGTCCACGATCCACTGCGTTTCGCGCGCTCCGTGCATGCCGCGATTGTAAACCTCAATCGCGCCGTCACCGGGGCACACAGCGGGACGCAGCGAAACGAAGGCAACAATGGACAGACGGCCAATTCCCGAATTGGGTGGCGCTGCGGGGGGCGGAATGTCCCTCGCAGCTAGGGGCGATCCCGAACGCACAGGGGGATTCAGTGTAAGGGCGGCGGGCGTGCTCGCACTCGTTGCTGGGCTGTTCGGGTTCTTCGCGTGGCGGAACTACAGCGAGGGGCACCGGCTGCTGGCGGCAGATGTGCCGGTGCGCGCGCTTGGGCTTGCGCGCGTGATCTACGAAGACGCTTATCCCGACCGATTTCCGATGCAGGTAGCGGTGCTGCGCACAACGGCGGACGAGCCACCGCTGGCCGCAGTCCATGCGCTGCGCGAAATGGGCATTCCGTTTTTCGTCACGCAGGATTTGCCGGAGGCGCTGCGGCACCGGCTGGTGCTGCTCTATCCCCGCGTGGAAGGGCGGACGTTCACAGCCGCCGAGCTCGACGAAATACGCCAGCACGTGGAAGCGGGCGGCTCGGTGTTCGGATTTTCGGCGACTGCGGGGCCGCAGGGAGTGCTGTTCGGGTTCCGCGAAGCTGCAGCCTCGAAGCGCCGGCACCTGGTGCGATTCGAGCGGGGTGCCGACGCGACCCTGTGTTATCTGGACCGCCCGGAGGAACTTGAAATCCGGCTGGGAAGCGATTCGATCCCGGAGATCTTCTGGACGCTGGGCTATACACCTGAGCCCGGCACAACGGTTCTGGCGCGATTCGAGGACGGCACGGCGGCGGTGGTGCGGAAGCGAATGGGCGCGGGCGCGGTGTATCTGAGCGGAGTGAGCCTGCACGACGGGCTGCTCCGCGGGCAGACGAACCGGCACTACGAGGCGTTCCGGCAGTATGTGAACGCGTTCGAACCGGCAGGAGACGTCTGGATGCTGATTCTGCGCGCGTGGTACGAAACGCTCGAACCGGGGGCCGTGCGGCTAGCGACGATGCCGAATAGCCTGCGCTCCGTGGTGCTCTTCACGCACGACGTGGACTGGGAATACTCGTTTCCGCCCATGCTCGACTACGCGCAGGCCGAGGCCACGCGTAGAGCGCGCAGCCTGTTCTTCATCCAGATGAAGTACGTGAACGACGCGAACGGGCACGGCTACCTGACGCCGGAGAACCTGGACGTGCTGCGCCGCGTTCACGGGCTGGGATTTCCGATGGGCACCCATTCCATCATCCACTCGCGCGCATTTAACCACTTCGAGCTGGGAACGGGGCGGGAGAGCTACGTAAATTACAATCCGCGGGGCACGGGGGCGAACACGGCGACGGGCGCGACGGTGTTCGGCGAGGTGCGCGTGAGCCGCGAGCTGCTGGACGGAAACGTGCCGGGGCAGCGCAGCATTTTTTTCCGCGCGGGACACCTGCGCGTGCCGAAATCGTTGCCGGAAGCCCTGGTGCGCTGCGGTTACGAGTTCGATTCGTCGTTCACGGCGCCGGACGTGCTGACGAATTTTCCCTACGCACTGACGCTGGGCCTCGAGTTCGAGCAGGACTCGGGAGTGTACGAGTTTCCCGTGACGATCGAGGACGAAGAAGAGCCATCCCTAGCAGAGCGGGTAAATTCCGCGCTCGAGGTTTTCCGCGCCAACGCGGACAACGGCGCCCCTAGCGTCGTGCTGATTCATCCTACGGACGCGAAGCAGAAGCTCGAAGCTGAAGAGGCAATGCTGGCGGGGCTACCCGCGGGCGTGCACGCGATGGACCCGCTGGAGTTCGCGCAGTACTGGCGGGCCCGCGACCGGCTGGACTGGAGTGCGGTGCAGGGCGCCAAACCGCATACGATCGAACTGCGCGTATCCAGCCGAGAAACGGTGAACGGACTAACCTTTGAGTTTGCAGAGGAACTGGCCAGTGTATCTGCAGGCGCCGAGCTTCTGCCCGACCGGCACACAGTCGTGCTGAATCCGCTTGAAGCCGGAAAGCCCGGGCAGATTCTGCTTCGCATCCGGTGAGCCGGATTTTGGGCCGGGCAAAGCCCCGCAGTCGACTGAACATCTGCCCGCACGGGGCTGTGGCTACTGCGGTCCTTCGCCGGGCGGCGGTGGATGGAATTGGAATTCGTGGGGAGGCTCGGCGCCGAGCAGGTAGCGCACGAAATAGTCCCAGCGGCGGCGCATCATGTAGTTATTTTCCGCGGCGTAGCCGTGGCGCTGATTCGGCAACAGCAGGAGATCGAAATCCTTGTTGGCCTTGATGAGGGCATCCACAACGAGGAGCGTGTTGTAGGGCGGCACATTGTCGTCCATCGTGCCGTGGGCGAGCAGAAGGTGCCCTTTGAGATTTTTCGCGATGTTTTCGTTGGCCTGGTCGTCGTAGTTCGTGGTGCCATCGGCATTCTTGACCAGCAAACCCTGGTAGCGCTCGCCCCAATCGTCCTCATAGTCGCGATTATCGTGGTTGCCGGATTCGGCGATGCCCACTTTGAAGAAGTCGGGATAACGGAACATGGCATCGGCGGCCGCGAATCCGCCTCCGGAATGACCCCAGACGCCGGCGCGCTCGATGTCGATCCACGGATACTTTACAGCGAGCTGCTTCATCGCGGCGATCTGGTCGGGCAGGGTGTTGTCGCCCATGTTGCCGTAGTAGAAGTCGTGGAATTTCTTGGAGCGCATGGGATTGCCCATGCCGTCGATCTCCACCACCACGAATCCGAGTTCCGCCAGGGCCTGGCAATCGCGGCGCGCTTCGGAGAAAGACGGGCTACCCACACTGCCGCCCTGCGGCCCGGGATAAATGTTGTTGACGATGGGGTACTTCTTACTGCGGTCGAGGTTCGTGGGCACGAACATTAATCCATAGAGATCGGTGACGCCGTCGCGCGCTTTGACGGTGATGGGCACGGGCGGTTTCCATCCGGCCGCCGTGAGGCGCGAGATATCCTCCTTTGCGATCGTGTGCAGCACTTTTCCGTTTTCGTCGCGGAGCACGGTGACTCCGGGCACATCGGGTTGCGAGTATGTGTCCACAAAAAAGCGGCCGGAGGGCGAAATCGCCACTTCATGATTTCCGTCTTCCGGAGTCAAAAGCTCGAGGTGCTGGCCATCGAAGCCGATGCGGTAGAGATGGCTGAAATAGGGATTGCCTTTCTCGCGGCCGACGGCGAGGAAATAGAGCCTGCGGGCTTTTTCGTCCACGCGCAGCAACTGGGTGACGGCCCACTCGCCGGAGGTAATTGGATTCTTGAGCCGGCCGGTGGCCAGATCGTAGAGATAGAGGTGCGACCAGCCGTCGCGCTCCGAACACCAGATCACCTCGTTTGAGGCCGGGAGGTAGTGCCAATTCACGCGGCCCTGGCCGGATTCGAACTGAGTCGCAACAGTCTCTTCCAGAACGTCGCGCACCGCGCCGGTGGACGCATCGGCGACGCGCAGATGCTCCTGCTTGTGGTCCCGCGAGGTGGAGTCGAAGGCCAGATGGGAGGCGTCCGCGCTCCATTCCACATCGGCCCAGGCGCCGCCGCGGCAGGCCACGTCGTCGCACAATGTGGAGCGATGCTGATCGGGGGGAATCTGCAAGCGAATCACTCTGCCGCCCTCGAGCTCGATAATCACGCGCTGGATGGTGGTGACGACTTCGTCGCCAGGCAAAGGATATTTCCAGGCCTCGAGCCGCGGATGGCCGACCTTGGTTTCCACCAGATACATTTCTCCCACGCCGCGCTGGTCCTGCTGAAAGGTGGCAATCTTTTTTGAGTCCGGCGACCAAAGCAGAACCGGGCGTTCGCTGTGAATCCAGCCGGCGTTATCGGTGGCGTAGCCGAAATCCTTCACTCCGTCGGTGGTGAGCTGCGTTTCCTGGCCGCTAGCCACCTCGCGCACCCAGAGATTCCAGTCGCGAAGGAAGGCCAGGAGTTTCCCGTCTGGCGATTTGACTTCCAGGGGCGGTCCGGCGGCGGGGCCGGGTTTACCTTGCGCGGAGCAGCGGTAGGGCTGGAGATCGCATTTCCACGGTTGGCCGCGGACGATGAAGGAGATGGACTGCCGGTCCGGGGAGAATTCAAAGGTCATGAAAGGCAGGTGCATGGGATCGTACTTTTTGCCCGCCGCCGAGGAGAGCGCGGCGGCCAACTGGACCTGATCGAACGCGGGCTGGCGCGTCCCATGGGCGGGGTCGAAAATGACGAACTCGATGCCATCGGGGACGGGGTCGCGATACCAGAGGCGCTCGTCGGCGAGCCACGCGGGGCGAATCTTGTGAAACACGAGCGGTGTGGTGCTGTAGTTGAGGAATTTTTCCGCGCGCTGATAATCGGCCGCGGTGACGGCGGGTGCGGCACCGTTTGCCTGCTGCGCCGCGGCGGGCAATCCGCCGCCGGCAAAAGCGCCCGCCACCACTACCACCGGAATGAGAGACGAGAGTACGTGCACCCGAGACCGCATGCGAATCCTCCCAAGTCCTGCCAGCTCAAGCTGAGAAACGTCGCGAAATGAATTCGCGAATCGCATACCGCACCATTCGACCGCGGTAGCATTGCTCCGGCACAGTTTTCAAGTCAAGGGACACAAAGTGATGTTCCCACTGGTGCGGACGAAGGCTTCCCCTCAGCGCGACGAAGAGAGCCAGAACCAGCCGAAGGCGAGTGTCAAGAGCGTAATGGGAAATCCGGCGCGGAAATATTCCCAGAACGTGATGTCCACGTCCGGGCGGGCGCGCTCGACTACGATGATGTTGGCCACGGACCCGGTAATCGTGAGATTGCCTGCGAGAGTGCTGGCCATGGCCAGCAGCAGCCAGCCACGTTGCGGGTCGGCGAAGTGAGGCACGAGAGATTTGAGCAACATCACGGCGGGAACATTGCTCACCAGGTTCGAGAGCCCGGCGACGATCAGGGTGAACAGGGCGGGGTGCTCAAGATTCGCGGCGCCCGTGAGGAAGCGAAGCCGTTCCATGAGGCCGACGTTTTCCGCTCCGCCCACAATCAGGAACAGCCCGATGAAAAATACGAGGATCCCCCAGTCCACCTCGTCGTAGACCTCGTGCGGCTCGCGCGTGCGCGTGATAAGCATCATGGCCGCGCCCACCGCAGCCATCAGGGCGGGAGGGACGCCGGCGAGGAAACCGGCGAGGACGAGTAGAATCACCGCGCCGGGTTTGACTAGCTTCGCGGCCTCTACGTGGGCCGTCGGGGTGACGACCGTGGCCGGATCGCGACGCCCTGTTCGCACGCACACAGCCCACAGCACCAGCCAGTCCACGAACAATCCGACCAGAGCCACGGGTCCGAGACGCCAGAAGAATTCGCGGTAGGGTATTTCTGAAAAGGAGCCAATCAGCATGTTCTGCGGGTTGCCCGTGATGGTGGCAACGCTGCCGATGTTCGAGGCTGTGGCCACGGCCAGGAGATAGGGCATTGGGTGCACCCCCATCCTGCGAGTAGCCGTGAGCACGAAGGGCACCATCACCAGACAGATGATGTCGTTGACGAAAAACGCCGAAAGCGCTCCGGTGAGGAAGACTACAGTGGGCAGAAGATGGTGCGGCTTCAGGCGGGCCACGGCGAGTTCCGCGACCCAGTCGAAGAAACCATCGAGGTGGAGATGAGCTACCAGCACCATCATGGAAAACAGCAGAACGAGGGTGGGAAAGTCGATGAAGTGGAGCGCGTCCGCCGGCCCAATCGCGCGGCAGGTGAACATGAGCACGGCCCCGATGACACCCATTGCTGGCCGGTCGATCTTCGTGCCGGGAAATTTGCCGATGGCGAAAACGAGATAGCTGGCGAGAAAAATTCCGTAAGCCGTAATCTGAGCAAGTTCCGGCACGAGGCGCCGGTGGGACCGGCGAGTGTGCATAATAGCGCGGCTCGTCCGGTAAGTTGAAGCATGAGGGCCCGCGCTGGCGGGAGGACCCAGTGCCTGCTAGAATGCGCAGCCGTGGGTAATTGGAAGCAGGTGCAAGCGCGCATCCGCAAAGCGCGCACGGGGGCGGACGCTCCCGCAAAACTCGAACAACTCTTCCTGAAGACGCGCGACGCGATGGTGGCGTTCGAGCTCGCCAAGGTCCACGAACAGGGACAGCGGGAAGCCGAAGCGCTCGACTGGTATCGTAAGGCCTACGAGCACTTCCGCCGGGACGAGTGGCGCACGAAAGCCGCGGATGCCATCCAGCGGCTGGGAGGAACGCCTCCGGCGGGGGTGGAAGCGGCACCGCGCGAAAGTTTGCCCGAATCCGCGCCCGCGGAACCCGAGCCGAAAGTCGTTCCGACTCCGCACCACTGGGCCGCGCTGCCGGACCGGCTGTTCGCGGAAACCGGAGCAGCGCCGCGGATTTCCAGCGAACCCGGCGAGCGCGCGGATTCCACCGGGGAATTGACGGAAGATAGCGTCCCGCAGCCCGGCAACACGGCTTCGGGATACTCCCCCCCAGGTCAGGCTGCCGCGGCGCGCGACGACCGGCAGGACGGAAAACGCCGCCGGCGCGGCCGCCGTGGTGGACGACGCCATAGGCGCGGGGCCGACGTGCCAGAGGGGCAGAGCCAGGCGGAGGCGCATGAGCTAGGGCAGGTGAAGCAGCGCGGCGAGGAGCCATCCGCCGCGCCGCCAGCGGTACAGAGACCGATTCCTCCGGCCGCTCATGCAGAACCGGGCGAGGAAAGCGGGTGGGTGGGCCCGCGCGCCGAAGAACTGCGCACACGCTCTGGCGATCCGGGGCTGGCGTCGCGCGTCGCGCGGCTGGAAATGCAGGTACGCCGCCTGCTGGCCTGCCCGCCGCACAAAGTGAGCGAATCGGATGCGGCGCCGGCAGGCCCGGGCGTGGTCATTCTTTCCGATTCCGACCTCACCACGCATTACTACATCTGCGCCTGCGACACGCTGCGCATTGAAATTGCCCGGCTGACGCGTTCGGAGCGGAGCGCTCGCGGCCGGGGACGCGAGCAGCAGCCGTCGTTGCGGGGGCGTCTGGCGGAGCACCTGGAAATCAGCGAGTCGCAGGCGGTGAAATACCTGGAATCCCACTGCGTCGTCCGCTGGCTGCAATTGGACGAGGGTGCTGCCAGAGTGGCCCATTTCGCGATTGCCGCACTCGAACCCACCCTCAACGGCTAGTCCCGCGCGCCGGTTCCCGAAGCCCCGGACTGCCGGACTGTAGTGTGCCGCACTGGCGCTGCTCGAAGAATTAGATGCACGACGGGTTGTTTCGTCCCCCACGAGCCTGGGCATGCGGCGCAGTGTTCGCGGCGAGTGGCCCTGCACGCACATGGAATAAACAGCCGGCTCTTGGCGTCTAGATCGGTGGAGCACGTCCCGTAATCGGCGCGGATCGGTCCTTCGATTCCAAGCCACCGGAGACGTGTGGAAGAAACTCCAAAAAACCCAATTCATAGAAAAGGAGCACGTCAATGAAAGCGAAAATCCTGTTGGCAATTGTGGCGCTGTCTTACGTCCCGCTTGCCTTCGGTGGAAGCGGAGCGATTTACCCCAACGAAAAGGTAGCGCAGTTTGTGGTCGCAAAGCTCGATGTGAGTTCTCTTCCGGCTGTCTTCCGCCCGGCGAAAGAAAAAGGAAAGGTGACGCTTTCCGATTACGGATTCACCACACAACTCGTGGGCGAGCATGAAGCCATCCTGAAGGCTCCTGATGGGTCGGGAAGCTTGACCCTCAAGGTTCTCGACCAGCGGTCTTCAGGAATCTTTGTATGCGCCGCTGCAACAGGGCCAAATGGCGGCTCGAAAACCCAGACCGTTCTGCTCCTGAAGCGAAAGGATTCGGATGGAATGCTGACAGGTCACGAATCCCTCCGGGAATACGCTGCTTGCCCGATGGTCCCCAGCAACGACGAGTTCAACATCCCCTGACCATGGATCAGGACGGGCACCCTGCGCTTCGTGGAATCGCGCGAGGCGCAGGGTTTCCTCTTATCGGGCTCCTGCCCCCGGCCTAACGCAGGCTGCCCGCCGTCGAACCCCGCCAGGAGCGCCCCGTTCGCCCCCCCTACATGCCCATTCGGCCCTGCCAGGAAACCGTTTGACGAATCGTAGTGGACGGCCGACCGGGTCCCATGCACCCTATTCACTGGGGGTAAGTGTAGTCATATTAGCAGCTTGGGTGTGGTGCCAGGGGAGGCAGCCAGCCCGGCCGGGCCCCATCCACGGGGCGTTATTCGATTCTTACGGAGGAGTGCTCTCATGCCCAGGAACGTTGGCGTTGCCTCGCGCGTGCTGAAGGTGACGGACTATTTGGTCACCAAGACGGCCGCCGCGGCGTTCAAAATCGGCAATCATTACATTCATCGCAACCCCCAGCCGTCCATCAGGCCGGAATGGAGCGATAAGCCGCTGCTGAAATCTTGGGAGAAGTCAAAACCCACACTCGGCTGGCCGCGGCAGACCGATTCGCTGTGTCCCGACTGCGTCAAGGAGGCGCGGAACGCGATCCTCTCAGGGAAGAAAGACTGGCGCGACCTGCTGGACGAAAAAGTGGGTGAGATCAAGGCGCAAATCATTGAGCGCGACGGGCAAGTGTGGATGGTGAAGGAATGTCCGACCCACGGGCGCTATGAAGACATGATGGCGGTGGATTCGAACTTTCTGGCCTGGATCGAAAAGAACTTTCCCGGTCGCGACATCCCAGCACACGCCGACGCGGGCCTGCACAACCACGGCACCAGCACCATCCGTTACGGCCGCGGTTCCGTGCTGACGGTGGACCTGACCAACCGCTGTAACATGATGTGCGACCCCTGCTTTATGGACGCGAACCAGGTGGGCTACGTCCACGAGTTGAGCTGGGAAGACATCACGGAAATCCTGGACAATGCCATCTCCATCAAGCCCCGCCGGCAAATGAGCGTGCAGTTTTCGGGCGGCGAGCCTACGCTGCACCCGAGGTTCTGCGACGCGGTGCGCTACTCGCGCAAGGTGGGCTACAACAGCGTCCAGGCGGCCACGAACGGCATCAAGTTCGCGCAGTCGAAGGAGTTCTGCAAGGAAGCGTTTGACGCCGGCCTGCGCTACGTCTATCTGCAGTTCGATGGGATCGGCAACGACGCGAACAGCCACCGGCAGGTGGGCAACCTGTTCGACGTGAAGCTGCGCGCCATCCACAACCTGCACGAGGCGGGCGTGGAAATCGTGCTGGTGACCACGATCGTCAACAACCTGAACAACGATCAGGTGGGCCCCATTGTGAAGTTTGCGATGGAGAACCCGAAGAAAATCTCGTTCGTAAGCTTCCAGCCGGTTAGCTTCACCGGGCGCGACGAAGACATTACGCCAGAGCGGCGCATGAAGCAGCGCTACACGCTCTCGCACCTGGCCAAAGACGTAAGCCAGCAGGTGGGACGCATCCAGCCGACGCGAGACTGGTTCCCGATTTCGCTGATGGGCGCGTTCAGCGATTTTGCCGACCACATGAAGGGCCCGGACGCCCAGTGGGGCCAGTTGAATTGCGGCTGCCACCCGAACTGCGGAGTGGGCACGGCGGTGATGATCAACAAGGAGACCAAGGACTGGGCACCGGTGCCCGCGTTCCTGGACATCCCGCAGTTGACGAAAGACGTGCAATCCATCACGGATGCGGGTCAGAGCAGGAGGGCGAGCGGCATCATGATGGCGCTGGCGCTCTTGAAGAATTACAAACCCTTCGGCGCGCCCAAGAGCTTTGCGCTCATCGACCTGTTCAAGAAGTTCGACAAGTCGTTCGCGCTCTCCAAGAACGCGGACGCCAAGTACGGCGCCTCGAACCCGAACCGCACGTACGAAGACGCCATGAAGCGCCGCAAGGACCCCTGGAACTTCCTGTTCATCGCCGGAATGTGGTTCCAGGACCTGTTCAACTACGACTTCCGGCGCACGGAGATGTGCATCATTCCGTACGCCACCCAGCAGGGCGAGATTTCCTTCTGCGCGTACAACACGGGCATCGGCTGGCGAAAGATCATTGAGAACATGCACAAGAACGCGACCGTGGCCCAGTGGTACAAGGAGCATGGCAAGCACGAAATCTTCGCCAAGGGCCGCAGCGTAGGCTTGGAAGCTTATGAGCACTCGCTGAAGATCGACGCGGAAGATGCTGCCCGTGTTCGCGTGCACCACGACGACGACGGACCTACCTTCGCCGCAGAAGAAGACCGCATCCGGCGCAAGAAGGCCTGGGAAGAGGCGCAGAAAGTGCGCGCCATCTACGAAGAAATGGTGTTGAAGAAGACGCCGGAGACGCTGGTGCAGATCGGCGGGCCCACGCACGGCATCGCTCAGGCCCCCGCAGCCAAGGCGCCCGCAGCCACGGCCTCGGCGCCCAAGACTCAGCCAGCGCAACAGGAACTTGTCGCCGGAGATTAAGTCCAGCCAGGGAAAGTCCCCTTAAGCCCCGGGCGGCAGCCGCTGCCCGGGGCTTCTTGTTTGGGTTCAGCGAGAGAAGCCGCGCCTTCCGAGCAGGTTCAAAAAAATCGCTAGACATATGCCTATACGGGAATGTATTGTTTGACGATGCCACGAGCCGCCACGACGTCCGACGCCTTCAACGCCGTGGCCGAGCCGCGCCGACGCGAGATCCTCAATCTACTGGCGCTCGAGGAGCGGCCGGTAAGCGAGATCGTGGCGCGGCTGGGAATCGAGCAGCCGTCGGTCTCGAAGCACCTGCGCGTGCTGCGCGACACGGGGCTGGTCCATGCGCGGCGCGACGGACGCCAGATCTTCTACCGCACCAACGCCGAAGCGATCCGGCCGCTCCACGAGTGGACGGAAACCTTTGCGCGCTTCTGGCGGCATCAGTTGCTCCGCATCAAGGAACGCGCCGAGCGGAAATCACGAGTAAACTGACCGCATCCCGAACAGGAGGAACCATGATCGCGACCGCACAAAGCATCGAAGACCTGACGTTGAACATTACGGAGGAAATACACGTAAAGGCGCCGATTGCCGTCACGTTTGCCGCGCTGCTCGAGGAGCTGGGGCCGGCGTTCCAAAATATGGAGGGCCAGTCGATGATGGCAAAAATCGAGCCATGGCCCGGCGGCCGTTGGTACCGTGACCTCGGCGATGGCAACGGGCACTTTTGGGGCGTCGTGCAAGCCATCAAGAAGCCCACGTTGCTCGAAATCACCGGGCCGTTGATGATGTCCTATGCGGTCGTGTCCAACGTACAGTACCGGCTGAGCGAAGAGGCGGGCGGAACGCTGATCAAGTTTCATCACCAAGCCTTTGGACAGATCGACCAGGGGTACCGGGAAGGTATGCCCAAGGGTTGGAGGACGATTGGTGAACGCATTCGCACCCGCGCGGAAGCCGCCGACAAGAAATAAGCAGGAGTGGCGCCCGAGTTTCGATGTAGTCTCAGCGTGCAAAAGGAGGAAAGGCAATGTCAAACGCAACGGGAGCAATGGAGAAGACGAGCATCGGGGCGAGCCTCGCCGCCGAGTTCCGCGAGGAGGCCAGGACCACCCGCCGCGTGCTGGAAAAGGTTCCGGCTGATAAGCTCGGCTGGAGGCCGCACGCAAAGTCCATGTCGGTAGGTCAACTTGCGTCGCACATTGCCACTGCTCCCGGTCGGTTCGTCACGGCAATCCAAAAGACGGAACACGAGATCGATCCAACCAGATTCAAGTTCGAGGAGCCTCTAACCAGCGGAGAAATTCTCGCCGCATTCGACCAAAGCGTGAAGGACGCAGGGGCCTACCTGGACGGGCTCAGCGAGGAGCAAGCCCGCGCGGCATTCACACTGAAAGCGGGAGGCAAGACGATCTTCACGAAGCCTCGCCTGGGCGTGATCCGGATGATCATGTTCAGCCACATCTTCCACCACCGGGGACAACTCTCGGTCTATCTGCGTCTGCTTGATGTTCCGGTACCTTCGATATACGGCCCGAGCGCCGACGAAAACCCGTTCGCGTAGAGCATGTGGTTCTGTCCTGCCCGGCGTATTTGCTAAACTGAGATGGATTGGAATCGCGCACCCTTTGGAGACCGCGGCCGTGCCCATCTACGAATACGTTTGCGAGGATTGCGAGACGAGCTACGAGCGGCTGGTGCGCTCGAGCTCGGAGCGCATCGAGTGTCCCAACTGCGGGAGCAGGCGGAAACAGCTCAAATTCTCCACCTTCAGCAGCCCGAACGGCTCCGCTCCTTCCGCTGCCGAACCCTCCAGCGCCGCCGATTCGTGCGCGTGCACGCCGCGTTCCTGCGGCTGCCATTAAGCCACGCGCCCTCGCGACAACCCATTCGGCTGTGTGGTCGGACATCCCCCAGGTGAAGCGATGAAGCAAATCATACATGCGGTGCACATCCATGCGGCGCCTTCTGCCGTTTACCGCGCGTTGACGACGGAGACTGGAGTGACAGGGTGGTGGACCAGAAAAGCCGCCGTCGAAGAGCGCGAGGGAGGAATCATCCGCTTCACGTTTGGCGGAGACTTCCACCCGCAGATGAAACAGACGAAGCTTGAACCCGGCCGGCGCGTGGAATGGCTGTGCGTCGCAGGCCATCCGAACTGGCAGGAGAACCGGTTTATCTTTGCGCTCGAGGAGCGCAAGGGAGAGACATTCCTAATCTTTTCGCAGGACTATGCCCGCGAGCTCTCCGACGAGGTCTATGGAACCTACAACTTCAATTGGGGCTTCTACCTGAACAGCCTTAAGCTGCTGTGCGAACAAGGCGCCGGCACGCCGTTTACGCCGCCTGCCTAATCTCGCCGCTCTAAGGCCTCAGTTGCTTCCGATGGCCTACGATTGAGCCGAGCGGACGGGCAGCTTTGCGGCTTCCCAGGCCGCGAAACCGCCGGCAATCTCGCTGACGGGCCCGAATCCGCAGCTTTCGAGCAGGCTCGCTGCGATCGAGGAACGGTAACCGCCGGCACAGTACATGAGCAGAGGGCGATCCTTGGGCAGCGAGTGAGCGTTTTCGCACAGACGGTTCAGCGGCAGGCTCACACTGCCTTCGATGTGCTTCTGTTCGCGTTCGCGCTGCGTGCGCACATCGATCAACACCGGCGCGTCGTTCGCGGACAATCGTTCCGCAGCAAATTCGGGACTAAGCCGCGTAGTGACCCGCATTAAATCCAGCCTCGCTTCCAGACTTTTCAGGCCGTTCTCAAGATACCCGGCCACGTGATCGAATCCGATGCGTCCGAGGCGGACGGCCGACTCCTGCTCGCGGCCGGGATCGGCGATGATGACGATGGGACGATTCCGGTCGAGCAGGGTTCCAGCCCAGGTGGCGTATTGGCCGCCAAGTCCGATGTTGATGCTGCCGGCGAGATGCGCGGTTCCGAATTCCGCGAGGTCGCGCGTGTCGAGGATCTGGGCGCCGGTGGCCTGCAGTCCCAGAAGCGAGTCGAGCGTCAGCGGATTCATCTCGCGCGCCAGTGCCTGTTCGAGGGTGGATCGCTCCTGGCTGTTGAGCACTGCGTCGTAAGTAAAGTAGGCGGGAGCTTCCGGCTGATCGGCGGTCACCACCTGGATGAAGGCTTCCTTGCTCATCGGCTGGAGCGCGTAGTTCACGCGCCGCTGCTCTCCCAACGTGGACACGGTCTCCTTGCTTAGCGCTTTGCCGCAGAGCGAACCCGCGCCGTGAGCGGGATACACCAAGCTTTCGTCGGGAAGCTTCAGCAGTTTGGAATGCAGCGAATCGAAGAGCATGCCTCCGAGCTGCACCGCCGACCATCCCAGCGCGGCACGCAGGTCGGGCCGTCCCACGTCGCCGATGAACAATGTGTCGCCGGTGAGAACGGCGTGCGGGCGCGCATCGCCGGCGTCGAGGTCGTAAACGAGGATGGAGATGGATTCGGGAGTGTGCCCCGGAGTTTCCAGAATCTTGAGGCGCACGCAACCGAATTCCACACTCTCACCGTCGCGAAGGGGAGTAAACGCGTAGCTCGCCTTCGCTGAGGCCCCAAGATAAATCGTCGCGCCCGCACGATCGCGCAGCTCCAGATGTCCAGCAAGAAAATCGGCGTGGAAGTGAGTCAGGAAAACGTGCCGGATTTTGAGCCCCTGCTCAGCGGCAAACGCAACGTATTGGTCCGTATCGCGCTGGGGGTCCACGACGGCCGCGGTGGCGGAAGCCTCATCGCCAATCAGATAGGAAGCGTGCGCCAGGCACGGCAGATAAAACTGCTTCAGGATCACGGCGCCCTCGCTGGCCTTCTCCTACTTCGGCTGGGGAATGATCCTAATGTACAGCTTCGGCTCCTTCCACCCGCCGGGATATTTCTTTCTGGCTTCCTCATTCGAAACGCTTCCGCTGATGATCACGTCCTCGCCGGGTTTCCAGTTGACCGGAGTGGAAACCTGGTGTTTGGCGGTCAACTGCAGGGAATCGAGGACGCGGAGCACCTCGTCAAAGTTGCGGCCGGTGCTCATGGGGTAGCTGAGCATGAGTTTGATCTTCTTATCGGGGCCGACCACGAAGACGGTTCGGACGGTGGCGTTCGTAGCCGCAGTGCGTCCTTCGGAGGTGTTGCCGGCATCGGCGGGCAACATGTCGTACAACTTGGCAATCTTGAGTTCCGGGTCGCCGATCATCGGATAGTTCACCGCGTGGCCCTGCGTCTCGGCGATGTCCTGCGCCCACCTGGCGTGGGAGCTGACCGGGTCCACGCTCAAGCCGATGATCTTGCAATTGCGCTTTGCGAATTCGGGCTGCAGCCCGGCCATATAGCCGAGTTCCGTGGTGCAGACCGGAGTGAAGTCCTTGGGGTGGGAAAACAGGATGGCCCAGCCGCTGCCGATCCATTCGTGGAAGTTAATTGTGCCCTGCGAAGATTCGGCGGTAAAGTTGGGTGCTTCGTCGTTGATTCGCAACATCAGATCTCTCCTGGTGGCACGCTTTCGGATGAGCTGCGCGTGCACCCTCGATCCTCATGAAAATTCGAAGGCTCGGAAAAGTATATTCGCAGGAAGTGCGAATAGGAAGTTCCAGTCCGTACACGAACGATGCGGCTGAGTGACTTTATTCCCGTTCCATCAACGCCTGGAAGCGGGGATGGTTGCGGACGGAATCCAGGTCGGGGTCTTGCTTCGCCCAGCGCTTGTACCAGAAGGCGTGCGCCATCGCTTTTTCCAGGCAGTCCAAGGACTCTTCGATTTTTCCGAGATGGGCATACGTGCAGGCGACATTGTAGAGGATTCCGCAGTCTTCCGGGTCGATGGCCAGGGCGCGGCGAGACCAGTCCAGGCTGCGTGCCCGCTCGCCCATCCTGGCAAGGGCGCCGCCACCCAAGTAGAGGGCGCGCGCGTCGTCTGGGTGCAGTTCGAGATGCTTTTCCGCGAGCAGGTAGCCCTGGCGATTCGCCCCGTCCGCATCATCTTTGCGGCCCATCTTGCCGCACACCATGGCCAGCATGATTTGAGACTGATAATCCTCCGGTTTCACCTGAGAAGCCTTCTGAAACATATCAGCCGCCTCTTCCAGCTTTCCCTGCTGGAAGCAGGCGCGCGCGTAGAAGTAGTAGGCCTCGAAAAGCTTCGGATCCAACCGGATGGCGGTCTGGAATTCGAGCTCGGCCTCGTCATACCGCTTGCTCAACGAGATGGCGAGTCCGCGAGAAACATGCGCCTCCGACAGGCCGGGATCGAGCAGCAAGGCTTTCCTGCTGGCGTCGTCTGCGGCTTCCAGGTTTGCTTCGCTCGCGTCCCAATACATGTAGAGATAGGAATAGCTGTCGGCGATACCGGCGTATGCGCGCGCGTATCCCGGATCGATCTCAATGGCGCGAGTAAACATTTGCCGAGCGAAGTCGTAGCCGCGCCGCCGGAACTGATAGAAGAACTGCCGGCCGCGCAGGTAGTAGTCGTAGGCCTTGACGTCGGCGGTCGGCGTTTTGGCGATAGCCTTCTTCTCGGTCTCGGTGAGCTTGACCTTCAAGGCCGAAGCGATGCTCTGCGCGATCTCGTCCTGGATGGCGAATACGTCTTCCATCTGCCGGTCGTACTTTTCGGCCCACACGGAGGTGCGCGTGCGCGTTTCGACCAGTTGCGCCGTGATGCGCAGCCGGTTCCCAGCACGGCGCAGGCTGCCGCTGAGCACATAAGCGGCATTGAGTTCCTGCCCCACTTGCGGCGCGGTGACGGGCTTGTCGCGATAGGCAAGCATTTCGGCGCGGGGAAACACCTGCAGCTGGCTGATTTTGGAGAGCTCGGTGATGATGTCTTCCGTCATACCGTCGCGGAAGTATTCGTCCTCTTCCGACTTGCTGAGGTTTTCAAAATAGAGCACGGCCACCGACTGCTCGGCGGGCTTCGCTGCCGGGGCTGCAACGCGCGCGGATTCCGAGCCTCGCTTCAGTTGCTGCAGATCTGCCCACATCTCCGCGGCGGACTGGTAGCGCAGCTTGCGGTCTTTCTCCAGCGCCTTGGTGATGATTTCTTCGAGCTTCGGCGGAATATCCGGATTCAGCCGCACCGGAGCCACGGGAGCTCGGTTCAAAATTCCGTCCGTAATGATGCCCGAGCTGTCGCCTCGGAACGGGAGGGCTCCGGTGGCCATTTCGTAGAGCACCACGCCGAAAGAAAATAAATCCGTGCGGGCATCCAGTTCTTTGGCCCTGATCTGCTCCGGCGACATGTAGGCCGCGGTCCCCACGGCCGTGCCCGGACTAGTGAGGTGCTCGTGCCGGATAGCAACGCCGGGGTCGAGGGTGGCGTCGTCGAGCGGTTCGCTCTTTTGGGCTACTTTGGCCAAGCCGAAGTCCAGAATCTTTGCGTGGCCGCGCTCGGTGACGAAGATGTTCGCCGGCTTGATGTCGCGATGGACGATGCCTTTGGCGTGCGCGGCGTCCAGTCCATCTGCAACGTCGACGGCAATTTCAAGCAGCCGCTCCATTTCGATGGGCCGACCGGCAATCACGTGTTTCAGCGTTCGTCCGTCCAGATACTCCATGGCAATGAAGGCGCGGCCCTTCTCCTCGCCAATGTCGTGGATCATGCAGATGTTCGGATGGTTGAGGGCGGAGGCGGCGCGGGCTTCCCGGCGGAAGCGCTCAAGCGCCTGCGGATCGCTCGCCATGTCTTCCGGCAGGAATTTCAGCGCGACAAAGCGGCCCAGGCGCGTGTCTTCCGCCTTGTACACCACACCCATGCCCCCGCCGCCGAGCTTTTCCAGGATACGGTAGTGGGAGATGGTCTGGCCGAGAATGGACTGAGGTTCAGGCACGCGCGCGAAATCTTAAATGGCCTGCGCAGGCAAGTCAACGGAGCCACGCAACGCTAGTTCTTGCGCTCACCGCCCTGAACTAAGAGTTGGAACTCCGGGTCGCCGTGAAGGCCGACAAGATCCGGATCGCGGGCCATCCAGTCGAGACGGTTGTAACCGTGCTCTATGGCCTTCTTGAGCGTCGCCAAGGCTTCCTGTTTTCGCGCGAGACTCGCATAGCCACAAGCCGCGTTATACAGGATCGTGGAGTCATCGGGACGCAAGGTGATGGCCCTCTCTAATTCGAGTGTGGCTCGCTCTGAATCGTTCAGCTTTGCGCAGGTCGAAGCGAGGAGGATCCGCGCGCGCACGTCTTCAGGAACCATTTCCAATTGTTGATCCAAGACCCGCCGGAGCCGCTGGCGGACGTCGAGGAGGGTATCGGTCCGCCCAAGATTTTCCAAGGCGTTCTCGATGGGTATGTAAAGGTTATAGTCGTCGCCGTTTGTTGCCAGTGCGCGGTCGGCCAGGGCGGCAATTTCCTCAAACCGGTTGGACTCAAAATAGGCTCGCGCCAGCACGTTGTAGGCACCCGGACAATCGGGCTTGCGTTCGATAGCCGTTCGAGCATATTCAATTGCTTCCCCATATCTTTTTTGCGCATAGGAAATAAATCCCTGCGCGACAAGCACTTCCGCGAGATGAGGATCCGATTTCAGCGCCCGCGCGCACGCGGCCAGTCCTTTCTCGATCCACCGATCAGTTCGGTCATGCCAGAAATGAATCATGGCGCACGCGTGCGCGATTCCCGCATGGGCCATGGCGAAATCGGGGTCGAGCAGGATGGCAAGATCGAACATCTGCAGCGCGAATTCCAGGTCAGGACGGGTCTCGCGGTGGGCGTAACTTCGTCCCCGCAGATACGCGTCGTACGCCTGGGTATTCTCAGTAGGCTTGCGGGCAATGGCTTTTTCTTCTTGCGGGGAAAGCGTGATGCGAAGGGCTTGCGTGATGCTGCGGGCAATTTCATCCTGCACTTCAAAAACGTCCTTCAATTCCCGGTCAAATCGTTCGGCCCAGGTAGAGTGTCCCGTCTTGGTCTCCACAAGTTGCGCGGTAATCCTCAGCCGGCTTCCGGCCCGGCGCAGACTGCCGCTTAGAACGTAGGTGGCGCTGAGTTCGTGCCCCACCTGCGGTCCCGTGACTGCCTTGTCGCGAAATGCCAGCACGGCGGCGCGCGGAAAGACACGCAATTCCTTGATCTTGGAAAGCTCGGTGATCACATCCTCGGTCATTCCGTCGCGCAGGTATTCGTCTTCCTTGTCGCCGCTCAGATTCTCAAAGTACAGGACCGCGACGGACTTCTGCCCGGCAGGCGCCGCAGCCATCGCGGCCGTGCCTGCACCGCTCTTCCCCGCCCCGGACCGTCCGGAGGATTCCCGGTCGCGCTTCATCCGCTTCAGGTCAGTTTGCATTTCTGAGGCGGTCTGATAGCGAAGGCTACGGTCCTTCTCCAGCGCCTTGTTGAGGATGCGTTCGAAATCTGCGGGCACGCTGGGATTCAGGCGCGCCGCTGCCACCGGTGCCACGTCCAGGATAGCCTTGTAGATCAGGCCCGAACTTTCTCCCCGGAATGGCAATTGGCCAGTGGCCATCTCGTAGAGCACGACGCCGAAGGAAAAAAGGTCGGTTCGCGCATCCAGTTCCTTGGCCTTCACCTGCTCCGGCGACATGTAGGCCACGGTTCCCACCGTGCTGCCGGGACTGGTGAGCTGTTCGGCATCCACGCCACGAGTGGCCAAGGTCTCCGCATTGTCCGCCGCGGATTTTGTGGAACCGAGCTTTGCCAAGCCAAAGTCCAGGATCTTGGCGTGTCCACGGTCCGTGATGAAAATGTTGGCGGGCTTGATATCGCGGTGAACAATCCCCTTGGAGTGCGCGGCCTCCAAAGCATCGGCGATCTCGATGGCCACGTCCTGCAAAACCTCCCATTCCACTGGCTTTCCGGAAATGATGTGCTTCAGCGTCTTCCCTTCCAGGTACTCCATGGCGATAAAAGCCCGGCCGGAATCCTCGCCAATGTCGTGAATGGTGCAAATATTGGGATGATTGAGAGCGGAAGCGGCCTTTGCTTCGCGGCGGAACCGCTCGAGCGCTTGCGGATCGCTCGCCATGTCTTCCGGCAAGAATTTCAGGGCGACAAACCGGCCCAGACGCGTGTCTTCCGCCTTATACACCACACCCATCCCCCCGCCGCCGAGTTTCTCCAGGATACGGTAGTGGGAGATGGTCTGGCCGAGAATGGGCTGAGGTTCAGGCACGCGCGCGAAATCTTAAATGGCCCCCGCAGGCAAGTCAACGCAGGCTGCTCCGGAATGGAAGCAGAGGAATCAACTGGACACGCCGCGTTTTCGGTTCTTACTTCGGCGTGGCCATCAGGAAGATGAAGCCGTCCACGTCATAGTGCACCTTGCCCGGGCCCTTTGAAACCGGCCGCACCTTCCCCGCTTGCACTTTGCGGATGGCCACGAGCAGCTTGGGCAACTCCGAAGGACTTTCAACAGGAACGTTGTGGGCGGGCAGCAGCATGTGAAGCGAGGGCGCGAGCGCCGCGATTCGTTCCACGGAATGCACGTATGCGTTGAGATCGGTTTCCGGACGAAAAAGCCAAATGGGCCCGGGGTAGTACGTATCGCCGGTGAACAGCAGGCCGTTCTTGCGATCCAGCAGGCAGATCGAGTCGGGCGTATGCCCTGGCGTGGCAATCACCGCGAGAACCCGGCCCCCCAAATCCAGTTGGTCACCATCGTGGATCCAGCGCGTGATGTGCCAAGGACGGGTCGCGTATGTTTTCGGATCGAATCCCACGGGCCACTGGCCGCAAAGCGAACCCGGAGCCATCTCTTCCTGGGCATCGGCGCTCGAGCCTTTTGCGCTGGACCGGGTGAATTCGGTGTCCATGCCGTAGACATCGGAAAATTCCCAGTTGTCACCCGCGTGATCATTATGCGTATGCGAATTCAACACCACGACCGGTGCTGCCGTGAGCGACTCCACCACGCGCTTGAGGTTGCCGATGCCCATGCCGGTATCGAACAGGACTGCACGCTCCCGGCCGACGATCAGGTACGAGATCGTCTCCTCAAATTGATGCGGCTCGTAGAGCGCGAACACGCCCGGCGCGACCCGGTAAACTTCGAACCACGGATCGGCCGTTGGCACGCGCTCGAGATTCTTGTATTGCGGACGGGGGAGCTGCCCGCACCAGTCGGGCGACATCGAGTTGTTCACCGATTGCGCCCGAGCAGGCGGTGCTGTAAGAATTGCCGCCGCGAGTGAAATCGCGATGGAGATTAGAATCGGTGCCCGAAGCATGCGCATGACTCGCGGATTATAGCCGGAATCGCACCAGTCAGGAGCGCGCCGCACTTGACCGATCCTGCGCGATCCGCTATCTCAACCCTGGGAGGCCCGGATGCACGAGGTGAATCATCGCTTTGTCGAGACAAACGGAATCCGCATGCACGTCGCGGAATGCGGAGCCGGCCCGAAGGTGATTCTGTGCCATGGATTCCCGGAGTCCTGGTATTCCTGGCGACATCAGTTGCGGGCGCTTGCGGAGGCGGGCTTCCACGCCGTGGCCCCCGACATGCGCGGCTACGGCCAGACTGATTGTCCCGCCGCCATCGAACAATACACGCTGCTGCATCTGGTTGGCGACGTGCTCGGCCTCCTCGACGCGCTGGGCGCCGAGACTGCCGCGATTATCGGCCACGACTGGGGCGCTCCTGTGGCTTGGCATGCCGCACTTCTGCGGCCCGACCGCTTTCGCGCCGTGGTGGGCCTGAGCGTGCCGTTCATTCCGCGGCTGCCTGCGCAGCCCACAAGCATCATGCCGCAAACTGAAGATGAAATTTTCTACCAGCTCTATTTCCAGTCTCCTGGGGTAGCAGAGGCAGAACTGCAACGCGATGTCCGCCGGACGCTTCGGAGCATTCTCTATTCGGCTTCCGGCGATGCACCGCGGCGGGAACAAAGCGCCGGCGGCGCGGGCGGAGCCGGCATGATGCCGCGCCAGGGCGGTCTCCTCTCGCGGCTGGTGAATCCCGCCGCACTCCCCGACTGGCTAACCGAGGCGGACGTGGAGTTCTATACGGCTGAATTTACGCGCACCGGATTTCGCGGCGGGCTGAACTGGTATCGGAATATCGACCGCAACTGGGAACTTCTGGCGCCCATGGCCGGAGCGCGTGTCACGGTGCCGGCGCTCTATGTGGCCGGCGACCGGGATCTCGTGGTCGGGTTTCGCGGTATGGATCACCTGATCGCTAGCCTTTCACACTTTGTGCCCCAGCTTCGCGGAACGCTGATGCTGCCGGGATGCGGCCATTGGACGCAGCAGGAGCGCGCCCCCGAGGTCAACACGGCCGTTATCGATTTTCTTCGGATGTTGTAGACCCTCGAGCGCAATTCTGAAGGACCAGGCCGCTTAGCGCCCCCAGACTTCCTGTGCCACTTCGACGCATAGGCGCAGCTTGGCAAACTGGTCTTCTTCGCTCACGCGGTTCCCTTCGCTCGAGCTTGCGAACCCGCACTGCGGGCTGATGGCGAGCTGGTCGAGGTCGATATACTTCGCGGCTTCCGCGATGCGCCGCTTCAGGTAATCCTTCGATTCCAACTGGGGAAGCTTGCTGGAGACCAGGCCCAGCACCACCGTCTTGTTCTTGGGTACGAATCGCAAGGGCTCAAAGCTGCCGGCGCGCGCGGTTTCGTATTCCAGAAAATACGAATCCACCTGAATTGTGTTGAACAGGACCTCGGCGATCGGATCGTATCCCCCCTCGCCGAACCACCCGCTCTGATTGTTTCCGCGGCACAGGTGCATCGCCAAATGGAGCGATGGGGGGCGATTGGCAAACGCGCGGTTGATCCTTTCCGGATACAAACGAGTGAGCGTGTCGAGGGGATCGTCGCCGCGCGCCTTCATCATCCCCTGGAACCTAGGGTCGCATAGCGTGGCCATGGGCGGGTCGTCCACCTGCAGGTAGCGGCAGCCGGAATCATAGAGCGACCTCATCTCCTTCTGGTACGCTTCGATCACGTCGGACCAGAACAGGTCGATGTCGGGATAGGCGCTTTTGCATATCGCTGCGCTTCCGCAGGTGAAGTGGAGAATGATCGGCGAAGGCACGGTCACTTTCGGCATTCCCTTCGTCACAGATTGCAGGAACTTGAGGTGTTCGGCGTAGATCGGTTTGCGCCACTGCATGCGCGAAACCACCTGCGTCCAGGGAACGGGAATCTTGCGCCCCTCATGATCGACGAAATATGCGGCAGTGCTTTCCATCCGGACTTCCACGCCGCCCAGCCCGCGAACGTAAAAATCGGTGTAGAAGTCCACGCGCCGCAGCTCGCCATCGGTGATGGAGCGCAGCCCGGCTTGCTCCTGCTGGGCGACAACCCGCCGGACGGCCGCGTCCTCGATGGTCTGGAACTCGGCGGCTGAGATTTTTCCCGCGGCGCGGTCCAGCCGCGCCTGCTTCAGGTCGGGCGGCCGCAAGAAGCTGCCCACGTGATCGGCGCGGAACGGAGGATTGTGCGGCGCGGTGCTGGCCATGGCCGCATCTTGTATCACGGACGCGGCCCGAGAGAAAGCGAGAGAAGCGATCCCCCCGGAAGCGGGAACTGCGAATTCCGGCTACAATCGATCCTTCGAGGAGAACTCATGCCACAGAGCACTGCCATCTTCAGCCCCGAAATCTTCCGGTTCTTCCGCCAGCTCTCGCGCAACAACCACAAACCCTGGATGGATGCGAATCGCGCGCGCTATGAGGAGCACGTGGTGGCGCCTTTCCGCACCCTGCTCGAAGCAATCACGCCCGCGGCGCTGAAGCTCGATCCCAGCTTCGATCTTTCAGGACTCACGGGCGTCAATTTCTCGCGGATCAACCGCGACATCCGCTTCCGGCCGGATACGCCGCCCTATCACACGCACTACTACCTCACGCTAAGTGGCTCCGGCGCAAAGGGCCGCAGCGCGGGCCAGCTTTACGCCGGCATCAGCGCAGACACAGCCACGGCGGGTTTCCGAATTTATGGCGGGCCCAAAATGGAGGGCGCGCTCGGCGCCCTCGCCGCTCCGCGCGCGATCAAGCACGCCGGGTGGCTCGCGCGGCAGAAGAAGCGGCTTGGCCGCCGCTACGAGAGCTACTGGTATGCGATGGAAAAGCGCGAATGGACCAAGCACGCGGGCTGGCCGCTTGCTCCCGAAGAGTGGAAAACGATCGGCGGATGGGTGGTGCGCCGGCGGATGAAGCCCACAGCGGCCGCGCGTTCAAGTTTCCCGGCGGAACTGGCCAGAACCTTCCGCGATCTCTACCCGCTGTATTCCTTTACTTCGCAGCCGAACTGGAAGCCTTGAACGCCGGCAGCCGCGCGTATCGCGACGAGGCCTAGAAGTTCTCCTCGGGTATTTCTTCCTGGCTCTTCATCGTCTTCAATCGCATGGTGATGCGGATACCGCGCTCACGCGCGCCCGCCAGCACGTCGCGCCTCACTTCCGGCGGCAATTGCTCGGGAGGAAACACGCCGGCCTCCTCGCGCGGAAAATGCTTCACAAACAGAGTGGTCATGGTGGCCGTGGCCCAGGCGATCGGCGAGCGGTGGAATCCCTGTCGGCGGATCTGGAAGAGCGACGGCACGGCTACGTCCCAGCGAACCAACGCCGGCCGCTCGTCTTTCACTCCGCGCACCACCACCGCGGCTGCGAATCGGGCATTCGCCAGCCGGCCGCGCTTCACCAGCCGCGTTAGGCCCCGCGGCGTGGGCGTTGCGGGAAACCGCGCGCGAGAGAGCCCTCGCGAGCGCGAAAGTTTTCCCTGTCGATACCAGCGCCGCAACATTTCCATCTCTCCGCCACCGATTTTCACGTCCATTTCACGCATGGGAATGAAATGCGGCAGCGTGGCCACTTCGTCCTGCGCCGCAAGATACACGGGCACCTCGCCGATGGGCGAACCGAAACGGAAATGCTCGCGCTCGGCAAACCTTTTCGCCAGATGGAACCGGCCGTCGCGGTAGATTCTCGGCCGCGACGTCGCCTCATCAAACGAAACCTCAGGCGACCACTGCGACACCGGGTCGTCGCTTTCCGTTTCCTCAAACAAACGGATGTGCACGGAATGGAGTTCGTCCAGGATTTCGCTTGCGCGCCGGACAAGCAGATTGGTCAGCCCCGGCGCAATGCCCGCGTTGATCACCGCGGCGCGGCGTTTCGCCTCGAACCGTTTCGTGTAGCGCAGCTGTTCGGCACGAAACGGGTTTCGCGTCAGGTGTGCGGCCATGTCCAGGTAGTGCGCCTTCAGTCGGAGGGCCGCGCGCAGGATGATTTCGTTGTACACCGCCGGGGAGGCGTTCACCAGCAACTGGCAGCCGCGCCCCGCACGCACGATGGCCCACAGGTTTCGCGCGTTCACTTCAACAACGGGGATTTCACTGCCCTTGCGGAAAAATCTCCGCGCCCGCTCCGGGTTGCGGTCTCCGCACGAGACTTCGTGCCCCTGGCGTTCGAGGAGTTGCGCGAGCAGGGATCCGGTGGCCCCGGCCCCCAGAACAAAGATGCGCATTTCGACCGCAATCTATCACAGGTTCCCAGCCTGCCAGAATCGCGATGGGCTATCGTTCTGGGGCCTTGCGCGGCAATCTCTCGTCGCGCATCGCAAGGTCGTAGAGCAGTGAAGCGGCCACTGCCGCCGACTGCTTCAGATCCTCCAGCATCACGTGGTCGTACACGTCCATGTTGGTGTGCGCCGAGCGGGTGCGAAATTCCATGTAATCACGGATAAATTGAAAGCCAGGCAGCCCAACCTCGTCGAACGAGATGTGATCGCCGGAGCCGATGTTGGCAATCGTCAGCGTCGAACAGCCCAGATCCGCGAGCGGCGCGAGCCAGTCGCGAAAAATCGGCCGCACCGCCTCGTTTCCCTGCATGTAAATTCCGCGGAGCTTCCCAGTGCCGTAGTCCAGATTGAAGTAGCCCGCAAACCCCCCGTATTCGGGTTTGAACTGAAATGCCGCTCTACCTACCTCTGTTCCGTTCTGCGCCTTCCGGCTCGCCAAGTGCGCGGCCACGTAGGCGCGCGAGCCGTATCCGCCCTGCTCCTCTCCGCTCCAGAGGCCGATGCGAACCGTGCGCCGCGGCTTCAATTTCAGCTCCTGAAAAATCCGGGCCACCTCGAGCGCCACAGCCGCTCCTGCCGCGTTGTCCGTCGCCCCCGTCCCGGTGTGCCAGGAATCGATCGGGGCGCCGAGCATTGCCGTCTCTCCCGCGAGATCGGTCCCCGGGATTTCGCCGATTACGTTGTAGGCCATCCTGTCGGAGTCGTGGAATCGCACGGCCACGTTGATTTCGAGCTGGACCGCGATGCCCCGGCCGATCAGGCGAAGCATGCGGTTGTATTGCTCGGCAGCGACCACTACCTGCGGAATCATCTTCGGCGGTGCGAGGTCCCAGGGATGCGCGCGTTGCTCGTCCGGCGTGTCCGGCGGGTAGGGAATGATTGCGGAGGTCACGTAAACTGTTCCTGCATCTTTGAATCCCGGCTCGAGCACCACCGCCGCGTCCTCGTCAACGGCCAGTTTCCACTTCGCGTAGGAAAGCTCTGACCGCGCGCGCTGTTCCGCGTTCATCCGGAACGGCTGCGGCGGATTCGGCGGCGGCTCGGCATTGGCGAGTTTGAGCAGCTCCTCATCACTCATCCGCTCGGCCGGCGGATCAAAATTGGGCTGGAGAGAGAGCGCCGGCGCGAGCAGCACGATTTTCCCCCTCAATTTTCCCCGGTATTTTTCGACCTCAGCAGGGGTGCTCGCGTCCAAATAGACCGCCTCCCCGCGAACTGTTCCGTTGGTCCCCGGACTCCAGGCTTTGGGATACGCGATGATCGGACTGTAATCCGGCTGGGTCATGCTCACGGTGACGGTTTCCATCGTCCAGCCGCGACCAAACGGGCCCCACGCTTCGCGGCGGGCATCGGAAATTCCCCAGCCCTTCAGCCGTTCAATGGCATAGTCCTGCGCCATTCGGATATTGGGCGAGCCGGTGAGCCGCGGACCGGTAACGTCCGTCAGATACTCCACGAGTTCCGGAATCTGCGAGCGCTGGAGCGCCTCTTCCCGTATGCGACTGAGAGTCGCAGCATCCACTTTCTCCGTAACGCCTTGGCTGCCGATCGGTGCAGTTACCAGGGCGAAGATCCAGCCGGCAACGAAGGCGCAAAGCGCCGTGGCGCGGCCGATAGCAGTTCCAGGCATATGCGCATCTCCCCCGGACATCATGCGATTGCGCGTATCTTCAGGACGCGAATACACAGCGGGCTGTTAACAAACAAGTGGGTCTGTCTCCGTCCTATACCCCCGGTCGCCGTTGGCTCGTCCGGGCGTTCCGGCCGCATTCCCGCGAGGTGGTATTATCGCCGGCACTATGAACACCACATACCGGCTCTGTGCAGGCGTGTCTCTCTTCGCTCTGTTCCTGGCGATTCCGCGCTCCGCTGCAAACGCGCAAACGGCATCGCAAGTTCCGAAGCGCGTCATTGTGCTGCATGCGGCCCGCTTGCTCGATATCGAAGCTGGAAAAATCATCGCGCCGGGCGAAATTCTCGTCGAGGACGATCGCATCACGGAGGTAGGCACGTCCGTCCGCCACCCACAGGGGGCAGAGGTCGTCGATCTGGGCGAGTCCACGCTCATGCCCGGATTGATTGATGCCCACGTACACCTGTTTCTCCATCCCGGGGCGGAGGACCTGCAAACGATCGAAGAATCAGTGCCGCAGCGGACGATCACGGCCACGCTGGCGGCGCGTGCCGACCTGATGGCCGGCTTTACCGCCGAACGCGACATGGGCACGGAGGGCGCAGGCTCGGCCGACACTGCTGTTCGGAACGCCATCAATCGCGGCGAAATCCCAGGGCCGCGCTTGCGGATTAGCGGCAACGCCATCGACATTCTCGGCGGCCACGAGGACGCCATTCACTTCAATCCCGAGCAGCACGTGCTGTCCAATGCCACCTACGCCAACAACGCCGCGGAGCTCGTGAATGTTATCCGCGAGCAGGTGAAAGAAGGCGCGGATTTCATCAAAATCTACGAAACCGGGCGGGACAGTCTGCACGACGGCCAATTTTCTACGCCGTTCCAGTACACGGAAGCGGAGCTACGCGCCGCCGTCGAAGAGGCGGCGCGTACGGGGCGGCGCGTGGGCGTCCATGCTACCGGCGAGCCCGGCGCGGGCTACGCCGCGCGCGCCGGAGTGGCTTCGGTCGACCACGCCTTCCAGCTGAGCGACGAGACCATGCGCGTCATGCACGAGAAAGGCATCTTCGCGGTTCCTACGTTCACCATCATCGAGTATTTCGCCGATCACGCAGATTCTTCCGCGCTGGCCTCGCGCGAACGCGAAATGCTCGAATTCCACGCGCGAGAATTTCGCAAACAGCTTGCCGCCGGCGTGCCCATGGCGGTGGGCTCGGACGTAGGCCCGTTTCCCCACGGCACGCAGGCGCGCGAGCTTATCCTGATGGTCAAATATGGCATGACGCCGCTGGCCGCGCTCCAAGCCGACCTGCTGAACGGTGCCAGGCTTCTCGGCTGGCAGGATCAAATTGGCGCGCTCAATCCCGGCTATTTCGCCGACGTCATCGCTGCGCCCGGAAATCCGCTCGACGACATCAGCGTGGTTGAGAAAGTCAGCTTTGTGATGAAAGGCGGCGTGATCTATCGCGGTGGCCGCGAGTAGGATTCCTGCATTCGGAGCGCCGACCTGCGCCGGCCCGTGCGAGATCTCGAATCGAGACACCGGATTGCGGCCGCAGTTCGTAGAGCGTAAAATACAACTGTTCCTCCGACCCCTGTGGCCTGTGGGAGTGTCTCCTATGGCTGCTGGGGCGGTGTCCCGTCCTCTCCCGCGAGGGACCGAACGGGGCCGAGGGTGATGGCGGAAACGCTATCGCCTCCCGTGCTTGGAAAGGAGAACGCCCGGAACGGTCTCGCCGTCCGGAGCTGACTGAGCCATCCCCGCCAGTCTTCTCCCTTTCCCGCGCTCGTGGAACCTGAAGAGCTATGCCACTACACGACAAATTCGGCCGCCGGATCACCGATGTGCGCGTCTCCGTAACGGACCGCTGCAATTTCCGGTGCGTCTATTGCCGCTCCGCCGACCCGGAGAATTACCGTCCCGAGGACGAACTGCTTTCCTGGGACGAACTCGTCCGCGTGGCGCTGGTGCTGCGCGGCCTGGGGCTCGAAAAGGTGCGCGTCACAGGCGGCGAGCCCATGGTGCGTCCCGGCGTGATCGAATTCATCTCCCGGCTGCGCGACCTCGGATTCCAAGATCTCTCGATGACCACCAATGGCCAATTACTGGCCGAAAACTGCGACCGTCTGGTTCGCGCCGGCCTCCATCGCATCAATATCAGCCTTGACTCGCTCGACGCCGCAAAATTCGAACGCATTACGCGCACTCGCAAATTCCACAGCGTCATGGACGGCATTCACGCCGCGCAGGCGAGCCTGCTCCGGCCGGTGAAAGTAAACGCGGTGCTCGTTCGTGGCCTGAACGACGACGAGGTGGAAGCCTTCGCCGCGCTCGCCCGCTCGTCCGGCATCACCATGCGCTTCATCGAATTCATGCCCCTCGACGCGGACCGCCATTGGTCCCGTGACGTAGTGGTCCCGGCCGCGGAGATCCGCCGTCGCATTGACGCCCGCTGGCCATTGGTCCAAATCCCGCACGAACCTAGCGAAACCGCGCGCAAATTCCGCTTCGCCGACGGCGCCCCGGGCGAAGTCGGCCTGATTGCCCCCGTCACCGAACCCTTTTGCGGGCACTGCTCGCGCATCCGGATCACCGCAGACGGAAAGCTGCGGACCTGCCTCTTCAGCCAACAGGACCATGACCTGCGTCCGTTCCTTCGTAACGGCGCGAGTGACCTCGACCTGGCGAATTTCATCAAAGAGAGGGTGCTCGAAAAGGAGGAGGGCCATCGCATCAACGAACCCGATTTCGTCCCTCCCTCGCGCACCATGGTGTTCATTGGTGGCTAGCGTGCCCGGCGTAATTCCCACTGGCGGAGGACCGGAGAGACTGGTATAAGGCCTCGCTTCGAGAGACAATAGGCACAGCACCGCTCAGGGACGCCTCTCCATATGCCGCAATTAATTGAACTCGGAAGACTCGCCTCACTGGCACAGCCATCTACCCTGCGTGTGCCCGAGATGGAGAAGGGCGTCGGCTGCGACTTTTCGAGCTACCTGCTCGCGCCCGATACGACGCTCGACGAGCGTATCGGTGCCGCCGTCCAAAAGCTGGGTTCCGATCTGGTGATCTTGGGCCATCACTACCAGCGCGACGAAGTTATCCGCTTCGCGCGATTCCGTGGCGATTCGCTGAAGCTGGCCCAGCAGGCCGCTGGATGCGATGCAAAATACATCGTCTTCTGCGGCGTGCACTTTATGGCCGAGAGCGCGGACGTGCTCCGCCGCCCGGGCCAGGTGGTCATCCTGCCAGACCTGAACGCCGGCTGCTCCATGGCAGACATGGCCGAGATCGGCCAGGTGGAAACGTGCTGGGCCGAACTGGAATCCCTTGGCGGACTGGGTGTGGTGCCCGTCACATACATGAATTCCACCGCCGCCATCAAAGCCTTCACCGGCCAGCATGGCGGTTCTGTAGTAACCAGTTCCAACGCCGCGCGCGTGCTCCAGTGGGCGTTCACGCAGGGCCAGCGCGCGCTTTTTCTTCCGGACGAGCACCTCGGCCGCAACACCGCTTACGGCATGGGAATCCCGCTCGATCAGATGGTTGTCTGGGATCCCGAGCAGGAATTGGGTGGCAACACGGAACAGCAGATCCGCAAAGCGAAAATGATTCTGTGGAAAGGCTACTGTTCCGTCCACCAGCGCTTCCTGCCTGAACACGTGGATCGCGTCCGCGCCGAGCATCCCGGAATGCGTGTGATCGTCCATCCGGAGTGTCGCTTCGAAGTTGTCCAGAAGGCCGACGACACCGGCTCGACTGAAGGCATCCTGAAAAAAATCACCGCTGCGTCCTCTGGCAGCTCCTGGGCCGTGGGCACGGAGATTCACCTCGTCAATCGCCTGGCGAGGACGCTCACCGACCGCACCGTGATCTCCCTCGATCCGCACGTCTGCGTTTGCACCACCATGTTCCGCATCACGCCGCAGCACCTGCTCTGGACGCTCGACAACCTGCTTGAAGGCACCGTGGTGAATCGCATCAGCGTCCCGGAGAACGAGCGCCGTTGGGCCCGCGTCGCCCTCGACCGCATGCTGCAACTCGGATAATCTGAACCCCATGGCCGAAGAGTTCCGTCATTTCACCCTCACCGAAGCCGAGCGGACGCGCCACGAGGTCGAGCCCATGCTGATCGAAGCCATGGAAGGCCGCCGCGCCCTCGCAGAGGTGGAGGAAAGCCTTGCGGGCGTCGCTCGACGCATCGGCATGCTCGGCGGCTCGCTGGTTTCGCAGTCCGAGGTCTCCGATCTCCGCACTCGGTACAACCAGATCGGCATGAAGGTGCAGCGCGCGCTGGAATCCATCCACTCCACCGGCTGTCTGGTGAAGGACCTGGAGATGGGCCTGCTCGATTTCCCTGCTATTCTCAACGACGAAGAAGTGCTGCTCTGCTGGCGGCTGGGCGAAGACCGGATTCGCTTCTATCACGGCGTCAATGAAGGATTCCAGGGACGCAAGCCTCTCGACCCGCTCGATGCCGGAGGCTCACAGCCGATTCAGTAGCGATTGTTTCCCAGGCTGCCGGCCCGAACGCAGCAGGTTTCCGCTGGCAACTGTTGAAAGAGTTTCTCCATGACCGCGACTTCCGGCAACCGGCTGGCCAATTCCGCGAGCGCCTATCTCCGCTCCGCGGAACATCAGCCCGTCCACTGGCACGAATGGGGGGAGGAAGCATTTGCTCGCGCCCGCGCGGAGGACAAGCCCATCCTGCTCGATATCGGCGCCGTCTGGTGCCACTGGTGCCATGTAATCGACCGCGAGAGCTACGAGAATCCCGAAATCGCGGCGCTCATCAACCAGCTCTACGTCCCCGTCAAGGTGGACCGCGATGAACGCCCCGACGTGGACGCCCGCTATCAGGCCGCCATCAGCGCCATATCCGGCCAGGGGGGTTGGCCGCTCACCGGCTTTCTCACACCCGATGGCCGGCCCTTTTTCGGCGGCACGTACTTTCCGCCCGACGACGCCATGGGCCGCCCCGGTTTCCGCCGCATCCTCTCCGCCGTCGCCGAAGCCTATCGTGAACGCCGCGCCGAGGTAGATCGTTCTGCACAGACTCTCGCTGATGCCGTCGCAAAGGCCGAGTCGTTCCGCGAAAGCCGCGCCACACTTTCCCCCCGCTTGCTCGATGAGATGGAGGACGCTACCGTTCGACAGTTCGACATCCGCAATGGCGGATTCGGCCGCGCCCCCAAATTTCCGCATCCGGCTGCGATCGATTTCCTCGCGGAACGGTACCAGGCGAGCGGCCATCGCCATCTGCTTTCCGTCGTGGAGACTTCACTCGCGAAGATGGCCCGCGGCGGCATGTACGATCAGATTGGCGGCGGCTTTCATCGCTATTCCGTGGACGAACGCTGGTGCGTCCCTCACTTTGAAAAAATGAGCTACGACAACGCGCCGTTGCTCGCCAACTACGTCCGCGCCTGGCAGATCACCGGCGATCCCCTGTTTCGCCGCACCGCCGAAGGCATCATTCGCTGGACCGGCGACGCGCTCTCCGAACCCGCCGGCCGCGGCGGCTTCTATTCCAGCCAGGATGCCGACATTTCGCTCCATGACGACGGCGACTATTTCACCTGGACGCAGGAGGAAGTGCGCCAGGCGCTTCCACCCGACGAGGCGCTGGTCATCGAGCTCTATTACGACGTTGAGCCGGTGGGCGAAATGCACCACAACCCGGCGAAGAACGTTTTGTGGGTCGCGCGCGAGTTCGCGGAACTCGACACGCGCATGGGCAAAACGGAAGCCGAGGTGCAAGCCCTGCTCGCCAGCGCTCAGAAGCATCTCTTCGAGGCGCGCGAAAAGCGCCCCACGCCCGCCATC
>JASHRU010000047.1 GCA_030037225.1 Candidatus Acidiferrales bacterium | reverse complement strand
TTCGTGCTGCTGTCTGCGGTATCGGCGCAGAAGCTGCCCTGGCGCGCCAGAGAGGAGGACGCGCTGGGCGGCGCCTCTCGCGTTCTGCTGGTGCCTCCCGACGTGCACGTAGAGAAATGGACCGTCACTACGGGCACGGAGACCACGGCCACCGCCGATCACCTGCGCAGAACCATCTGCGGCGAACTGGATGACCTCTTCGAGCAGCGTAAGCTGGTCGTCAGCGAATACATGCTCTGTCTGGGCGAGGGCGAGACGACCGTCGAGCGGATGGATGCCCTGCGGGCCGTTCAGGTGCGCTTCCGCGAGCTCGTGGTCGCGTGGTCCAAGCCCGGGCGCCGCAACGATCTGTTGGACAGCTTCCGGCTTGTCGAGGAGCTCTCGGCAACCAGGAAGATGGACGCGGATGTCCTGGTTGTAGTGACTGCGGACGGCACGCTGACCTCAAAAGGCGAGAAGGCCGTCTCCTCCATGGGGGGCCTGATGGGCGGAGGCGGGCAGGGATTGATGATTCATTTCGGAGTGATTCGCGCGCAGACCGGCGAGCTGGTTTTCTTTTCGGAAAAGTTTGTGGGCGGAGATTTTCTCAAGCACGAAGACCGTCTGGAAACAGCGATTCAGAAATCCGTGCAGGCCGCCTTCGCCCCACAGCCGCCACACTCTTGAAGCGTTTCGCGGCCTGTGCTCGCGGCGCGACGGGACCGGATCCTGCCGCTGTTTTGATTCACTCTTCGAGGAGGCTCGTATGGCCAATGGCTACTGGATCACGCTGTACCGTTCGGTCTCAAAACCAGAAGCGTTGATGGAATACGCCCGGCTGGCCGGACCAGCTATCGGATCCGGCGGCGGTCGTTTTCTCGTGCGCGGTACGCCCGCGCAGGTCGTCGAAAAGGGAATCAGTGACCGAACCGTGGTCATTGAGTTTGAAAGCGTGGAGAAAGCCATCGCCACCTATAACAGCCCCGCGTATCAGGCCGCCCTCAAGGCGCTGGGCGGCGCCGCGGAGCGCGACGTGCGCTTCGTCGAAGGTTTTACCGGGTAGCTGCATTTCAGGTGAGGCCGCGTGGCTGGTGCCCCGCGCTAAATGACCTGCTTTGCCGCGCTATCCCAACTGGAAGCGCGTGTGCGCCAGCCGGTACATCCGTTTCCAAACGAGGCGATTGATGGTCACAACCACGAGGGCCATCATCACGGTGCTGGCCAGCAGGAGCTGAAAGTTTCCGGAATCGGTTGCGTGGCTGATCGTCGCGCCCAATCCCGTTGTGGCCATCACCCGTCCCTGAAAATGGAAGTACTCCGCGATGATGCTCGCGTTCCAGGCCCCGCCGGCTGCGGTCACCAGCCCGGTGACGAGGTACGGAAAGATTCCCGGTAGAATCAAAAGTCGCCAGCGGTCCCATCCCGAGAAGCGGTACACAACGGCGGCTTCCTTCAAATCGGTCGGCAGGGCCTGCGCGCCGGCGATGATGTTGAACAGCAGATACCACTGCGTGCCAAGCAGCATCAGGACGATGGCGGCGATTCCCATGCCTCCGCCGAATCGGATAAGCACGAGCAGCACGACGGGGAACAGCGCCGTGGCCGGCACCGAAGCGGCTACCTGCGCAATCGGTTGCGCCAGCGCCGCGATCCGCGGACGCGACCCGATAGCTACACCGATCGGCACAGTCCACAGGGTGCCAATCGCAAGCGCGAGCAGCACGCGCCCGAGCGTGGCCATGGCTCCGCGGAAAAGGGCCGTCAAATCGCTCGAGGTCAACTCCATCAGTGAGTGGCCGGCCCGCATCGTGCCGTACAGGATGAGGACAAGCGCTGCCACTCCCACCGCCCGCGCCGCCAGCGTGCGCCACTGTCCCGGTGGGGCTTCCGGCGGCTCGGCAGCTTCGTGCCGAGCCACTCGCAGCGTCAGCGCTTCCCACGCCGGGGCCAGCGCTTTGCGCTTCAGCCATGCGAGGATCGTTGAGCGTCCCAGCCCGGCTAGAACGATGGAGTGCGGCGTCTCCGCGCTTTCCACCTGCTCGAATTTGAATTTTTCCGCCCAGGCGATCAACGGACGCCACAGCACCAGGTCGAGCAGCAGGATCACCAGAATCATGGCGGCGAGTCCCCACAGGATCGCGCCCGTGTCGCCGTGATTCGCCGCGCTCTGCAAATAGGAGCCCAGCCCCGGTAGCCGGAAGTCGCGGCTGCCGAGCTGGAACATTTCGCAGGCCATCAGGAAAAACCAGCCGCCGGCTACCGACATCAGCGAGTTCCACACCAGCCCGATGGCGCCGAAGGGCAACTCGAGCTGGTAGAAGCGCTGCCAGCGACCATAGCGGTACGTGCGCGTCGCCTCCACGAGTTCCTGCGGCAGGCTTTTCAGTGATGCGTAAAAGCTGAACGCCATGTTCCACACCTGCCCGGTGAAGATCAGAAGAATGGATCCCAGTTCGAGTCCAATTTGGCGGCCTGGAAACAGTGCGACCATCGCCAGCATCACGCCGGGCAAGAAGCTCAGCACGGGAATGGATTGCAGGATATCGAGCAGGGGAATCAGCAGGCGCTCCATCGCGCGGTTTCGCGCCGCCAGGTACGCATAGACCAGCGCGAAAATCAGGCTGGCGAAGTACGCGAGTCCCATACGCCCCAGCGAATAGATGGCATACAGCGGCAGTGAGCGGGGGCTGCGGGAAATCTCCGTCGCCGGCTGGAACGGTGCCAGCCAGACGCGCCCCACGCCAAAGAGTCCGTAGAGCGCCGCTAGCACGCCCGCGAACACCACCACGTCGATGGCCAGTGAGCTACGCCCGCGGTAGAACTGGAAGCGCCCGGTGGGTTGGGCCGTGGTCAGCGCGGCCATGCGACTAGGCGGCGCCAGCCAGCGCCGCGTCGTGGAGCGTCAGACGGTCAGTTGCAGGTTCGTATTCGAAAATCTCGGCGTAGCGGCCCCAGTCGAGCGCTGTTTGGAACTGCCGTTCGGCCTGCTGGGCATCGAACCTTTCGTCCAGGATGTCGCGGAAGAACTCGGCGGGCAGCGCGTGGTCCGCTTTGGAGCGCAACGCGCTCTGGATGTGGCGCAGCAGCGAAACTCGCTCCAGCGCGGCCTCGCGGAAAATCAGTTTGCGCTGCTCGATGCCTGCGTCTGCGAAGCTACGCCCGGTCGGCGTCAGCCGCGCGTCGCCCTCTGCCACTTCCACCAGGCCGAGCAACGTCGCCGCCTCCACAATCGGCAGCAGGTCATCCAGTTCCATCACCAGTTCTTCGGCCAGATGATAGAGATCGTCAGCGCCTCCGCGGTCGCCAAGAATTTCTACCAGTCCCGCGATGCCGCCCGGCCGTGCGTGCGGCAGCGGCGCGTGCTTTTCGCGCTCGGGGCGTTCGGAGGGCAGCACGTGCGCCTCGTCGGGCAGCGTGAGCACCTTGTACACGTGGTCCACCAGCTCCAGAAAGCGCGGCGATTTGCGATCGCGCGGGTGCGCCAGGCTCACGTCGAAATCATCGTGGATGTGCGCCGGCCGGTGGGCCAGCACGATAATGCGGTCCGCCAACTCCACCGCCTCCTCGATGTTGTGCGTCACCATGAAAATGGCATTCGTCGGGATTTTCCGGCTCGTCCACAGTTCCAGAAGTTCGCCGCGCAGCGTTTCCGCCGTCAGCACGTCCAGCGCCGAGAACGGCTCGTCCATGAACAGCACTTCCGGCTCGACTACCAGGCCGCGCGCGAATCCCACCCGCTGCTTCATCCCCCCGGAAAGCTCCTTCGGATAGGCCTTCTCGAACCCGTCCAGCCCCACCGTGTCCAGAATGCGCAGTGCCCGCTTGCGCCGCTCGAATGCGCCCACGCCCCGCGCTTTAAGCGGCGCCTCCACGTTTTCAATCACGCTCAGCCACGGAAACAGCGCGAAGCTCTGGAACACGATGGCCACGTTCGGGCTGCGGCCATTGAGCGCCTGGCCATGCCACAACACCTCGCCGGCCGCGGGCCGCGCCAGGCCGCTCAGGATGCGTAACAGCGTGGATTTGCCGCAACCGGACGCTCCCAGCAGCGCCACGATTTTCCCCGGCGCGATGCTGATGCTGGTCGGCGCCAGGATCTGCGTGCGGTGCCCGTCCTGCTGCACGTAGAACTGCTCCACCGCCTTCGCTTCGATTATGGGTTCCAGGTGGCTCATGCTTCAGGGTCGCGACAGTTTAATGCACTCTCTGTGACAGTTGTGCAAAAGATGCCGGGGGATGCTTGGGCATCCATGCAAGCGCCACGGGCTTAAGTCATCGTATAAGTTTACAACCTGGTGGCAGATCGCTACTGTAGCTTTGCGTATTCAG
>JASHRU010000046.1 GCA_030037225.1 Candidatus Acidiferrales bacterium | reverse complement strand
ATCGCCGCGCTCGGACTCGTCGTGATGGTCACCGTCGGCGTCGGTATCGTACACAGCACCGTATTCGTCGCCGGCGTCACCGTCCCGCACGCCACCGTGACCGGCCCGATGAATCCTGTGTTCGGCGTAATCACCAGCGGGAAGATCGCCGACTCTCCGGGCGTCAGCGTGACCACCGCTCCGTTCCCTCCCAGCGCGGTCGACTGAACGGTGAACACAAATCCGGCCGCCGTCGAAGCCCCAATCCCCGTCAGCGGAATCACCACCGGGCTCCCCGTCAGGTTCGTCCCTGCGATGGTCAACGTGCCGTTCTCCGTCCCTGCGAGGGTCGGCGTGAAGGTCATCGCCACCATGCAGTTGGTTCCCGCGTTCAACGTCCCGCCATCGGTCGGGCACGTGGTCCCCGCCGCCGCGAAGGCGAAGTCGTTCGCTCCGGCCCCAGCGGTGGTTGTCGCGATCGAAATCCCCGAGAGCTGGAGATTCTCAGTCCCCGCCGCCACTGTGATCGTCTCGGTGAATACTCCGGTCGTCATCCCCGGAGCTATCGCGCCGAAGTTCACGCCTGCCGCCGCGGTTGGTGCGAACGTCACCACCGGCAGTGGAGAGGTCCCCGTGCCCATCAGCGTCACCGCGTAGGGCGTGGTCGCGCTGTTGTTGGCCACCTCCAGCGTCGCCGATTCCCCAGCTGTGGTTGAGGGAGTGAACGTATACTCCACCGTGCAATTCGCCCCTGCGGCGACGGTAATTGGCAGCGCGCCGCACGTTCCCGCGCCCGCCACCTGAATGAAGTCGGTGGCGTTTTCTCCCGTTGCCGTCAGCCCGCCCGTGATCGTCATGGGAGCGCCGCCGGTGTTCGAGAACGTCAGCGTCATCGCCGCGCTTTTCACCCCTTCGGTTTCGTTGCCGAAGGCCACTGGATTCGGCGCGGCCCCAATCGTCGGCGCTAGCACCGTCCCGGTCAGCGTGACAGTCACATTGGTCGTGCCATCGCTTTCGAGGATGAGCGATTCATCGAGCGCCGTGTCGTCCGCGTCTCCACTGGGAGCCGTGAACGTGATGATCACCGTGCAGCTCTCCTGCGGCCGCACGATTTGTATCCCGGTCGTCGGGAAGCAGGCGTTCGTCCCGGCAGCCGCACTGCCCAGCGACACGTTGAAATCCGGCGAGCCGGTCGTATTCGTCCCCGTAAACGCCATCGGCCCCAGGCCCGTGTTGGTGAAAGTAATCGCGGCGGACTGCGCGCTCGTTGCCTGTGCCACCGCCGTCGCATAATTCACGGTTGTAGTTGCAGGAGAAGCTGTTCCCGGAGGCGCTGTCTCGGTTTTCGCCAAGAACAACTGCGGGTGAACCGACGGCGCCGGCTCCGTAGTCTGGCCGCCCGTGCCCAAGAACGCCGTCTCGAAGGGCGACACCACATACCCAGTAGACCCGCCAATCATTGCGTTGGGCGAAATCGTGAAGTGGCCGTCGGGCGGGTTAACCGTAAAATTCAGTGCCCCCCCAGCTTCGTCGAACCCAAGATCTCCACCGGTGTGGCTTTCGTCGATCGTAGGAATCAGTTCGCCCGGCGTGGAGACGCTGGCGATTCCTGAGAGCGCTTCGTGGGAATTCTGCAGCGTTTCCTCCACACCGAAGTAAAGATTCGAAGTGAATGGAGACGCGGAGAACGGAGCGCCGGATTGCAGCCGGAACTCCCCCACGTTGTCTGCGCTGTCACTATCCATCACAAAACCTGTGTCCTGACCGGCCAGAGCAAAATACACAGTGTCGGGCCCGCCACCCGGTGTGTTCGCAAAAGTGATTGACCCGGTGCCGTTCGCAGCCACGCTGTAGGGTCCGCTGAGGCTCTCGCCTATGCCGATTGTGCCGACGTCATTACTGTCGGCCGTGATGCTGAACGTCGGCGTGCCGTCCACCACGGACGTGGTAAACAGGCCGACGGCCGCTCCGGTTCCGCCGGAAGGCTCCCCTGCGAACCACAACACGTCGGGCCCGGCGAGCGAACTGGTGGTGTAGGTTCCCGGATTCTGCTGGCGGACTCCCACGCCAATCGCAATCGGATTGCCGTCCCGCGCGTCCAGCGTCATGGCCACGCCCGAGTTCGCGTCGATGATGTACACAACCACCGACGAAGCTGCCGCAGTCCCCGATGTGGACCCGGCAGGGGTGAACGTAAACGTCTCGGTAAGCACGGTCCGCCCGTTTGTATCCAGCGCCGTGTAACTGCCGGTCAATCCGGTGACGTTGTAAATCGTTCCGCTATCATTCACCGTAAAGCTGCCCGAGGTCACATCGAGCGCGTCGTCGAAGGAAACGATTCCGACCTCGCCCAGCCGCGTCAGGCCGGGATACTGTCCTGACAAGCCGTAGGCAAACGTGCCCGCGAACACATTCTGATTGAACGCTGTCGGATCCTGCAGCTTCAGGAAGCCGGTACCGATCTGGTCGTTCCCGTCGTTGTCGGTGAACTTCGTCAGGCGCACTTCGTACGCGACGCCCCGGTACACGCTGCCCACTGACATGGCGAAGTACACGGTTCCGGCGGTCGTTGTCAGCGCCATAAACCCGCGATTGTCCGGCCCAACGGAATAGGTGCCGGTAGCGGTAAGGTCCTGGCTGATTCCTGAAGCGTTATTGATGTCCACTACGCCGGTAAAGCTCCCGCTCCCGTTGAAATTCAAACTGCCGACCCCTCCGCTCTCGGTTCCGCTCGATTCACTGAAGCTTTGCACCAGGAGCGCGTACTGCCCGTTGAGCAGCGATGCCTGCGTGTTGGCCGGCGAAGTGCCGATCGGCAGCGAGACTGTCGCCGTGGTCATATTGTCGGTCGCATCGGTCACCGTCACGTTGAACATCAATGTGCCGGTGGTTGCCGGATTGCTGGTGCTATAGACATGTCCTGCCGACACGTTGCCGTTCGGCTCAGTTGTCATGGCAAAGCCGGCGGGCAGCGCCGATCCCTCGGCCACCGCAAACTCGTAAGGCGGCGTCCCTCCCGTCACCTGGATGTCCGCGCCATAGGGAACGCCGACGGCTCCGGCCGGAAGCGTGGTCATCGTGAAGCCCGACAGTGGCCCGGTTCCCGTGCCTTCGAGGATTACGCTCTGCGTGCTGGGCACCGCATTGTCGGCGAAGTTAAGCGAGGCGTTTTCCGCCGTCGTCGTGGATGGCTTGAACGACATCATCACCGTGCACGTTCCCCCGGAGGCGGCTACCGCAGTGCCCACCACGCACGAGGAACTGATGATGGCGAAATCGCTCGCATTCGTTCCGGTCACGGTGGGCGGGCTCGTAAAGTTCAACAGCCCGTTCCCGTTGTTGGTGAGCGTTATCCCAACCGTCGAACTCGTCGCGCCTTCCGCGAGCGTGCCGAAATCCACCGACGACGGCACACTCACTACCGGGCCCATTCCCATGCCAGTAAAAGACACGTACTGCGGGCTGCCCGTGACATTGTCGGTTACTTGCAACATCGTGGATTCCGCAGCGATCGTGGAGGGCGTAAAAGTGAACTCCAGTGTGCAATTCGAGTTCGCATTGATGGTGATCGGCAGATTGCCGCACGTCCCTGCCCCGGCCACCTGCGCGAAGTCCGAAGCATTCCCGCTGGTCGTTGCCAGCGCCGTAATGACCAGTGCGCTGGCGCCCGGATTGGAGAAGGTCAGCGTCATCGGCGGCGTGCTCGTCACTCCCAGCGCCTGCGTGCCGAACGCAAGCGTGCTGGGCGAAGTGGAAAGGCTCGGTCCGCTCGCCGCGGGCGTGCCGGTGCCGGACAAGCCGATGGGCTGCGGACTGTACGGGGCGTTGTCCGTGACCAGCAGCGTGGCCGTCTCCGCCTGGACCAACGACGGCGTAAACGCGTACTCGACCGTGCAGCTCGAGCCGGCCGCCACCGTGATGGGCACCGACCCGCAGGTACCTCCTGCCACAAGCGCGAAATCTCCGGAGTTCTGCCCCACAACCGTCAGGTTGGTGATCGTCAGCGCTGCAGGGCCCGTGGAAGAAAACGTCACAATTACGGGCGCGCTCGCGGTTCCTTCCGCCTCGTTTCCGAATGGGACCCCGATGGGCGTCGGCACAAGCGCGCCGCCGGAATTCGAGACTTCCCGCACCCGGTTGTTTCCATAATCCGCGATGTAGAGATTGGCGGCAGCGTCTACGTGCATGCCGGTGGGAAAGTCGAGCTCCGCCGAGGTGGCCGGCCCGCCGTCTCCCGAGAAGCCTCCGGTTCCATTTCCGGCCACCGTGTTGATGATTTGAGTGGTTGCATCCACGCCGCGTACGCGCTCGTTCACTGCGTCGCCGATGAAATAGTTTCCGAAAATATCCGCCGTCACTCCGAAGGGATCGTCCAGCATGGCAGCCGTGGCTGCTCCTCCATCCCCGCTGTATCCCGTCTGCGTATTTCCCGCCACGGTGTTGATGTAGCCGGCCACAAATCCTGCAGGAGGCGTGCAGGGCAAGGCCGGGTCCGCGCAATACACTTCACGGATAACCTGGTTGCCGAGGTCCGCGATGTAGAGGTTACCCGCGCCATCGAATACCGCCTGAAGGGGGACGTTGAGATACGCTGCCGTGGCCGGACCGCCGTCTCCCCCGTAACTGAACTCCTGCGGAATTCCCGCGAATGTGGTGATCGTCGTCGTTGCATGGTCCACCC
>JASHRU010000045.1 GCA_030037225.1 Candidatus Acidiferrales bacterium | reverse complement strand
TTACGCCCACCGTCGAACTCGTGGTATTCGGCAACGTCAGTGAACCGGCCAGCGTCAGGTCGCCGCTCGAATCCAGCAGCATCTCCTGCGTGCCCCCCACGGCCGCTCCCAGCAGCGTCCCGTTGCTACCCGAAGGTGCATTGATATAGACCGACCCGTTCCCTACGCCCGTGCCCGTAGGTGCGGCGGTGAATGTCTGCATCCCACTGAATGAATTCATTCCACTCAGTGACACGATGCCCGTCAGACCCGACCCATTCCCCAGGAATGAAGTAGCCGTCATGGTCCCGCTGGCGGTGACGTTTCCCGCCAGAAACGTCGCCGTCTGCGTTCCAGCGGTGCCGATGCGGATGGTGTTCGATTCGCCCCCGACTCCAGAGTTGCCTATGTAGATGTCGTCGCTTTCGTTTGTGACGAGGTTTTGGCCGGCAGCAAATCCGATCGCGATGTTGTTAGACCCACTCGCGAGGTTGACCAGCGTATAGCTGCCGAATGCGGCGTTGCTGTTGCCCGAAGTGTTGTCATGGAGCGCAAGGAAGCCGAAGGCGGTGTTGCCGTTGCCCATCGTGTTGAACTGAAGCACCTGGCCGCCGAAGGCAGAGTTTTGGTAGCCCATCGTGTTCGCATTGAGCGCGGAGGCACCCACTGCAGTGTTTGCAGTTGCGTCCGCCGTGTTCATGGTCATGTTGCCGGCCGATGCGCCGATGAAGGTGTTCGAGTTACCGTAGTTGTGCAGGAACGGCGTGGTACCCAGGCTGATCACGCCGACCGTCGCGCTCGTAGTATTGGGCAGTGCCAGCGAACCGGCCAGCGTCAGGTCGCCGCTGCTGTCGAGGAGCATCTCCTGCGTGCCCCCCACGGCCGCTCCCAGCAACGTTCCATTGCTCCCCGCAGGTGCATTGATATAGACCGATCCGTTCCCTACGCCCGTGCCCGAGGGTGTGCCGGTGAAAGTGTTCTGCGCACCGAGCAGCGGCACTATGGCCGGGTCAATCGCCAGCGTGCCCGAACCGGTGATCGCACCGTTTTGCATCCCATTCGCAAGGAGCCCGGAGCCCGCCATGATGCTGGTCACCGTGCCCCCGCCCGTCCCGGTGATCGGAAACGTCTGCCCTTGCGCGAAGTTAATTATCCCGCCGCTGGTTATGGAAAGCCCGGTCTCAACAGGTGAATTGTCTGCGGATGCGGTCAGGAGATTCAGCGTGGCGGGCGGCCCGCCAGATGCGTTTGGAGTGGGCTCCGCCTGCCAGAAGAAGCTCTCTGGGCTGCTGTTGAATACGGACGTACTGAATTCGAGCGCGTTGGAATTGTAGTTGGTGCTCGCAGTGGCTGTTCCGCTGGGTGCGAGCGTCAGCGTGCTCGGGCCGCCGGCAAGGTACGAGCCGACTAGAACACTTCCATTTACAGTGACAATCCCGGCATACTTGCCCGTCCCTGGAGTCAGGCTGATGCCTCCACCGGCACCGGCGTTCCCGTTCCCGCCATTGATTTGCACTCCGCTGCCATTCGCTTCCGTGGCGGAAGCGTTACTGCCCTGAATTATTAGCTCACCGCCTAGTCCCCCAAGATATTCCTCCTCGGAGAGTGTTCCGCCAGCGCCCAGAGGCCCCGTAATGGCCACAGTGCTCGAAACGCTGAAGCTGCTCCCGTCCATGTCGGTAACGGTAAAGGTGGGATTCACCCCATTCAGCGCCGCCATGCTCACGTTGCCTTGCACATTGAGGGCACCGCTCACCGTCTGCGTTACGGGGCTGGCCGTGCTGCCGGCCAGGGCAAAGGCGCTCGGTAGCATTCCGCCCAGCTCGAGCGCGTTGGCGGCTGTGCTCGCACTCGCCGCATTTCCGCTGATGTCGATCGCCGCCGTTCCCGCGCTCAGATTCGCCGGGTTCAACGCCGTCAGCCCCGCTCCGCTGCCCGTGAATCCCGAAGCCGAGATGCTGCCCATGAACGTGTTGCTCATTGCACCCAACTGCGCGAACCCCGTTGCCGCCACGCCGCCCAGCAGCCCCGCGTTCAGGTTGGGCACCATCGTCGTTGATGCCACCGAAAGCGGCGCCGTCCCTGTCGCTGCCGTCGAAATGAACTGCGTGTCCGTCCGGATCGAACCTCCCATCACGTCCAACTGCTGCCCCGGCGTCGTGTTGTTGATCCCCACGAATCCGTTCGCCCCGTTGATCGTCATCCGTTCCGAGGTCGCCGTCCCGTTGCCCGCGTAGAAGCTCACCTTCGTGAACAGCACGCCGGGCGCGAACACCGCGTTGCTCGTCCCAATCACTCCCATCGCGTTCGAGCCGTTCAGAAACAACGCATTCGTGTTGATCGCGTCCGGCGAGGTGTTGCGAATGCCCGTAGCCAGCCCCGTGCCGCGGATTCCTCCGTTCACGTCCAGCGTTTGTGCCGGCGCTTCGCCAATCCCGATCGCGCTCCCACTCTGCTGGATCACCGAATTCCCCAGATCCCCGCTGGTGTCGATGAACATCGGGATGTAGCCCATCGTCTCCGTACCCGCGCTCGCCGGCTTCTTCCCCTTCGTGGTCGTCGTGCTAGTCGCGCTCGGTGTCGTTGACGTTCCGCTGTTCGTCCCGGTCGTCGCGCTCGCCTCCACCGGCGCCAGCGCGAAGGCCGAGGCCGGTTTCCCTCCCAGCGTGTCCGCATCCGAGGCCTTCAGCGCATACGGCACGCTCACCAGCAGCACCCGCGCCTGCTCCACCTCGCCCGGCAACTCCACCCGCACTCCCAGCCATCGCGGATCGCCCGAGGCGAACAGGTCCAAGGGAACCCCTTCGCTCTGCGTGCTGCCCAGCAGCACGGAGTAATGGCCCTCGCCGTCCAGTTCCACGTTCTGGGTCTCCATCCACAGCGTGGCTCCGCCTTCCTGCTCCTGATAGATCGAAAACGTGAGGCCGACGGTGCCGGTGCGGGGAGCGCCGGAAGCGTCTTTCGCGACTCCGCTAAATTTGATCAGGCGCGG